>NZ_REFU01000001.1:3189065-3507972 GCF_003688915.1 Rhodococcus sp. SBT000017
CTAGCCGTTGGCGCACTGTCACTTTCACTGATCGCGAGCGGCTGTACAGTCGCCAACTCCAACAACGGCGGAGCCACCCGCGCAGATACTCTTCGCATCGTTCTGCCGCAGGAACCGCCGACCCTCGAGGCCTGCGATGTCTCGCTCACGTCGGTCGGGGTCGTCACCCGCTCGAACATCACCGAGCCACTCATGGAGCGCAACCCGAGCACCGGCGATCTCGAACCCAAACTCGCCGACTCGTGGGAGCAGACCTCCGACACCGAATGGACGTTCGCGATCCATCCCGGTGTGACGTTCAGCGACGGCAGCCCCTTCGAGGCCGAGGACGCTGCGTTCTCCATCGACCGCACGGTCAACTCGGAACTGGGCTGCAATGTCGAGGGTTACGTGTTCGGCGACGCGAACCTGGTGGTGAAAGCCGTCGATCCTCTGACATTGACGGTCGAGTCCCCCGAACCCGACCCCATCCTGCCGCTTCGCCTCTCGTTCGTGGAGATGGTTCCGCGCACAGTCAGTTACACCGAGCGCGTGCGTGAACCGATCGGAACGGGACCGTTCGCGATCGAGCGCTGGGACTACGGCCAGAAGCTCTCGCTCGTGCGCAACGAGACCTATTGGGGTCCGGAGCCCGAATACGCCAGGGCCGAATACCAGTGGCGCAGCGAGGGAAGCGTCCGCGCATCTATGGTGACCAACGGTGAGGCCGAGATCGCGACGTCGGTCGGCCCGGAGGACGGGGCCGGCGACCTGGGCGTCGCATACCCCAACAACGAGACCACGGCGCTCCGCATCCAGGCCGCGCAGCCGCCGCTGGACGACATGCGGGTGCGGCAGGCGATCAACTACGCGATCAATCGTGACGGCATCGTCAAGGCACTCTTCCGCGGACTCGGCTCGCCTGCAGCTCAACTGATTTCCGAGGGTGTCGTGGGATTCGACGAAGGGTTGACCCCGTGGCCGTACGACATGGACGAGGCGCGTGCATTGATCGACGAGGCCCGCGCCGACGGCGTACCCGTCGATACCGAGATCCGCCTGATCGGACGCACCGGGCAGTTCCCGAAGATCAACGAGACGGTGGAGGTGATCCAGAACTCGCTGTCCAAGATCGGTATGAACGTGAAGATCGAAATGATGGATGCCGCGGGCACTGCCGAGTATCAGGAGCGTCCGTTCCCGGACGTCGGGCCGTATCTGCTGGTGATTCAGCACGGCAACCAGGCCGGCGACTCCGCGTTCACCGTCGACCAGTACTTCACCAGCGACGGTTTCCAGAGTGCATACGGCACAGCGGAATTCGACCGGGAGATCGCTGCAGCCGGCGCACTGACCGGCGAGGAACGGCAGGACGCGTACGCGCAGGTGTTCGCCGACGAACCGAAAGACATCATGCAGATGGCCTACATCGCGCACATGAACGGGGTGCTCGCCAAGGCGTCCTCGGTCGACTACACCCCCAACTCGGCCACGGTCGACGAAATGCATCTCGCCGCCATGACGCGCGCCGACACCGAGAGGCCCTGACATGTTCAGATTCCTGCGCCGACGGATCTACACCAGCCTGATCCCGCTGTTCGTCGTTCTGCTGGGCGTGTTCTTCCTCGCCCGGCTCACCGGCGACCCCACCAGCCTGTACCTACCCGAGTCTGCAACCCAAGCGCAGCGCGAGGCGTTCCGCGCCACCAACGGCTTCGATCAGCCGGTGCTGACGCAGCTGCTGGACTACTTCAAGGGCGTCGTCCAACTCGACTTCGGGCAGTCGCTCCGCACCGGCGAGGACGCGTCGGCGATGGCACTGCGCGCGTTCCCCGCGACGCTGCAGCTGGCGTTCGCGACGATGTTCCTCGCCATCCTCGGCGCGGTGATCATCGGCTGCTGGGCCGCGTACCGGCCCAACTCGCTGGCCGATCGCATCTCGAGCCTGCTGTCGATGACGGCCGCATCCATCCCCGATTTCTGGTTCGCCATCATGGGCGTCTACGTCTTCGCCATCCTGTTCGGCTGGCTGCCCACCTCGGGCGTGGACAGCGGAATGCTCTCCTGGGTGTTGCCGATCGCCACCCTGCTCATTCGCCCGCTCGGAGTACTGACTCAGGTGGTGCGGGGTGCGATGGTGTCGGCACTGTCGGCACCGTACGTTCGATTGGCGAGAAGCAAAGGAGCAGGCGATCTTCGGGTCGTCACGCATCATGCTCTGCGCAACGCCGCGGCGCCGGCACTGACCGTCGCCGGCGATCTGATGGTCGGACTCGTCAACGGAGCGGTGGTCGTCGAGGCCATCTTCGGCTGGCCCGGCATCGGAAAGTTGATGATCGACGCCATCCTGCAGCGCGACTTCGCCGTTCTGCAGGCAGCCGTGCTGTTGACGGCGGTGTCCATCTTCGTGCTCAACATCGTCATCGATGCCTGCTACGCACTGCTCGACGCCCGGGTTCGCGACAAGGTGAAGGTCTAGGAGAAACTGATGTCACTCGACTTCGAAGCACCGAAAACGTCCGAGCCCGAGAATGTTCCGCCCCAGAGCCCGGTGGAAGCCCGCAAGGCGTCGGCTCCGCTGTGGAAGCTGTTGCTACGAGACAGGGTCGCCACCGTGGCCGCCGCGATCCTGGTGTTGGTCTTCCTCACCGCGATCTTCGGGCCGATGCTGGTCGGTGACGCCGCAACCGATCAGGATCTCGACCGCTCGAACCTGCCTCCGTTCACCCTCGACACCGGGTGGATGAACATTCTCGGCACCGATCCACTCGGTCGCAGCATGCTCGCCCGGTTGATCGTGGCCAGCAGAACCACACTCTCGGTTGCCATTCCGGCCGTCATCCTCTCCGCGATCATCGGCTCGTTCATCGGTATGTGGGCCGGCTTTCATCGCGGTTGGCGCGAGACCGCGGCGATGCGCGTCGCCGACGTGATCCTCAGCTTCCCATCCCTGCTGATGGCCGTCGTGGTGCTCTACGTGTTCTCCCCCAGTGCCGCGAACATCGTGCTGGTCCTGACGGTCACCCGAATCCCTATCTACCTGCGCACTGCCCGCGCGGAGTCGGCCGAGTTGCAGAGTCGGTTGTTCGTCGACGCCGCACGAACATTCGGGGCGAAAAGCGGATCGGTGATCAGACGGCACGTGGCCCCGATCCTGCTGCCGACCCTGCTCACCGTCGCGACCCTTGACTTCTGCTTCGTCATTCTCGCCGAGTCGTCATTGAGCTTCCTGGGCATCGGCATTCAGCCGCCGGACGTTTCCTGGGGTCTGATGGTCTCGCAGGGCCGTACCTACCTGCAGACCGCCTGGTGGCTCTCCTTCTTCCCCGGCCTGGCCATCGTGTTGACGACCGTCTCGGCCACTGTCCTCGCCGCCTGGGCCCGCATCGCCACCGATCCGGCACAGCGGTGGCGACTCAACGTCCCCCGTTCCAAGCGGTCTCGCCTGCTCCCCGTACGAAAGGTCCTCTCATGAGCGCACCGGCAACCGCACCTCGACGCTCCGCTACCGGTAGCGTCGCCCTGGACGTGCGCGGACTGACCGTCGATCTGCGGACGCCGTCGGGCGTCATTCGCGCCGTGGACAACGTCACCTTCACCGCCCGCCGCGGCGAAACCCTCGCTCTGCTGGGTGAATCGGGCTGCGGCAAGTCGATGACGGCGCAGGCCATCGTCGGGTTGCTCGAGCCGATCGCAGACATCACCGGCGGTTCGGTCGAGATGGGTGAGGTGGACCTGGTGACGGCGAAGACCAAGGTGCGACGCACCATCGCAGCCACCGAACTGGCCATCGTCTTCCAGGACGCACTGACCGCCCTCAATCCGGTCTACACCGTGGGAACCCAACTGGCCGAGCCGTTTCGGATCCACCGCGGTATGTCCGGCAAACAAGCACGGGCAGAGGCCATCGCACTGATGGCCCGCGTGGGTATCCCCGAGCCCGAATCCCGCGCCGACTCCTACCCACACCAGTTCTCCGGTGGGATGCGCCAACGCCTGTTGATCGCGATGGCCGTGGCCCTGAGTCCGTCGGTACTGCTCGCGGACGAACCCACCACCGCCCTCGACGTCACGGTGCAGGCGCAGATCATGGCTCTGCTCAAGGAACTACGCACCGAACACGACATGGCCGTCGTACTCATCACTCACGACCTCGCCCTCGTGGCCGAGGAGGCCGACCGGGTCGCGATCATGTACGCGGGCAACGTCGTCGAGACCGGACCGGTGTCCGAGGTATTCGACGCACCGCGACACCCCTACACCAAGGGGCTGCTCGACTCGGTACCAGTACACGCCGTCCGCGGTGAGGATCTGAAGTCGATCGGCGGCACCCCACCGGATCTGCACTCCATCCCCGACGGGTGCGTGTATCAGGCCCGCTGCCCGATCGCCCGCGACATCTGTATCAGCACTCGCCCTCCGCTCGAATCCGTCGGCAACGGCCGGATGTCGGCCTGCCACTTCCCGAACGAGGTATCCAGTCATGTCTGAGCAACTGTTGACCGTCCGCGGCCTGAACAAGACCTTCGACGTCGGCCGCGGCAAGCTCCGCGCCCTCGACGCCATCGACCTGGACCTACGACGCGGCGAGACCCTCGGGCTCGTGGGCGAATCCGGCTGCGGCAAGTCCACTCTCGCGCGCACCCTGATGATGCTCGAACGGCCCGACTCGGGCACCGTCACCTTCGACGGCATCGACCCGTTCGGGCTACGCGGCAAGGAACTTCTCGCGTGGCGCCGACGGGTGCAGATGGTGTTCCAGGACCCCTACGGTTCACTGAACTCGAGGATGACCGCCGGGGACATCATCGGCGAGCCCTGGCGAACTCACAAGAGCCTGTACAAGACTCGCCGCGATCGCTCCGCACGCGTGCGTGAGCTGCTGCATCTGGTGGGACTCCGACCGAGCGACGAGAACCGCTTCCCGCAGGAATTCTCCGGCGGTCAACGCCAACGCCTCGGCATCGCGCGAGCTCTGGCGCTGAACCCCGACGTGATCATCTGCGACGAACCGGTCTCGGCGCTCGATCTCTCGGTACAGGCGCAGGTACTCAACCTGCTCAACGACCTGCAGAAGCAACTCGGCATCTCGTACGTGTTCATCTCGCACGATCTGTCGGTCGTCCGACACGTCGCCGACCGCGTCGCTGTGATGTACCTCGGACGCATCGTCGAATCCGGCGCCACCGAAGCAGTATTCGACCGACCGGCTCACCCGTACACCGCGGCATTGATGTCGGCCGCACCCACACTCGACGCGTCGAGTCGAGGCACGAAGATCCTGCTGAAGGGCGAGGTACCGTCGCCGCTGAACCCGCCGTCGGGTTGCCGATTCCGCACGCGTTGCTGGAAGGCCACCGAACTGTGCGCCAGCGAGGCACCCCCGGTTGCGCTCGACGCCGACGAGGCCGATCACATCGCAGAATGCCACTATCCCCTCGCCGCAGGCAATCTCGGCCTCGTTGCTGCCGGGACGTGATGGCGACACACCTGAGCGTCACCGGATTTGTCGTCGTCGCCCTGACCATATTCTTCGCATCGGCAATGCAGGCGTCCATCGGATTCGGCATGGGCATGCTCGCCGCACCCATCGTGGCGATCGTCGACCCCGGTCTCATCCCGGCAACGCTCATCATGCTCGCCGTTGTCGTCAGCGTGCTCGTGCTGGTTCGTGATCGCACCGCCCTCGATCTCTCGGGAGCGGGGTGGGCGCTCGCCGGTCGCCTACCCGGTTCGGCGGTGGGTGCACTTCTGCTCGTTCTACTGCCCGAGCGCGGACTGGCCACACTGCTCGCGCTCGTGGTGTTGGGCGGCGTCGCACTGACGTCGTTCGGCTGGGTCCCGTTCCCGCACCGACGAAATCTGGTGGTGGCCGGGGCCGCGTCGGGCATTCTGGGAACCGCGACCTCCATCGGCGGACCGCCGATGGCGCTGGTGTGGCAACGCAACACCGGGGCCGAACTGCGCAGCACCATGAGCTGCTTCTTCCTGGTCGGATCGATCATCTCGCTGGCGGTACTGGCGGTCGCCGGCGCTGTGGATGCCCATACGGCCACGCTGTTCGTGTTCCTTGCCCCGGCGACGATTCTCGGTTTTCTGCTTTCACGGGTGGTCAATCGGGTTCTCGATCGTCGACGCCTACGGATCGTCGCGATCACCGTCTCCGCCGTCGGCGCGCTCGTGCTCGTTGCCCAGCAAGTTCTCACTCTGTTGTGAGACTCGACGCGTCACGTGTTGCATCGGCCTCAGTGGGTAGTCGGTCCGAATGACTACGAACAAGACGCGCGCGCTGATCGTCGGTGCCACCGGAATCTCCGGGCAGGCCCTGTGCCGCGCCGCACTCGAGGCCGGCTGGACCACCTACGGACTGAGTCGCAGCGGCAGTGTCACCGTCGACGGCGTCATCCCCGTGGCCGCGGATCTGCTCGACGTGAACTCGCTCGAGGAGGCTCTGAACGACGTCCGCCCCGAAGTCGTGTTCTTCACCGCCTGGATGAAGAAAGACTCGGAGCAGGAGAACATTGAGGTCAACTCAGCGACCCTGCGCAACGTGCTGAACGTGCTCGGCCCCCTCGACTCGGTGAAGCACGTCGCGCTGATGACCGGACTCAAACACTACCTCGGACCGTTCGATGCCTACGGCGAAGCAGTGATGGCCGAGACGCCGTTCCACGAAACCGAGGATCGCCTCGACACCCCCAACTTCTACTACGCGCAGGAAGACGAACTGTTCGCCGGTGCCGAGAAGTTCGGCTTCGGCTGGAGCGTGCACCGCGCGCACACCATCTCCGGCTTCGCGGTCGGCAACGCAATGAACATGATGCTGACGCTGTCCGTGTACGCGTCGATCTGCAAGGAACTCGGCGAGAAGTTCGTCTTCCCCGGCTCCGAGACCCAGTGGAACGGGCTCACCGACCTCACCGACGCCGACCTGCTCGCCGAGCAGATGGTCTGGGCCGCAACCGACGAGAATGCGCACAACGAGGCCTTCAACATCGCCAACGGAGACGTATTCCGCTGGCGCTGGCTGTGGCCGCAGTTCGCCGCGCACTTCGGCGTCGAGCCCGAGGGTTTCGACAGCGAGCCGCGTCCCCTCGAACCCTGCATGTCCGACGCGGCTGCCGCGTGGAAGCGCATCGCCGAGAAGCACGATCTGGCCGAAAGCGATGTCTCGCGTCTGGCGTCGTGGTGGCACACCGACGGCGACCTCGGCCGCGACATGGAATGCCTGACGGACATGAACAAGTCCAAGAAGGCCAGCTTCCTCGGCTTCCGATCCACGCCGGACGCCATCGCCTCGGTGATCGCGCGCTACCGAGACGCCCGCCTGATTCCCTAGTGCGCTACGCGCAGTGGCGCGATTAAGTGCCCTCTGCGGCACTCAACCACGCCACTGCGGCGCAGCCGCATACTCGGCGTAGCGTTCGCGCACCGCCGGGGTCGGGTCTGCCTCGTATGTCTGCGACGGTGCTTGAGCCCAGGTCGGAGGCTCGCTGGTCCCGGCCAGTGTCCATGCCGCCTGGCGCGCGGCACCGTCGGCGACGTATTCACCCGGCTCGGGCACGATCACCGGAACTCCGAGAATGGCCGGGGCAAGCTCGCGTAACGCAGCAGACTTCGCACCGCCGCCGATGAGCAACACCCGCTTCGTCTCCACCCCCTGTGCACGCAGGTGATCGATACCGTCGGCCAAGCCGCACAGCAGTCCCTCGATTGCCGCCCGCGCCAGGTGACCCGGCGTCGAATTGTTCAGTCGCAGGCCATGAATCGCACCGGATGCGTCCGGACGGTTGGGGGTGCGCTCGCCTTCGAGGTAGGGCACCAACACCAGGCCCTCACTGCTCGTCGACAGCGCCAACCGAGACAGCTCGTCATGGTCTACGCCCAATAGCCGCGCCGTCGCATCAAGGACGCGAGCCGCGTTGAGGGTGCACACCAGCGGCAGTTGACGGCCGGTGGCGTCGGCGAATCCGGCGACCAGACCCGAACCATCTGCTGCTGCAACCGATGTCACAGCAGATACGACGCCGGAGGTGCCCACGGAGACCACCACGTCACCGGGCTGGGCATCGAGAGCGAGGGCCGCGGCGGCGTTGTCTCCGGTCCCCGGTCCGATCAGTCCACCGCTGCGCAATCGGCCGATGGCCTCGTTCGGCGCGGCGACCCGCGGAAGCTGCGGGTTGCGCCCCCGAAAACCGAACTGCAACAGATCGGTTCGATATTCGTTCGAGGCAGCAGAGAAGTACCCGGTACCGCTGGCGTCGCCCCGATCGGTGGCCAGCGAATCCAGTCCGGCTGCTCCGCCGAGCTGCCAGCTGAGCCAATCGTGCGGAAGACACACGGCCGCAGTGCGATCGGCGTTCTCTGGCTCGTGGTCGGCGAGCCATCGCAACTTGGCGACGGTGATCGAAGCCAGCGGAACCACTCCGACAGCGTCGGCCCAGGCCTGCCCGCCGTCGACGCCGGTCTCCTTTCCCAACTCGGACACCAGGTCCGTCGCGGCCTGTGCCGACCGAGTGTCGTTCCACAGCAGGGATTTTCGGACCACAGTTCCCGCCTCGTCGAGACACACCATGCCGTGCTGCTGCGCACCGACCGACACCGCGTCCACATCGTCGAGTCCGCCTGCTGCTGCCACCGCCTCATCGAGCGCATCCTTCCAGCGCTGCGGGTCGATCTCGGTGCCGTCGGGATGAGCAGCTCGCCCCTGGCGCACCAGCTCTCCCGATTCAGCGTCACTAACGAATACTTTGCACGATTGGGTGGAGGAGTCGATTCCTGCAACGAGAGCCACGATGAGCCGGTCCTTTCCTACGCAAGTGTGACTTGGACCCTACCCGCGGGGTTCGGCTGCCTCGGTCACGACGGTGCGTGCGTAGGCGATGGCCTGCGGCGTGGTCTCGAAAACACGGCGCGCCTCGTCGTCCTTGGTGGTGAAAACACCCAACGCCGTCAGCGGCCGCAGGTGTTCGGGTTTGGCCGCAGAGATGAGGACGGTGATATGGCGGTGTTCGAGTGCGGTGATCGTGTCCTTGAGGACGATGGCTCCGGTGGCGTCGATGGTGGTCACTCGTGACATGCGCAGGATCACCACTTTCACGTCCGACACGTCGGCGAGTTCGAGCAGAAAGCTGTGCGCGGCTCCGAAGAACAGAGCGCCGTCGATCCGGTAGGCCACGATGTGCTCGCGCAGCAAGCCTTCTTCTTCCGTCGAGACCGCGTCGAGTGCGTCCAGAGGAACCTGCTCGACCCTGGCGGATCGCGCGACAGCCCGCAGGGCCAGCACCGCAGCGAACCCGACGCCGACCGCCACCGCCGTCACCAGATCGAAGACGACCGTGACGAGGAAGGTCGCCACCATCACCACGGCGTCGCCGCGGCCCGCACGAGTGATCGCTCGAATCGACGCGGTTTCGACCATGCGCACCGTCGTTGCCAGGAGTACCCCGGCCAGCGCCGCGAGTGGAATGTCGGCCACCAAGCCCGCGGCGGAGTACATGATGGCGGCGAGGATCACGGCATGGGTGAGCGCTGCAAGCCTCGTCCGCGCCCCTGATCGAACGTTGACGGCAGTGCGGGCGATGGCACCGGTGGCGGGGATCCCGCCGAACAACGGTGCGGCTATGTTCGCCAGCCCTTGCCCGAACAGTTCGCGGTCGGGGTTGTGCCGCGCGCCGACGCCCATCGAGTCCGCCGCGGTCGCGGACAGCAACGATTCCAGGGCCGCGAGCGCAGCGACGGCGAACGCCGGTGCCAACAACGCCGTCACGTCACCGAGGTGGAAGAAGCTCAGGCTCGGGGCGGAGAGCGACGACGGAATTGTGCCGATGCGGGCGATGTCGAGGTCGAACACTTGGGTGACCACAGTCGCTCCGGCGACCGCAACCAGCGAGAACGGGATTTTCGGAGCCAGGCGGCCGCCGACGAGCATGACGATCGCGACCGTGACGGCCACGGTGGGCGTCAGAACGCTCGCGTGCGAGACGAACGAGCGCACCGCGTCGAACGCGGATTGCCACACCTTCTCACCCTCGGCGTCGGTGACGCCCAGGGCCGACGGAACCTGTTGCAGCGCAATGACGACGGCGATGCCGGCGGTGAACCCTTCGATGACGGGTGCCGGCATGTACCGGACGGCTCGACCGACGCCGGCAGCGGCGAGCGCGAGCAGGATGACCCCGGCCATCAGCCCGACGGCGAGCACGCCGGTCGGCCCGTATTCGGCAACGATCGGCACGAGCACCACCGTCATGGCACCGGTCGGACCGGACACCTGGAACCGTGACCCACCGAATACCGCGGCGACGACGCCGGCAATGATCGCCGTGGTCAGGCCGGCCGCGGCACCCAATCCAGTGCTGACACCGAAGCCGAGCGCCAGAGGCAATGCGACGAGGGCCACGATCAGACCGGCCAGCAGATCCGCACCCGGCGCACGGAAGGCGGGTTTCCACTCGCTCCATCTGGGCAGGAGCGCTGTCACAGCCCTCGAGGCGTCGGTCTTACGGGTGGGTTTCGTCGGTTCGGACATGTGACGCTCTCTGAGAACTCATCGATCCTGATCCAGCTGATTGCTAAGTTTAGCAAGTAATGAATCAGGTGAACAGCGACGTGAGCCAGACCATCCGAGGCTGCCGGTTCAGGTGCGCGTTCCGGACTCGCCTTCCAACAGCTCGGCCTGGTTGGCCACCACTCCCGTGAGTATTTCCCGCGCGACGAGCAACAGGTCGGCCACCTTCGGAGAGGTCAACGTGTAGGACACCGACAGGCCTTCCCGAGTGCCTTCGATGAGACCGGCGCGCCGCAGGATGGACAACTGCTGAGACAGATTGGCCGGCTCGATGCCGATCTCCGGAAGCAGCTCGGACACGGCATGCTCGCGCTCGCTCAGCAACTCCAGCACCCGAATGCGCGCGGGATGCGCCAACGTCTTGAAGAAGTCGGCTTTCATTCTGTACAGCGGCCGGCTCTGATCCGTGGCCATGAAGTCCTCCCGTGGCACCCGCCACCGCGCAGCAGGCTACTTGCGAACACTAGCAATCAACGGACGGGAGTGGACGACCTCCTGCCTGTCCCGAAACTCGGCTACGTTCACTCCCATGCGCGGAGAACCCGAAGAATCCACCGACTTCAGGCTCACCGTGGCCACCGCGGCCCTCGACCTGTTCTCCGTCAAGGGCTACGAGTCGACGACGGTGGACGACATCGCCGGTGCCGCCGGAATCTCGCGTCGGACATTCTTTCGTCAGTTCCGCGCCAAGGAAGACGTCGTCTTCGCCGATCACGAAATTCTGCTCGAGCAGGCCGGCGCGTTTCTCGAATCGAACGAGGGCGATCCGTGGCGGGCCGTGTGCGATGCCGCGCAGTTGGTGTACGAGCGGTTTTCCGAGTGGCACGAGATGTCACGCCTGCGCTACCAGGTGGTCCACAAGATCCCCGCGCTGCGTGACCGAGAAATCGTCACCGTGTTTCGGTACGACCGACTTTTCGTCGAATATCTGCAGCGCGTTCTGCCCGATCACCCTCACCTGGAGATCCTGCAGTTCTCGGCCACGGTGACCGCGACGCACAACTACATCCTTCGTCGGATGATTCGCGACGGCCTGCCGACGTCCGTCGAGGATCTGCGTTCAGCACTTGCGCAAGTCCGCGCGCAGTTCTTCGGTGAGATCGTCGTCGCGTCGTTCCCCCGGGGCACGTCCGTCACCAAAGTCGTCGACGCGTTGGCCGATCACACAAGCGCCTGACTGGCCCGGCCCGAGTGGCACTGAGTGCCGGATGCCCGAGACCCGGTCTTGAATCAGTCCGAATTCGGACGTACACTGGGGCAATTCTTGGCACTGAGTGCCCTCTGTGGGCAGTGCTACCCCCGACATACCGAGGAGCGTGGCCGACATGGCCGGAAATCCCGACTTCGATCTGTATCAATCGCCCGAAGAGCACGACGAACTGCGCGCGGCCATTCGGGCGCTCTCGGAGAAGGAGATCGCCCCGTACGCCAAAGAGGTCGACGAGGACTCCCGCTTCCCCGAGGAAGCACTCAAAGCGCTGAACGCCTCGGGCTTCAACGCCATCCACGTTCCCGAGGAATACGACGGCCAGGGTGCCGATTCTGTCGCTGCCTGCATCGTCATCGAAGAGGTTGCACGCGTCTGCGGTTCGTCCTCGCTGATTCCCGCGGTCAACAAGCTCGGCACGATGGGCCTGATCCTCAAGGGCTCCGAGGAACTCAAGAAGCAGGTCCTGCCCTCCCTCGCCGGTGGCGCGATGGCGTCGTACGCCCTGTCCGAGCGCGAAGCAGGGTCCGACGCCGCCGCCATGCGCACCCGCGCCAAGGCGGACGGTGACGACTGGATCCTCAACGGTGCCAAGTGTTGGATCACCAACGGCGGCAAGTCCGAGTGGTACACCGTCATGGCCGTGACCGACCCCGACAAGGGTGCCAACGGCATCAGCTCGTTCATCGTGCACATCGACGACGAGGGCTTCAGCATCGGCCCGAAGGAGAAGAAGCTCGGCATCAAGGGTTCGCCCACCACCGAGCTGTACTTCGAGAACTGCAAGATCCCCGGCGATCGCATCATCGGCGATCCCGGCACCGGCTTCAAGACTGCGCTGGAAACGCTCGACCACACCCGCCCGACCATCGGCGCACAGGCCGTCGGTCTGGCACAGGGTGCCCTCGACGCAGCCATCGCATACACCAAGGACCGCAAGCAGTTCGGCAACGCGATCTCGAGCTTCCAGGCAGTGCAGTTCATGCTCGCCGACATGGCGATGAAGGTCGAAGCCGCACGTCTGATGGTCTACAGCTCCGCAGCCCGCGCCGAGCGCGGCGAGAAGAACCTCGGGTTCATCTCCGCGGCAGCGAAGTGCTTCGCCTCGGACGTGGCCATGGAGGTCACCACCGACGCCGTGCAGCTCTTCGGCGGCGCCGGCTACACCACCGACTTCCCGGTCGAGCGCATGATGCGCGACGCCAAGATCACCCAGATCTACGAGGGCACCAACCAGATTCAGCGTGTCGTCATGTCGCGGGCGCTGCTCAAATGAGCACCATCGAACTCGTAGGAGTCATCGGCGGCGGCACCATGGGAGCCGGCATCGCCGAGATGTGTGCTCGCTCCGGCAGTTCCGTCATGATCCTGGAAACGAGTCAGGCCACCGCCGACGCTGCCGAAGCTCGCCTGGACAAGTCCTTCGCTCGTGCCGTCAAGTCCGGCCGCATCGAAGCCGACGCGGCCGAGAAGGCCAGGGCTGCAATCACATTGACGCTCGACATCAACGACTTCGCTGACCGCGATCTGGTGGTGGAGGCGGCTCCGGAGATCGAATCGCTGAAGCTGGATCTGTTCGGCAAGCTCGATTCCATCGTCAAGCCCGAGGGAATCCTGGCGACCAACACCTCGTCGATCCCGGTCATCAAGATGGCCAACGCGACGAAGCGTCCCGACAAGGTCGTCGGAGTTCACTTCTTCAACCCCGTACCGGTGCTGCCGTTGGTGGAGATCGTCGTCAGCCTGCTCACCAGCGAAGAGACCGTGGCAGCGGTGACGGACTACGCCGGAAACACGTTGGGCAAGAAGACGATCCGCGCGGGCGATCGCGCCGGATTCATCGTCAATGCCTTGCTCATCCCGTACATGGTCTCGGCCATCCGCATGCTCGAGTCCGGCTTCGCCAGCGCAGAGGACATCGACGAGGGCATGGTCAACGGTTGCGCACACCCCATGGGCCCGTTGCGTCTGACCGACACCGTCGGCCTCGACGTCACCCTCGCGGTGGCGGAGTCGCTCTACGCGGAGTTCCGCGAACCGCACTACGCCCCGCCGCCGCTGCTGCAGCGCATGGTGGACGCCGGAATGCTGGGTCGCAAAACCGGTAAGGGCTTCTACACGTATTCGTAGTAGTCCCCCGTTCTCGCGTGAATGGTCCATTCACCCCCGTCAGGGCCGGTGAATGGACCATTCGCGCCTCCGCGAGAGGTCAGTCCTTCGGCCCACCGGCGGCGTAGACGACCTGGCCCGAGATGAAGCCGGCACCCTCGCTGACGAAGAACGACGCCAGGTGCGCGATGTCATCGGGGTGTCCGACGCGATTGACCGGAATCTGCGACGCCGCAGCGGCTTTGAATTCCTCGAAGGGCATGCCGACGCGTTCTGCAGTGGCCGCCGTCATCTCCGTCTCGATGAACCCGGGGGCGATGGCGTTGGCGGTGACGCCGAACTTGCCGAGTTCGATGGCGAGGGTCTTGGTGAAGCCCTGCATTCCGGCCTTGGCGGCGGAGTAGTTGGCCTGGCCGCGGTTGCCGAGGGCGGACGTGCTCGACAGGTTGACGATGCGACCCCACTTGGCGTCGATCATGTGCTTCTGGACCGCGCGGGTCATCAGGAACGATCCACGCAGGTGTACGCCCAGAACGGAATCCCAGTCCTGCACCGTCATCTTGAACAGCAGGTTGTCGCGGGTGATGCCGGCGTTGTTGATCAGTACGGTCGGCGCACCGAACTCGCTCGCGATGCGATCGACCGCAGTCTGGACCGATTCCTCGTCGGCGACGTTGGCACCGATGGCCACTGCCTGTCCACCTGCAGCCTGGATTGCGCCGACGGTGTCGCTGCACGCGGCCTCGTCGAGGTCCACAACGGCGACTCCGAAACCGTCCTTGGCCAGCCGCTTCGCTACCGCAGCGCCGATTCCACGCGCACTACCGGTGACTATGGCCGTCTTGATCTGATCACTCACGAATATCTCCTGACAATGGCCGAATCGAATTACCTGTCATCTGTTTCTACCAACCCCGGCAGCGCAGTCAGTACGCAGCCACCGCACCGTCGAGCGCCTTCTGCATTCCCTGCGCCACCACACGGGTGAAGTCGATCGGCTTTTCGGGCAGATCCGTGATGGGCGAATCGATGTAGACGCTCGCCTGCTTCACCTTCGGTACACCGGGGCCGTAGCTCAGACCGATGCAGATCAGCACCGGCTCGACCCCGAGCTTGCGCGCCCGCATCGCGATGTGGCCGATACCGCTACCGACGTGCTGCACCGTCGTCGGATCCTCGAGATTGCAGGTGCCCTCGGGAAACACCGCGAGGTCGTCGCCCCGCTTCATTCGCTCGGCACTGACGTCCATCATGCGGCTGCCGGCTGCGCTGACCGCCCGCATGCCGTGATTCTTGCCGCGAAAGACGGGGATGCCACCCATCATGTCGATTCGCTTGCGCTGCTTCGGTTCCTGAAACAGCTCATCCTTGGCCAATACCCGCGTGCGGCCGATGACCGGACGCAGCGGCGACGCCCATGCCGCCGCTGCGAGCGTGTACGGATCGTTCTCGGTCAGATGATTGACCGCGATGAGCAGACGCGTGTTGTCGTAGACAAGACGACGCAGCTCCTCACGGGCACCGTCGGGATACGACACCCGCGGGCGGAAGCGTCGGGCGAGGGTGGCATACGCCAACCTCGCGACCTGACGATTCTGCTGGTGTCGCAGGTAGAAGTCGTACACGGTCACATCGTTTTCGAGAATTACCGCAGGCCGATCCATGACGCGAGCTTAGCCTCACACCCGCGAGGAACCCATAGCCCGGATCCCGACGGCAAGTCCGACCGCCGCAGTGGCCGCGGCCGCGACGACACCTGCCGTCACCGTCGAACTCGCGAAGTCGCCGGCGAACAGTGCACGTTCGGCGTCGACGAGATATCCGAGGGGGTTGATGTTCACCAGGAACTGCATCCACCCCGGGGCGGCCGTCAGCGGCAGCATCGTGCCGGAGAGGATGAGCAGCGGGAACATCAAGGTCTGCTGGATGGACCAGAAGACCCAATCCTGCCCGCGCACAGCCAGAGCCAATGCATAGGACAGTGCACCGAGTCCGACGCCGAACACACCGAGAAGCACGATTCCGACGGCGGCACCGATCGGATTCACGGACAGGCCGAGCGGTAATGCCACCAGAACGATCAGCACGGCCTGTGCGGCGAGCGGCACCATTTCCTTGAACGCGCGCCCGACGAGCAGCGCCGATCGCGGCAACGGTGTCACCAGCATTCGTTCGTGAGACCCCTGTTGCAACTCGGCCAACAGATTCGAGCCCGTCATGGACGTTCCGAAGATGGTGATCATCGCGAGCACACCGGGAACGAACCAGTCCCACACACTTCCGTCCCCGAGACCGGGAACATCGGTGAGCAGTGGGCCGAACAGCGCGAGCAGGATCAGGGGTTGGATGAGGCTGAAGATGACGGTGAACGGATCGCGGACCATCGGCCGCAGTTCGCGGCCCATCACCAACGTGCTTCCGGAGAGAACGTTCATCGCAGTTCTCCTGCCATGCTTGCGTTGTCGAGTGTCGCGGCGCTCTCGCGCAGACTGCGCCCGGTGAGGCCGAGAAACACGTCGTCGAGAGTAGGC
Organism: Rhodococcus sp. SBT000017; assembly: GCF_003688915.1. Lineage (NCBI taxonomy): Bacteria > Bacillati > Actinomycetota > Actinomycetes > Mycobacteriales > Nocardiaceae > Rhodococcus > Rhodococcus sp. SBT000017. Next base: position 3,205,462 of record NZ_REFU01000001.1, read on the forward strand.
CTCGTCATGTCCGCCGTGAGCACCCGTATGCGGTGAGATTCACTGATTCGCAGCAACTCCGGCAACACCGACTCGGCGCGATCGACTCGAATGTTCAGCCTCGAACCCGCAACCGTCACGTCCTTGATACCGGCAACCCCGGCCAGGAGCGGAGCCAGCGCCGACGCGTCGGACACGGTGAGGACGACGAGATCGCCTGCCAGTTCGGACTTGAGCGCCGTGGCGGTGTCGTCGGCGATGACGGTGCCGCGGTCGACGACGATCACCCGCTCGGCCATGGAATCGGCCTCGTCGAGATAGTGCGTGGTGAGCACGATGGTGGTGCCCATCTCGCGTCTGAGCCGCAGAATGTGGTCCCACAGATTGGCTCTGCTCTGCGGATCCATGCCGGTGGTCGGCTCGTCGAGAAACAGCAGGGGTGGCCGATGCACCAAACCCAGCGCGATGTCGAGCCGCCGACGCTGCCCACCGGAGAGAGTCGAGACCGTACGGCCGGCGAGCTCGCCGAGCTCGAGCGCCTCGATCAATTCGTCTGCGCGACTGCGTGATCGCGGACGCGTCATGCCGTAGCACAGGCCCTGCACGACGAGCTCGTCCCGGACGCGTTGATTGTGGCCCGCGCCGTTGCCCTGTCCCACGTAGCCGAGGCTGCGCCGGACGCGATCCCGATCCTTGGTCACGTCGAATCCGGCGATCCGCGCCGAGCCGGATGTCGGTGACAGCAGGGTGGTCAGCATGCGCAGAGTGGTCGACTTGCCGGCCCCGTTGGGACCCAGCAGAGCCACCAGTTCTCCCTCACCGATCGTCAGATCGATGCCGCGCACCGCCTCCACGGTCTTCTTGCCTTGCCGAAAAGTCTTGGTCAATCCCGATGTTTCGATCATCTGTGACGCCCCTCGTCGTAGCGGTGAATCCCTACGACGGAGACGCTAGAAACGATCGCGGTCAGCTTCGGTCCGCGTTGCCGATACCGCGAGGAATCAGCCGAAGACGGGAAACTTTCGCTTGCTGGCGAGGGCGTCCATCCCGGACTGGATGCTCGCGCGCACCTCGTCGTATTTGGCTTCGACGTACGCCTCGTCCTCGCACCGAGCCGGATCGTGGTCCAGTTCGATCGGCGGCATGAAACGGGTACGGATCTTGGCGGGCAACGGAACCTGTGGCAGCGCGGCGGGCGCGATGATCCAGGGAAGCGAGATCGCGATGGGAAACACCTTCAACCGTGCAATCTTGTCCAGCTTCAGCGCTTTCGACAGCTTGTCACCGCGTATCAGTACCGGCATCGCGTCGGCCCCACCCACCGTCGCCACCGGCACGATGGGTACACCCATCCGAATGGCGAGCTTGATGAAACCGGTTCGACCACCGAGAGTGGCCTCGTCGCGCTTGCTCCAGGGCCGCAACGAATCGACCTCACCACCCGGCCAGACGATGACGTCCCGACCCTCGGCCAGTGCCGTCGACATCGAGTCCGGTGCCGCGGGCAGCACGCCCATGGATCGAAAGACTTTGCCGATCAACGGGAACGCCATCAGCGCATCGTGCGCGGTGCCGTGCAGAATCCGCTTCTCGCCGAAGTGTCGCCACCATTGCGCGCCGACGGTCCACGCGTCCCACACGAACGGCGCACCCGAATGCACCCCCACGACCAGTACCGGCGACTCGGGGATGGTCTCCCAACCGTCGATCTCCATTCGGAAGTACCGGTCCATCACCCCGTTCCACAGCCGCTGCTGACGGTCCATCGCGACGGTGTTCTGATCGTCGAGGTCCCAGCCGCCTGCGCGTTCGGCAACAACGGCTCCGAGACCACCGGACGCGTTCGCCCGTCGCTCCTTCATCTTCAGGCGCGCGGCGGCGGCGTACCGCTGCGCTTGCTCGCGCAACTGTTCCGTCGTCGGTTCCCCCGGCGAGTCTCCAGTGCGATCCCCACCCGTTACGTGATCCCCATCACTCATACTGGCACCGTACTCCACCGCACCCGAGTCGACCGACGACCGGAGCTCGTAACCCCACGGGGCTTGCAGACTGTCCGATATGGTCGAAATTCGAGCCGAACGAACGAGGTAACCCCCATGGATCCGATCGAACCGGCATACGGAACGACTGTATTGCTGCTGATCGCAGCCGCAGCCGTAGCAATCTTGCTGTTCCTCATCATGAAGGTGAAGCTGCACGCCTTCGTCTCACTCGTCCTGGTCAGCGCGGTCACCGCTGTCGCGGCGGGAATTCCGCTGACAGACGTACCGTCGGCCCTGCTCTCGGGCTTCAGTTCCACGCTCGGATCGGTTGCCCTACTCGTCGCCTTGGGCGTGATGGTCGGCAGACTGCTCGAAATCACCGGTGGCGCACAAGTATTGGCCGATACCCTGATCAACCGCTTCGGTGCCAAACGCGCACCGCTCGCCCTCGGTGTCGCCGCACTCATCTTCGGCTTCCCCATCTTCTTCGACGCCGGGCTCGTCGTGTTCCTGCCGATCATCTTCACCGTCGCCAAACGTTTCGGTGGATCGGTGCTGCTGTACGCACTCCCCACCGCGGGCGCGTTCGCGGCGATGCACGCCATCGTTCCCCCGCATCCCGGTCCCGTCGCCGCCACCGAGCTTCTCGGCGGAGATATCGGATCGGTACTGCTGGTCGGCGTCCCCGTCGCCGTCATCTCGTGGTTCGTCGGCTCGTACCTCGTCGGTACCCAGCTCGGCAAGCGGTTCCACACCTTGCCCGCCGACATCTTCTCCGGCGGAGCACCCGCCTCGGAGGAGCACGACAAGGAGATGGCTGCACTACGCAATCCGGCTCCGAAGTTCGCCGCGGTGCTGTTCATTCTGCTGACGCCTCTGGTGCTGATCTCCCTCAACACCGTGGTCAATACTCTGACCACCTCGGGCGTGCTGACCGGAGACGAGACCTGGGCCGCTGCCCTCACGCTCATCGGTCAGACACCTATCGCACTGCTCATCACCTTGCTCCTGGCTCTGTTCATCCTCGCGCCGGGGCGCTTCCCGGTGGCCGACGGTGCCAAGTACATGGATCAGGCTCTCGGGCCCATCTGCTCGATCATCCTGATCACCGGTGCCGGCGGCATGTTCGGAGGTGTGCTTCGGGCCAGTGGCATCGGGCAGTCCCTCACCTCCTCGTTGTCCGATCTAGGACTGCCGATTCTGTTGCAGGCCTTCCTGATCGCCACCGCGCTACGCGTCGCGCAGGGTTCGGCCACCGTTGCGCTCACCACCACCGCCGGGCTGATCTCGGTGCAGGTGGCGGAGCTGGATCTGAGCAACTTCAAGATCGCGCTGCTCGTCTTCGCGCTCGCTGCAGGAGCCACCGTTCTCTCTCACGTCAACGACTCCGGCTTCTGGCTCGTCAGCCGCTTCTTCGGCATGGACGAGAAGACCACACTGAAAACCTGGACCGTCATGGAAACCACACTCGGACTGGCGATTTTCGCACTCGCGTCGCTGCTGTGGGTGGTGTTCTAGCGGGGTGGACCGTCTCGATTGATGAGTCCGAGCAGGATCGACGGCGCGAGCCGCGACCCGATGATCGACACTCGGCCCAGTCCGATGGCGATCTCGTCGCGGCCGCTGTCGAGTCCGGCCATCGTCGCGTCGAGGAACTTCTCCAACGGCATCGCCATCGGCGGCGCGCTCTTCATGCTGCGGTGCAACGGTGGTCGACCACCGGCGGAACGAGTTCGACCACCTGAACGGTGGTTCGGCGCAGTTGATGCCGGAGACTGACGGTGAACGAATGAACGGCTGCTTTGGTCGCGGAATACACGGGAGCGCCGGCGAGTGGAACGAAGCCGAGGCCGAAGCCGACGTGCACCACCCGTGCGCGAGGGGCCAGGCGTAGGAGGGGCAGCGCTGCCGAGCTGACGTCGACGAGTCCGGTGAAGTTGGTGGCGATCTCGTCGGCGATCTCGGCGATCGCCGGCCGCTCCTGCGCCGAGAAGTCCAGTGGGCGTTGAACTCCGGCGTTGTTGATCAGGGTCGTCAGATGCGGAATCGATGCGGCGATGTCGGCCATCGCGCGGCGCACGGATTCCGGGTCGCAGACGTCCATGACGATCGCCGTCATGCCGGGGTGTTCCGCGGCCATCGCGCTCAGGCGCTCGGGGTCGCGCCCGGTGATGACGACGTGGGCTTCGCGCGCGTGGAACCGGGTGGCGAGTCCGGCTCCGATGCCCGACGTCGCGCCGGTGATGAGAACGACGTCGTCGTCGCTGGGCTTCAGGTGTGGCCTTCGACGTCCGATCATGCGAGCGACCCGGCCACGATCTGCCAGGCCAGAGCGGATTTCGCGGCGAGGCTCAGTACGAGGTAGACGAACTCGCCGTACGCGTAGTCCTTCCAGGGCCCGATCCTTCGGTACTGCAGCCATTGGTTGGCCGCGAAGCTCATGAAGAAGACGAACAGGGAGAAGAAGATTCCGTAGACGAACCCGGGAACCTCCGAGGCACCGACGAGGTTCACAGTGATCGCTACCCAGGGTGCGGCACCGGCGACACAGCCGAACCAGAACGCGGTGAGGTCCGGTCGCTGTCCGGGTCGGTCGAAACGCTCCTGCAGCCAACCGAACAGAATCATGGCGACGTTGGCACCCACGATCGCGATGAGCGCGCTGATCTGCGTGATGCCGGCGTACAGGGCGATGAGGACCACCATTATCGTGGCGCTGACGCTGTACTCGAGCCACCGGAATGGGTTGACACCGCGAGAGAGGTTGCGTTCGTACGATGTTCGTAGCGGTGCTCCGGTGACGAAGTGATCCACCGCCGCCAGTGCGAGGAAGACTGCGACGGCGATGCCGATGGGAACAGCGAACGCTTCCTGCGCCTGCGGAACCACCGTTCCCGGTGGTCCCGCCGGGTACGCGGTGGTCACATCGATGGCGAAGTCCGATGCGATGACGAGCACCGCGATGGCCTGAACAGCATGCAGCACGGACAGTGAGAGGTTCCAGATGCGGAGTCGGCTCAGCCTGTTCGGCGAGAGTGTGTGCTCGGTGGCGATGGCCGGGTGCGGTGTACGTGCCATGTCCGTTAGCCTTACAGATTGTAAGGCTGCTGACAAGGATCGGGCAGGAGGACGCTGTGACGGCGAACAAAGAGCTGTCCGCGCGCGAACGGATCATGCTCGCAGCGATCGAATTGGCCGACCAGCAGGGGACCGGCCGCATGACGATGTCCGCGGTAGCCGCGCGCGCAAGGGTTTCGCGGCCGACGCTGTACAGCTACTTTCCCGACGTGTCTCGGATTCTGGAGGCCTGGGTCGAGCAGGAAGTAGTACGCGTCGAGGCGCAGCTCCAGGACGTACTGGAGCAGGGTGCAGGTTCGGATCCGATGACAGTGCTGGGTGACTACATCGACCTGCAGTTGATCTATTTCGTCGAATCTCCGACGAGGGCCCTGCTCACGACAGCCGCCCTTGGGTCGCCGCCGCAGTCCGTCACCGGGCACATCGAACGGTTCCGCGCAGACGTATACGGGCTGCTGTCGGCTCTGGACAGGCAAGGACGTCTTCGGGCCGACGTGGACGTCGAGATGCTGGCCGGTCTTGTCATCGCCGGGATCACCTCGATGACGTCTCACGTGCTGGAGGAACAGATGTCGCCTACCGAGGCGCGACGCCAATTGCTGGACATACTCTTTCGAGGATCGCTTCGCTCGTGACAGTCCGCGACCCCGACTGTCACTGTCGGTCGCGCTTGGGTTGCCATCGAGCTGCGCGCTCGCCGATCGATGCGAGCCGAGCAGTCTCGTGCACTCGTGCGGCTCGGGTCTCGGGCCGCTTGGCGGTCACGATCCACTCCAGAATCCCGCGACGCGCGGACGGTGGGAATTGGTTCCAATTGTTCTCCGCGCCAGCATATTCGGCGAAGGCAGCCGCGAGGTCATCGGGAACGATCAGATCCTCGACCTCGTCGAGGACGGTCCATGATCCATTGGCGACGGCAGCCTCGACGGCGCTCTCCCCCGCCGGCAACATCAGGCCCGCATCTCGAAGGGTCTCGATTCGAATCTTGTTCGGACGGGACCATGCACTGGTGAGCTTCCTGGGGGAGAAATACAGCATGGTTCGCTCGTCGTCGAGCTTGCGCGGTCGGCTGTCGACCCACCCCACGGCGAGTGCTTCCGACACGGCGTCGTCGTAGCTGATCGCCGGTTTTCCAGTGGCCTTCTTCCACGACACCAGCCACGCGGATTCCGAAGTTCCGTGATTGGCGGTCAGCCACGTCCGCCACTGCGCACGTGTCTCGGCATGCACCCTCGGTGCGTCGTCCATGACGGCCATGCGTATCCCTTCCCTCACTGCCTCGACAGTCCGTCACTGTCTCGGAGACAACCACTCGTTTATGCTGCGATTATGGGCGAAATTCCCTTCAGTCGTGTCGATGATGCGAGGCATTCGTGAGTGAGCGCTTTCGATTCGACGCAGTGCTGGAACCGTTGACGTGGGGCAAGAACACGTACACGATCATCCGTGTTCCGACTCGATTGGTCGAGGCAGCGGAGCGGTGGCCGACTCGCCGGATCGACGGTTCGATCGACGGACTGAGTCTCAATCTCGGTCTCAACAAAGCAGATTCGAAGGTGCTGCCCGGGTCGTTCGTCTACATCGGTGCAGCTCTTCAGCGTCGGTTGGGCGTGCGCCCCGGCGACTTGGTGTCGTGCGAATTCGAACCGGCCGACCCCGATCTGGTGCCGGTGCCGCAGGACGTCGCGGAGGCGATGGAGGCGGCACATTGCACATCCGCGTGGGAGCGGAAGCGGCCGAGCGAGCGGCGTCAGTTGTTGATGCCGATCGACAACGCTGCGCGAGAGCAGACCCGAGCAGTCCGCGTAGCGCGACTGGTCGGGATGTTGACGGAGAAACCGCAGCCGGACAGTTGAGGTGCCCAGGCCCGCAGTCACTGCACCGGAACGAGAATTCGCCACGCCCCCAACGCCAGTGAGCCGACGGTGACGAGCAGGAACAGGCCGACCCAGACGATGCCGGGGAGGAAGGTCAACCGGGCCAGCTGATCGGCGTCGGAGTCCCGAGCCCGTCCTGCGCTGCGTGATTTCTGCAGTTCGAGAACGGGACGCGGACCGGCGATCAGCAGGAAGAACGTGATGAAGTACGCCGCAGCGACCTGTTGCTCTCCGGTGCCCCACCAGGACACGACGAACAGGGCGGCGCCGACGACGACAAGTGAGAGCAGCCCGTAGATGTTGCGAATCATCAACAGCATCAACGCAATCGACACGACGCCGATCCACAGCACCGCGACTGCATGTTGGGTTCCGAGCACGAACGCGGCACCGAGACCGAGCAGCGACGGCCCCACGTAGCCGGCGAAGGTCATCGCGATGACGCCGAGGCCGGTGGGCTTGCCCTTGGAGATCGCGACGCCCGAGGTGTCCGAATGCAACCGCAGGCCCATCAGCTGACGACCGGTGATCAGTGCGACGAACAGATGCGCGCCCTCGTGCGCAATGGTGACCACGTTGCGCGCGATCCGCCAGGTCTGCGGAAGCGCCACGATGACGAGAGCCGCCAAGGCGGCGACTTGGACGATCCATACCGGCGGATCAGGACTCACCGCGGAGATGCGGTCCCAGAATTCGTTCACACCACACCCTATGTGAACGGAACTTCGTAGCAGAGACTACGAAGTTCCGTTCACCTGGGACGGTCAGGACGGGCGTGCTTCGGCCTTCGCGCGTTCGCGGGCGAGGGAGCGATCGCGCATCTCCTCGAACTTGGTGGCCTGACGTTCGAGGTCTTCGAGGAACGCGGCGAGTTCTTCGCGCTTGTTCTCACCGCGTGCGGTGAAGTCGTTGCGCTCGAAGACGCTCCACTTGCGCAGCACCGGCCAGACGACGTCCTCGAGGTGCTGACGCAGGTCGTAGATGCCGTGCTTGGCCATCAGCACACCGTTGCGGCGGAAGTTCGGCATCCCGGCACCGGGCATGACGAAGTTCGTCACGATGTCGGAGACCGCGTCGAGAGTCTGGTCGGGCGAGATGTCCATCGCCGCGCCGGTGATGTTGCGGTAGAAGATCATGTGCAGGTTCTCGTCGGCCGCGATGCGCTGGAGCATGCGGTCGGCGATCGGATCGTCGCAGACCTTGCCGGTGTTGCGGTGCGAGACGCGGGTGGCGAGCTCCTGGAAGGTCACGTACGCGACCGAGTGCAGCAGGCCCGTCTGCGACCCTGCCGGCGAAGCGAACCCGTTGGTCATGTGGATCATGCGGGCTTCTTCGAGGGCGACGGGATCGACGCCGCGGGTGACGACGAGGTAGTCGCGCATGACGATGCCGTGGCGATTCTCCTCGGCGGTCCAGCGACCGACCCAGGTTCCCCAGGCACCGTCCTGGGAGAAGTTCTCGGCTATCTCACGGTGGTAGGACGGCAGGTTGTCCTCGGTGAGCAGGTTGGTGATCATCGCGGCCTGTGCGACGTCGGAGAGCTTGGACTGCTCCGGGTCGTAGTCCTGGCCGCCGAGTGCGGCGAAGTTACGGCCTTCGTCCCACGGAACGTAGTCGTGAGGGTGCCACTCCCGCGCCATCGAAATGTGACGGTTCACATTGTCCTCGGCAGTGGGCACCAGCTCTTGCAGAAGCTCGAGCTGTGTCAGATCCCTGGCCATCGAGATGCCTCCTCGCGTTGACGTCAGCTCGCAAGCCTAGGGCGATCGATGCGCATCACGTGGAGCCTTGCCCAGATTCTGTTAGAGGTAGCAACCGACGCCGACACCGCGTGGTGCGACGTCACAGGTCATTTCTGGGCAGGTTCGAGGCCGGAGAAGTTCGGTGCGCGGAACACCCAGCCACGAAGAGCGAGGAACCGGGCGGCTCCGAAGATGCCACTCACAGCGATGACGACGAGAACCTGGAGATACGTCGCCGCTGCCCGGAACAGGATGTGCACGGCGGCCAGTGATGCGGTACTCAGGCCCAAACCGATCAGTGCCAGTCCCCCGGCTTCCCATTGCGTCTGGAACCAACCGACACGACCGGCTGCATGGAAGGTGTGACGACGGTGCAGCTCGTTGGCAAGGACGGTACTTGCGGCCACACCTGCGAGGTTGGCAGTGAACGATCCGAGGGAAGCGAGAGCGACGAACAACAGGGCGTACACACCGTTGCTCGATACCCCGACGATCACGAAGCGCGTGAACTGAGCGAGCACCGACTCCCCGAGCATCCGCGACCTGATGCGAGGCGCACAACCCGGCGACCCGGACGCAGCCGGAACTTTCAGGGAAGTGCTCACGAGGACTCCAGTTGTAGAACCGGAAGCGTCGGTCGGCGCTTCGACTCGATACAACTCCGCCCGCGAACGAATCGGTCTCGGACGTGACGGAAGTCTCAGGCCTTCGTGGAACTTTCTTCCCGAGCGCGCTTCTTACGGTCCAGGTCGATGTTGAGACTGTCGGGCTTGATCGATGCGACGAACAACACCGCAACGAGCACGACCACTACGACGATGGTGATGACGACCACCGCGATGCCGAAAATTGCCAAGATACCGTTCATGTCCTGCCTCCCGTGTCAGGCAATACGGTACTTGTCGTAGACAGGCCGGTCGACGTGCACCCCTGGGTCGTTACTGCAGGCTCCACTCCCGCACCCCTGGGTCGTAACTACAGGGTCAGCTCACCAGGCGCGCCACGGCCCGCATCGGCAACGACAGCCAGGTGGGCCGGTTGCGTGCCTCGTACAGAACTTCGTACACGGCTTTGTCCAGCTCGTATGCGCGCAACAGGTCGGACTCATCGCGGGGATCGTGCCCGGCCACCGAGGCGTATCCGTCGAAGAATGCCGCGATGCTGCGGGCCGCCCACTTCTCGGCTCGCTCTCGCGCTGACAGATCCTCGGGCAGATCGACCAGCAGGTGGTTGGCGGCGTAGTCGAACGAGCGCAGCATTCCCGCCACGTCACGCAGAGCGCTGTCCATCTGCCGACGCTCGGCCAGGGTCTTTGCCGGCTCACCCTCGAAATCGATGAGCAGCCACCGTTCGGGAGTGCCCAGCACCTGCCCCAGATGCAGATCGCCGTGGATGCGCTGCACCGTGGTGCTGTTCGACGCCTCCGCCCGCGAGATCAGAGCGGTCGCCGCCGGGATGTACTGCGCGATCTCCGGCACCACCCGCGCCACTCCCGAGATACGGGCAAGGATCTCCTCGACGGCGGTCGATTCCACCGACCGTTCGGCGGTACCGAGCTGCGATGCCAGGTCGTGGTGCACCTGCGCCACAGCTGCTCCGATTCGATGCGCGTCCGGGGCGAAATCGGCGGGCAATTCTTCGATCGGCGTCTGCGGAGAATCGAACACCTCTTGCACGCTGGCCAGCGCCGCAGTCCAGCCCTCGGCGGAGTTCGCGGCGAAATCCTGGGCCATGCCGAGCGTGGTGGGTTCACCGTCGACTTCGGCTTCGAGCCAGCCCCGAAGCGGCGCGACGTTGACGCTCCCCGCCTCGGCCAGCGCGCGATGCAGTTCCACATCGGGGCTGATGCCCGGCGGCACCTGACGAAACAGCTTGAGCAACAGCAGATCACCGAGAATCACCGATGTGTTGGACTGCTCGGCCCCCAGAACCCGACCGCGCAGACCGCTCGGCACACTCGAACCGTCGACGATCTTGAATTCGATACCGCCAGTGGCCTTTCCGGCGGCAAGTGCATCCCCGTACAGGCCGATGATCTCGGGGTCGCGCAAAGCGTCGAACACCGCCACCTCGCCTGCCACGGGCAGTATCCACGGTCGGAGGTCGTCGGTCAGTTCGGTCCGGAAACCGAGGGGCACCTGGTAGGTCTGTGTGACGGCCGCACCGTCCTGCGTCAACTGCACCTCCACCAGCAGATGCTCGGCCGCGAAATGTGGCTCGTCCCGAAGCACGTCGCGCGCGACGATCCGCACCGCACCGACCGTCGATCCCTTTGCGCCGAACCACCGTTGACCTGGCAACCACGCCGCCAGAGCATCCTCGAGCTGGGTTTCGACCGTGCGTGCCACACTCGAGCTGGAACCGACCATGAGAATCTCTCGCCGCCTTCGGGGGAGTTTGCGGAGCTTGTGACCGTACGCAGCAAAACCTACCCACTCCCGGCGAGGCTCACACACCGACCGCAAAGACACCCGAACGTTATGCAGGTCGTACGCCGGTGCACAGACATGCTCGTAGAGTGGTCACATGTCCGCTCCACTGACCGCCCACATCGACGTACACCGCGCCGGTGATCGATCGAAAACCCGTGTGTCCTGGCTGGACTCGAAACATTCGTTCTCCTTCGGCCAGCACTACGACCCCGACAACACCCATCACGGACTGTTGCTGGTCAACAACGACGACATCGTCACTGCCGGTCAGGGTTTCGAGACACATCCGCATCGCGACATGGAGATCGTCACGTGGGTGATGCAGGGTTCGCTGGTGCATCAGGATTCCATCGGACACTCCGGAATCATCCATCCCGGCCTCGCGCAACGCATGACCGCAGGCAAGGGCATCATGCACTCCGAGAAGAACGACTCCTGGAGCATCGACGGCAACAGGCACACCGAACCCGTTCGCTTCGTGCAGATGTGGGTGATTCCGGACAGTCCCGGTGCCACGCCCGGATACGAGCAGCTCGAGATCGGCGACGAATTACTGCGAGGCGGGTTGGTCACCGTCGCGTCGGGGATGGACAAGCATCGTGGTCAGGCTGCGATCACCATAGGCCAGAAGTCGGCAGCGCTGCACGCGGCACGGTTGTTGCCCGGAACCTCGGTGACGGTGCCCGACGCCCCGTTCGTGCACCTGTTCGTCGCGCGCGGAACCGTCACGCTCGAGGGAGTGGGCGAGCTCTGGGAGGGTGACGCCGTCCGCATGAGTTCGACTGGTGGACAACGTATCACCGCTACCGAGCCGGCCGAGGTACTGATCTGGGAGATGCATTCGCGACTCGGCGGTTGACATCGGTGTTCGATGACACGTTGATCACGGGAGCTCGTGGTTCTCCTGGATCATCGTCGGCGGAATTCTGCTCGGCCTGATCGCCATCGTGCTCGGCTTCGTCGGACGGTCCAGGTACAAGAAGCGCACCGCCACCAACGGCACCGTGTCACTCTTCGCGATCATTCTCGGTTTCGTGGCCGCAGCGCTGTCCATCGTTCTCGTCGTCGTCGGCGTCGGTCTGTTCAACGCAGGTGGTGGCCAGGACTTCACCGAGTGCGTCTACAGAGCAGGCAGCGACACAGCGGCGCAACAGCAATGTGCCGACGAATTTCAGCAGAACATCGAGAACAGGTTCGACGACTCGACTCCGAACTGAGTCGCCGCACTCACGTCTCGGTGCCCGACGGAGTCCAATCACTTCGGGGCGTCGAGCCCGCCACGACCACCTGATTGCCGCCCTGCTGCTTGGCTTCGTACATCGCCGCGTCGGCTCGTCGCAGCAGCAGCCGTGGTGAGCTCGACGACGTCGAAACCGATGTCTTCGGAGATCGGATACGTGCAGTGTGCGACGCCTATGCTCACCGTCAGGGGTGCGGAGTCGTCCGCGGAATACGCGGCACAGCGATACTTTTCGGCCAGAGCGAGGGCCTCGTTCTCGGCCGATTTGGTCACCACCGCGAATTCCTCACCGCCCACCCGCGCAACCAGCACACCGTCCGTCGTCAACCGACGTGCGATGAGCTGCAGAGCCGCGTCCCCCTGGTGGTGACCGAATCTGTCGTTGATCGACTTGAAACGGTCCACGTCGACGACCATCACCGAGACATCGGCCGCACCGAGGAAATACACCGGTAGTGCCTCGTCGAGCCCTCTTCGGTTGCGCACCTGAGTGAGCGGGTCGAAGTTGGCCGCCTGCGCCTGGACCTGCAGTTTGAGGAGCAGGTACTGGAAGAAGGTGGGGCCCATGAACGTGATGGGGACGAGCACCACGAGTTGCGCGATGGCCAGACCGTGATCGGCGTCGGGCGAGAGCAAGATCAGCACGAAGAACAGCGTCACGGCGGTTGCGGCCCACAGCAGATGCAGCGCCATGACCCTCGGACTGTGGAAGAGCTGGACGTAGACGCTGTTGGCTGCGAGCATCGCGAGGGCCAAGAAGACGGTCTGAGGCGATCCGTAGGACAACAGAATCAGCGTTACTCCGATGTCCGAGTACGCGGCGAACATCAGGGACACCCGCTTCGACGGCCACGGACCCTTCAACCAGGCGACACCGACCAGCAGCGTCGACACGATCGCAACGACGAAGATCGACCGACCGATCGCAGAGGTCGGCGGGGCGTCGGTGAGCAACAGCAAAGCGGCTGCGCCGAGTCCGTACAGGAACGTGCTCAGAGAAGCAGCGAGGCGATACGGTGCGAGCGCACCGTGCAATCCGAGGTAGCTCACCACCGACTCGTAGCTGTGCGGTTGGTTCCACCACGTGCGCAGGAATGTCGATTGCACGTAACCTCCATGCGCGTTCGGCTCAGAGATCACGGACCCGACAGGACGCCACCATGTTGGACCGGGCCGGACAAATCGACCACCGCTGATGCTATCCGACCGACGTCACGCTCGGATGCCTCTTCGTCGGAACGCTGTGAAACCTCCTATACCGACGACGACGGCGACCACGACGAGCCACCCGATCGGCGCGAGGGCGAGTTCTGCTCCCGGCAATCGCGGAACGTGAGTGAAGGGCGAGAGATCGAGCCACGGCTGCGGCAGGCCCACCACCGACCCGACCTGGCCGAGGGCAACGAAGCCGCCCAGAACGGCCCACAGGACGGTCGCGAATCGAGGAACAGCACCGAACAGGGCCACGCCGATGGCCGTCACCACCCACACGGCCGGCAGCTGACCCAGTGCGCCGAGCAGGACGGACGGCAGTTCTCCTGCGATATCGCCGGTGGCCGACCCGTACGTCAGGCCGATGGTGAGGCCGACGACCAGCAGCAGCCGCGCTGGACCGAGGACGGCGAACAGGAGGTGACCTGCCAGCCACCGCAGGCGCGAGACGCCGGTGGACAGCACGATCTCGGCCAGCCCCGCCTCCTCCTCGCTGTGCAGCCGCAGCACGGCCGAGACCGAGTATGCCGCTACGACGACGCCCACGATGCTCAGTACGGCGGCGATGAACGATTGTTCGATGGTGCTGCCACCGAACTTCTCCAGTGCGTCGCTGATGACGGCACTGCTGCCGAGCTGCCCACCGATGCCGTGGGCGGACGAACCGATGGCGATGCCGAAAAGGGCGATGCCGACGGTCCAACCCACGGTCGCGCCGCGAGTCAGTCGCCAGGCGAGCGCAACTGGCCCGGCCAGTGACCGGTCCGCCGTTGCTCGGCCACGGCGTTCGGCCAACAGTCCACTACCGAGATCGCGACGCTCGGCAGCAGCGAGCGCAGCGGTGAGGAACATCGCCGCGACGGCCAGTGACATCAGCATCGGCCACCACCTCTCGTCGGCGAACGGCCGCACCTGCGCCGACCAGCCGATCGGCGAGAACCACGACAGGGTGCCCGAGCCTGCGTCGCCGATCGCACGCGCCGCGAACGCCACGGCCAGCACGCCGAGGGCGTAACCGCGAGCCGCCCGCGCGCCCGACGCCACCTGTGCCGCCACTGCCGCGCAGCCGACGAAGACGATTCCGACCACAACGACCGATGCCCCGTACGCGATGCTCCCGGCCACCGGGAGGCCGAACGCCCACAGCGAGATCGACGACAACGCGCCCGTCGCCGCCACCGCGCCGCCCGCCAGCGCGATCGCCGCGGCCAACCCGGCGTACCGACCCACAGCCGTCGATCCGATCAGCTCGGTTCGACCCGCATCCTCCTCGCCTCGGGTGTGCCGAACCACGGTGAGGATCGCCGCCAGCGGAACCAGCGCCAGCACCGCCCCCGAGCGCCACGACACCAGAGCGCCCAGGTCGCTGCCGAAGATCGGGCCGACGAGCGCTGCCTGCGCAGGCGTCGACAGGGTGCCGAGATAGAAGGCCTGACGGTCCGCAGCCGTCGGATACAGCCCTTCGAAGCTGACCGCGTAGAGCAGCGGGAGAGCCCCGAGCAGGACGATCCACAACGGTGCCACCAGACGATCGCGGCGCAGATACAACCGCAGCAGAGCGCCCGTGCCGGTCAGGGCGTTCATGCGTAGTACCTCAGGAACAGTTCTTCGAGCGTCGGAGCGGAACTGACCAGGCCGCGGACTCCGGCGTCGGCGAGTACGTGCATCGTCGCCGCAAGGGCGTCGTTCTCCACCGTGCAGGTGACGGAGGATCCCTCGACTCGGACTTCGGACACCCCCGCGAGCGTGGCGAGACCGTCGGGCATGCGCTCGAGATCGGCGGTGACCGTCGTGCGGGTCAGGTGTCGCATCGACGCCAGGGTCCCGGTGTCGACCGTCCGTCCCCCTCTCACGATCGTCACCGAACTGCACAGCGCATCCACCTCGGACAGGATGTGCGACGACAACAGCACCGTGACTCCGCGTCGGGCAGCATCTTTCACGCAGTCGCCGAAATGCTGCTCCATCAGCGGATCGAGTCCCGAGGTGGGTTCGTCGAGGATCAGCAACTCGACGTCGGAGGCAAGGGCGGAGATCAGCGCGACCTTCTGCCGATTGCCTTTGGAGTAGGTACGGGTGCGTTTACCGGGGTCGAGGGAGAACCGTTCGAGCAGTTCGGCGCGGCGGGCGGTGTCGATTCCGCCGCGCATCCGGCCGAGCAGATCGATCACTTCGCCGCCGGTCAGCGACGGCCACAGTGTCACATCACCCGGGACGTAGGCCAGGCGTCGATGCAGCGCCACGGGGTCGGCCCACGGGTCGCCGCCGAGCAAGCGCACCTGCCCCGACGTCGCGCGGACGAGCCCGAGCAGTACACGGATGGTCGTGGATTTACCGGCCCCGTTGGGGCCGAGGAAGCCGTGCACCTCACCGGTCGGCACGTGCAGGTCCAGTCCGTCGAGCGCGCGGACCGACCCGAACGTCTTCACCAGCCCGTCCACGGAGATTGCTTCGGTCATGACGTGGCCTCCAGATAGGTGTCCAAAGCCTGGGAGTCGGTGAACAACCCGTCGGTGTAGAGCTCGAGCGCAGGAAGGGTGATCTCGTCGCCGAGCGCGCTCAGGGCCTCGCGGAAGTCGACGTCGGGGCCGGCCATCTGCACGTACAACAGCAGTCCACCGACGTTCTGTCGCGTCAGAAATCGGGCGCGTGCCGCGGGGTCTCGGCTGGGGGTGAAACGACCCTCGCGGACCCCGTCGTCGATATAGCGGACGGCGTCGTCGACCATGTGCTCGAACAACTCTCGCGCCAACGTGCCGCCCGCGGAGAAGCTCCGCACGATGTAGGCGACGAGCGGCGCGTACTCGTCCATGCGAGCCAGTTGCTCCATCATTCCGGTGGGTGCCGCCGACGCCGCCTTCGACTCTCGGATCACTCGCAGGACATGCTCGTCGCACGCCCTTCGCAGCCCGTCCTTGGACCCGAAGTGGTGATTGAGCAGCCCGGGAGAGACGCCCGCCGCTGTGGCGATGGACCGCACGCCTGCGGTGAAGCCTTGCGAGCCGAAGACGCCGATCGCGGTGTCGCGAATCCGAGCCCTGGTGGTGAGATCCTCCGATGCTGTACGCATGTACAGCACATTAAACACCCGTTCAAACAAGCGCAAGAGTGTAAAGATGGACGCATGACTTCAGTAGTGAACTCGGGCATCGATCTCAGCTACCAGGACGAGAACACACGCGCGCAGGACGACCTGTTCGTGCACGTCAACGGCAAATGGCTCGAGGAGTACGCCATCCCGGCCGACCGTGCCGTCGACGGCGCATTCCGTACCTTGTACGACCGTGCCGAGGTCGACGTCCAGACCATCATCGAAGAGTCGGCCGACGCGAACCCGCCCGCGGGCAGCGACGCGCAGAAGATCGGCGACCTGTTCTCGAGCTTCATGGACGCCGATCGCGCAGAGCAACTCGGCGTCACGCCGATCGCCGACGAACTCACTGCCATCTCCGACGCCACCGACCTCGTCACCCTCGCAGGCGTTCTCGGCTCCCTGCAGCGCACGGGCGTCGGCGGCGCCATCGGCCACTACGTCGACACCGACGCCAAGCAGTCCGATCGCTACCTCGTGCACTTCAGCCAGTCCGGAATCGGCCTGCCGGACGAGTCGTACTACCGCCAGGACGAGTACGCCGAGATCCGCTCGAGCTACGTCGAGCACATCTCGAAGATGTTCGCACTCAGCGGCATCGAGTACGACGCGCAGACGGTGTTCGACCTCGAGCAGAAGATCGCCGCAGGCCACTGGGACGTCGTCGCCAGGCGTGACGCCGAGAAGAGCTACAACCTCGTCGACTACGATACGTTGGTTCAGAACGGTTCCGGATTCAACTGGGCCGCATGGATTTCCGGCCTCGGCGCAACCACCGAGCAGTTCGCCGAGATCGTGGTTCGGCAGCCTCCGTTCCTGAGCACCTTCGTCTCGCTGTGGAATTCCGAGGACATCGAAGCGTGGAAGGCGTGGCTGGCCTGGCGCGTCGTGCATTCACGGGCACCGTTCTTGACGAGCGCCATCGTCGACGAGAACTTCGCGTTCTACGGAACGACGCTGACCGGAACGGAGGAGAACCGCGAGCGCTGGAAGCGCGGCGTCTCCCTGGTTCAGGATGTGCTCGGCGAGGCCGTCGGCAAGCTCTACGTCGAACGCCACTTCCCGGCCGACTCCAAGGCTCGGATGAAGGTGCTGGTCGACAATCTCACCGAGGCCTACCGCCGCAACATCTCCGAGCTCGAATGGATGAGCCCGGAGACGCGCGAGAAGGCGTTGGACAAGCTGGGCAAGTTCACCCCCAAGATCGGCTACCCCGATCGTTGGCGCGACTACTCCGGCGTCGAGATCGTCGCCGACGACCTGCTCGGAAACTACCGCCGCGGTTACACCGCGGATTATCAGCGCGACCTCGACAAGCTCGGTGGACCCGTCGACCGTGACGAGTGGTTCATGACGCCGCAGACCGTCAACGCGTACTACAACCCCGGCATGAACGAGATCGTCTTTCCTGCAGCCATTCTGCAGCCACCGTTCTTCGACCCCGAGGCCGACGACGCCGCCAACTACGGCGGAATCGGAGCCGTCATCGGCCACGAGATCGGTCATGGTTTCGACGATCAGGGTGCCAAGTACGACGGTGACGGGAACATGGTCGACTGGTGGACCGACAACGACCGCACCGAATTCGGCAAGCGCACCACAGCACTGATCGAGCAGTACAACGAGTTCGAGCCCAAAGCACTGCCCGGCCACAAGGTCAACGGGGAGTTCACCATCGGCGAGAACATCGGCGACCTGGGTGGTCTGTCCATCGCCGTCGCCGCCTACGAGATCTCGCTCGAAGGCAAGGAAGCCCCGGTGCTCGACGGCCTGAGCGGACTGCAACGCGTGTTCTTCGGGTGGTCACAGGTGTGGCGCACCAAGGCCCGCGACGCCGAGGCGATCCGTCGACTCGCCGTCGATCCGCACTCACCGCCGGAGTTCCGCTGCAACGGCGTCGTGCGAAATCTCGACAGTTTTCACGAAGCATTCGACGTACAGCCCGGAGATGCGCTGTACTTGGAGCCGGGGAAGCGCGTCAGGATCTGGTAGTTCCGAGTAGGGCAATGGGGAGGGAATTTCGGATGAGGGAATACGCACGCTGGCTTGCCGCTCACGGGGTCATCAGGTTCGGGGCCAAACGAGCAGCGGCCGCGGGTGATCCGCAGGCGATGCTGGTAGCCGATCCGGCGACGCGGGCCAATCCGACGCCGGTCTACGAGAAGCTCCGCGCCACCGCGCCGCTGGTGAAGACTCGGATCTCGAACATCACCGTGCACCACCGGGTGGCGTTCGATCTGCTGCGATCGGACGACTTCCGCGTCACTCAGCTGGGTGCAACCCTCCCCGGTCCGTTGCGGTGGATCGAGGAACACACCAGATCCGGCGCACTGCACCCGATTCTGCCGCCGTCACTGCTCTCGGTGGAGCCACCCGACCACACCAGGTACCGCAAGCTGGTGTCCTCGGTCTTCACCGCCCGCGCGGTGAAGAAGATGCGCGATCAGGTGCAGGAAACTGCCGATGCTCTGCTCGACGAGCTGTCCGACGGCTCTCCGGTCGTCGACATCGTCGATCGCTATTGCGCGCGGCTGCCGGTCGCGGTCATCGGGCGCATCCTCGGCGTTCCCGAGGAGGACAATCAACGAGTCCTCGAGTTCGGCGAGATGGCCGCACCCAGTCTCGACATCGGATTGTCGTGGTCTCAGTTCAAGCAGGTCGAGCGTGGGCTGATCGGTTTCGACGCCTGGCTCTCGCAACACATTGCCGGATTGCGCCGCAACCCCGGTGACGATCTGATGAGCCAGCTGATCGCTGCGGAGGACGAGGGCATCGGCCTCAACGACGAGGAGCTCAGGGCCACTGCAGGTCTGGTGTTGGCTGCAGGGTTCGAGACGACGGTCAATCTGCTCGGCAGCGGCATCCAACTTCTGCTGGATCATCCCGACCAACTGGCTGTGCTGCAACAGGATCCGTCGCACTGGCCCACCGCTGTCGACGAGATGCTGCGGATGGAGTCTCCCGTACAGCTCACGGCCCGCATGGCCAAGCGCGACGTGGAGGTCGAGGGGGTGACGGTACACGAGGGCAAGCTCGTCGTGCTGGTACTGGCCGGTGCCAATCGGGATCCGCTGGTGTTCGAGGACCCCAATCGCTTCGACGTGACCCGCGCCAATGCCGGTAAGCACCTGTCGTTCTCGGGAGGGCGTCACTACTGCCTCGGTGCTGCACTCGCCAAGGCCGAATCGGAAGTGGGCCTCAAGACCCTGTTCGATCGGTTCCCTCACCTGCGGACGGCAGGCGAGGGAACCCGACGCAACACCCGAGTCCTACACGGGTGGGCCACTCTCCCGGTGGATCTCGGCCAGCCTGCTACGACAACCGCAGGCCGGTAGCGGAGTCGAAGAAGAACAGCTCGTCCAGCTTGGGAACCAGTCGAATGGTTTCGGCCAATGCGATGGACAACTTGCGGTCGACACGGACCGAGATTCGTCCGGACGCAGTCGTCCACCCACCGTCGGTGCTGGGCGCGGAGGCGTAGACGAACGACTCCGCACCCAGTTCCTCGATCAGCTCGACGGTCAGTTGCAGGCCGGTACTGTCGCCCACCAGATCCCACGACTCCGGGCGGATACCGACAACGACGCGCTCGCCCGCCGAGGACGGGACGGGGATGCGCAACTCACCGAGTACGGCCGCGCCGTCGCGCACGGGGGCGTCGACCAGATTCATGCCGGGTGACCCGATGAATCCGGCGACGAACGTGTTGACGGGATTGTCGTACAACTCCCGCGGAGCGGCGATCTGCTGCAATTTGCCGTCCAACAGAACCGCGACGCGATCACCCATGGTCATTGCCTCGACTTGATCATGCGTGACGTACACCGTCGTGGTGCCCAATCGTCGTTGCAGACCGGCGATCTGGGCTCTGGTCGACACCCGCAACTTGGCGTCGAGGTTGGACAATGGCTCGTCCATGCAGAACACCTTGGGCTGACGCACGATGGCGCGCCCCATGGCCACTCGCTGACGCTGCCCGCCGGAGAGCTTGCCGGGCTTGCGTCCCAGCAGTGGCTCGAGCTCGAGCATCTTCGCCGCATCGAGTACTCGGGCTGCGCTGTCGGACTTGCTCATTCCGGCATTGCGCAGCGCGAAGCCCATGTTGTCGCCGACGGTCATGTTGGGGTACAGCGCGTAGTTCTGGAACACCATCGCGACGTCCCTGGCCCGCGGAGCCAGCGAGGTGACGTCCACTCCGCCGATGTCGATGTGACCGCTTTCGACGGACTCGAGACCGGCGAGCATCCGCAGACTCGTCGACTTCCCACAGCCCGAAGGTCCGACGAGAACGATGAATTCACCGTCCGCGATGTCGAGTTCGAGGTTGTCGACGGCGAGCGAATCGGCACCCGGGTACCGGTGCGAGACACCGGCGTAGTGAACGGCGGCCATAACTGCGGCAGCTTCGGGGTGATCTGGCGGTCGATGATCTGCTGCAGCTGATCCGAGACGGATGCGAATGTCGTTGCGACATCGGCGTTCTGCAGCGCGATCTGCTCGAGTCCAGTACCGATAATCTTGTCGCCGCCGGGAACGAACACGCGGGCGTAGTCCTGCGAGCGGGTCAGCGCCAGTTGGTCCACGGCCGTCTTCGCGTTGGGGTTCGCCTCGAGGAATGCGATCTCCGACGGGTCCTGCTGCGCAGACTTGCGAACCGGCATGTAGCCGGTGTTCTGCGAGAAGTAGGCGGTGTTGGCGCCGTTGGTGACGAAGTCGATGAATTTGAGCGCGTTCACCTTTCGCTCGTCCGAGATCTTCGCTGGGATGGCCAGGCCCGCACCACCGGTGGGGCAGCCGGGGGTGCCTTCGGTGGCCGGCAGGAAGGCAGTACCGAACTCGAACGCGGCACCGGCCTTGATGGTGGACAGGTCGCCGGTGGAGGCGATGGTGGACGCGAGGATGCCCGCGGCGAAGTCGTTGGCGATGTCGTTGGACACCGCGGCGTACTTCTTCGTGTGAATCATGTCCTGCAGGAACTTGCCTGCCGCAATGGTATTGGGGTCGTCGAACTTGAGCTCGAACTGATCGGAGTACGATCCGCCGAACGTCCAGATCGGTCCCTCGAACGTCCACCCGAGGTAGTCGACGGCGTTGCCCCAACCGTGAGCGAGCTTGCCGTTTCCGACGACGGCCTGGATGCGCGGACCCCATTCGTCGAATTCCTGCCAGGTGGCCGGTCCGCGATCGGGCAGGCCGGCCTGCTGCCAGACGGCCTTGTTGTAGTAGAACAGCGGCGTCGAGCGCGCGTAGGGCAATGCCCAGTGGCTGCCGTTCCAGTTGTAGTCGGCCAGCAGTGAATCCACGTAGTCGGACTGGTCGACGCCCGCTGCGGAGAAGTGCTTGTCCAGCGGCTCGATCGCACCGGTGAGCGCGTAGTTGAACCACCAGACGTCCGAGAGCACGACGACGTCGGGCACATCGTTGCCGGAGAGCGCAGCGTTGAACTTCTGCGACACCTCCTCGTAGTTCTTGCCACCGTCGATGAGGTTGACCGTCAGGCCGGGGTTCTCGGCCTGGAAGCGTGAGATCAGTTCCTGCTCGAACTCCTGGGACTTGCCCGGGTGGTTCGACCAGAAATTGATGGTGTTCGCATCGCCTTCGACGGCCTCGCCGCCCGACCCGCCCGATCCGGGGCCGCTGCACGCAGCGAGGGCAGCAGCGGCGGCAGCCGCACCGGTGAGCGTGAGGAAACCACGCCGATTGATGATGTGTGCCATGGTGTTCGACTCCTGATAGTGAGGTGAATCAGCCCTTGACCGCACCGGAGGTGAGGCCCTTGATCATGTGGCGTTGCAGGACGAGAAAGACGAGAAGGATCGGCAGAATGGTCAGCACCGTCGCGGCCATCACCGCACCCCAGTTGGTGTAGCCCTCGCTGTTCTGGAGCAGCGTCAACCCCACCGGAAGCGGTGCGACCGACGAGTCGTCGGACATCAGGAACGGCCAGAGGTACTCGTTCCATTCGGTGACGATCGTGATGATGGCGAACGCAACCATGGTCGGGCCCGACAGCGGCAGGATCACCCGGAACATCAGCCGTACCGGCCCGGCACCGTCCATCCGCGCGGCTTCGATGATCTCCGGCGGCAGCGACAGGAAGTGATTGCGCATCAGGAAGGTACCGAAGGCGACACCGGCCAGCGGAATGATGATGCCCTGGAACGAGTTCCGCCATCCCAACTCGGAGATGAGCGAGTAGTTGGAGATGACGGTGATCTGATTGGGCACCATGAGCGCGGCGATGATGACGAGAAAGACGATGTTCTTGCCCGGGAAGCGCAGGAACACCAGACCGTAGGCGCTGAGAACCCCGAGAACGAACTTGATGGACGACACGGCCGTGGTGATGATGATGGAGTTGCGTAGATACGTGAAGAACGGCACCTCCGTCGTCGCCTCGTCGTAGTTCTGTGGATGAAACACGCTGGGCCACCACGTGACCGGCTGAACGTAGATGTCCGGTCGATCCTTGAAGGAGGTGATCAGGATCCAGAACAGTGGCAGCCCGATCATCAGCAGGACGGCGACCATGGCCGCGTATCCGAGGATGTTCGCGCTACGACGCGCACGGTGCTGGTCGCGCGGCCCTGGCACCTTCTCCGGTGTGGCCGTCCGAGGCTTGTCGGTCACAGTCATCGCTGATCGTCTCGATCCATGATTCGTACCTGCACGAGGGTGACGATCAACAGCACGAGGAACAGGATCGTCGCGACAGTGGCGCCGTAGCCGGCCCGGAAGTTGCGGAACGTCTCCTCGTAGACCTGATAGACCATCGTGGTGGTGCCGGTGCCGAGCGGGCCGCCGCGCGTCATGACGTTGATGATGTCGAAGACCTGGAGCGAATTGAGCAGCACCGTGATGGAGAGGAAGAACGTCGTCGGACGCAGTTGCGGCAGAAGCACTTTGCGGAACGTGGTCCAGCGGCTCGCCTGATCGATCTCGGCCGCTTCCATCAATTCCTTACGCACGCCCTGCAGGGCCGCGAGGTAGATGACGAAGGTGTAGCCCAGGTTCTTCCAGAGGTACGTCACGGTGATCATGACCATGGCCCACTTGGGGTCCTGATAGAAATCCGGAACGGCGCCGAGACCGAAGCGTCGCATCAGATCCTGGACCAGCCCGAAGTTGGGGTCGAAGACGAACTGGAACGCGATACCGATCGCGGCACCCGAGATGACGTACGGGGCGAAGACGGCGGAGCGAACGAAGTTGCGGCCCCTGAGCTTTCGATCGAGCAGCAGTGCCAACACCAGGCCGAGAACCAGTGAGCCCACCACTGCGGCGACCGTGAACACGACAGTGTTGCCGACGATTTGCCAGGTGTCCTCGCGGGAGGCCCACTCGCGGTAGTTGTCGAAGCCGACGAACGTGGAGGTCGGCGAGGACAGGTTCCAGTCGAAGAACGAGAACTGGAAGTTCTCGACCAGCGGCCGATAGGTGAACACGCCCAGCAGAACCAGGTTGGGGCCCACCAGAATCAGGAAGAGCGCGTAATCGGTCCACGGCCGCGAGAAGAAACGCTTCTCGCGTGCCCTGGGCAGCACTCGTTCGGTTGTTGCACTCACCGCGAGGACTGTGCTCAGTCTCGGCTAACGAACGGTGAATTCGGCCCCAACGTGTGCCGTCACGCAGACCAAATGCTGCGCAGTGGTGCGGTTATGTGCCCGCTATGGCACTCAACCGCACCACTGCAAAGCACTCAACGGTTCCAGTCTCCGAGGCCGTCGGATCCGCTGAGGGTGCCGCCGTCGGTGTTGACGACGATGACGGGGTCGCCCTTCTGGACGTTCTCGAAGAACCACTTGCCGTCTTCGGTGCTGACGTTGAGGCAGCCGTGCGAGGCGTTGGAGTAGCCCTGCTGCGATTCCGACCACGGGGCCGCGTGCACGAAGATGCCGCTGTAGGAGATGCGCGTCGCATATTCGACGTACGTGCGGTAGCCCTCCTCGGAGTCCACGGGGACGCCGTAGGTGGACGAGTCCATGTACATGTCCCGGAATCGCTCGCCGACGATGTAGGTGCCGTTGGGGGTTTCGTGTCCGACCTTGCCCATCGAGGTGGGCATGGTGCGGACGACCTCGCCGTTGCGGGTGACGGTGATCTGCTTGGTGTTGTCGTCTGCGGTGGTGATGATGGAGTCGCCGGTGGAGAACTCGGCTTTCGCGCCACCTGCCTCGACGGTCACCTGGGTGTGCGCCGGGTAGAACTCGTTGGGCAGCCACCGGACCTGGGTGTCGTTGATCCAGTAGAAGTGCCCGGGTACGGACGGGGTGGTGGTGACGCGGATGGCGCGCAGCGCGGCGTCGCGATCGCCGATGGCCTCGTCGAAGCGGATGGCGATGGGCTGCGCGACTCCGACGACCTCGCCGCCGGAGGGGCTGATGCTGGGATCGGCGAAGTTCGCCGGTGCGAGCTGCGGAACGAGCTGTTGCGGAGCGGGTGCAGCCGGATCCGAGGACCCCGGCATTCCGGGGATGGAGACGTCCGGGCCGCCCGGCCACAGTGGCGCGGCCTGTGCGGAACCGAATGCGGCGGACGCAGCAAGGGCTGTACCTGCAACGATCGCGCCGATACGGGCGAATCTGCGTGTGCGAACCGGTGATGCCATGTAACCCGACCATCCTTTGTGCTGCGTCGCGATGCCCACCGACAGAGCTGTGCGTGAGCAAAGCCCATTAACACATACCGCCCCGACATTTGCTAATCGGATATCTCCGAAACGGACGAAAGAAACCGCGAGTACGAGTATCTTCCCGCAACCGGTCCCGAGCACTGTCTCTGCAGGCCAGGGCGTATGTGTCGGCAGCCGGGGAACGGGTATGTGCGAGGGGAGCACATCCCGTCCAGACACCGGCGGTTTCCGAAACGGACTCTTCTTCGTCCGGTGTCCGAAAAGGGTAGACCGTGATCTCCGATGCTCTCCCCCGTACCCCAGTCAGTCACATCGTCGTCGTCGTACCCGCGCACAACGAGCAGGATCTGCTCGACGCCTGCCTGACCGCCTTGGCGCGTGCGCAGCGCCGCGTCATGGACGTGGCCTCGGTGTCCGTCTCGACGATCGTCGTGCTCGATGCGTGCACCGACGACTCCGCGCTCATCGCGGCACGTCATCCGTCCGTGTCGGCTGTCGAGGTGGCTCATCGCAACGTCGGAGCGGCCAGAGCCGCCGGATTCGCGACGTACGCCCCCGAACACTGCGCATCCACCTGGTTCGCCACCACCGATGCCGACACCCGGGTGGGTGAGGACTGGCTGCTCGGCCATCTCCGGCACGCCGCAGAGGGTGCTCGAGCGATAGCAGGAACGGTGGCCGTCGATTTCGAGGGCCACGTCGAGGAGAACCTCGGGCTGAGGTCGTCGTACGACGCGCACTACCGCAACGAGTTCGGCCACCCACACGTGCACGGTGCCAACCTCGGTGTCCGAGCGACGGAGTACCTCTCCGTCGACGGATTTGCACCACTGACCACCGGCGAGGACCACGATCTGGTCCGACGCCTCGAGCTCGGCGGCATCGAGTGCCGTCGGGTGTGCGACATCCCTGTCACGACGTCGGGTCGACTGCGCGGGAGAGCGCCCGACGGCATGGCCGGATTCCTACGTTCCCTGGAGGCCACCGCATGAGCGAGACCGGTTTTCTCGAATCCACCGACCGAACAGACATCGACACCGGACTGCGCGCCGCGTTCTTGGCGTTCGAGGCGGACGGCCGTCTCGACCTCGCGCTGCCCGGCTCGGGATACACCGATCTGCGCTGGCAGTCGCTCGCCGCCCTGAGCCGTCACAACACGGTGCTGGGCCGATGGTCCGAAGCGCATACCGACGCGATCGCGATCCTGCACGAACTCGACGGCCCGACGCCGCAGCGCGGGCAGATCTGGGGAGTGTGGGCTGCGGAACCGCCTGCGCCGATTCTCGAAGCGGTGCTGGAGGATTCGGGCTGGGTTCTCACCGGAACGAAACCGTGGTGCTCGGGTGCGTCACTGTGCACGCACGCTCTGGTCACTGCGCGCGTGGAGGGCAGTCCTCGACTGTTCGCCGTCGATCTGACGCATCCGGGCGCAACTCCGGTACCGAACACGTGGCATGCGGTGGGGATGAGCGAGAGCGATTCCGGCTCGGTCGCATTCGACAGCGTCCCGGCCGTTGCGGTCGGCGGACCGGCCGACTACCTCACCCGGCCGGGCTTCTGGCACGGGGCCATCGGGGTGTCGGCAGCCTGGTTCGGTAGCGCGTGCGCGGTGGCGGACACGCTGCATGCCGCCGTCCGCGACAGGCCGGATCCGCACCGTGCCGCACATCTCGGTGCCATCGCGGCAGCACTCGGTGCGGCGTCGAGCGCGCTGACCACCGCTGCAGCCGAGGTGGACGCGGATCCGTTCGACCGCTCCGGTCGAGCCCGAATCCGAGCCCGCATCGTGCGGGCGGTGGTCGAGGATGCGGCGACTCAGTGCATCGACCGCGTCGGTCGCGCTCTCGGTGCAGGCCCGCTGTGCAGCGATGCCGAGCACGCGCGACGCGTCGCAGATCTCACCGTCTATCTGAGGCAGAGCCACGCCGAACGCGATCTCGAAGCGCTCGGACACGACATCGCCGAGGAGGACAACCCATGGTAGAGAACGCATTCGACGCCGAAGTCGATGTCGGCACCGCCGAATCGGACTGGATGTCGGCCGACTGGTCCATCCCCGGTCTGCAGTGGAAGGACGTCGTCACCATGGTCGTCGTCGCACCGCACCCGGACGACGAGGTACTCGGCGTCGGTGGCCTGCTGTCGTTGGCGGCCGCGGCAGGTGTCGACGTGAGGGTGGTCGCGGTGACCGACGGCGACGGCTCCCATCCCGGTTCCCCGACCGTCACGGCGGAGGATCTGCGTGCGCGTCGCCCCGTCGAATCCGAGCGTGCCTTGGCCGAGTTGGGTATCGACCACTCTCCGAGGCGTCTGCAGATCGCCGACGGGGCCGTCGAGAATCACGAGGGTGCAGTGGCCGACGCACTGATACCGCTGCTCGACGCCGCCCCGGGCACCTGGTGCCTGGCTCCGTGGCGTGGCGACGGACATCCCGACCACGAAGCCACTGCGCGTGCCTGTCTCACCGCGGCGGACGCCGTCGGGATTCCCGTAGTGGAGTATCCGATCTGGATGTGGCACTGGGCAACTCCGAGTCATCCTGCTGTGCCGTGGACGCGCGGGCGTCGTATCGATCTGCCGCCGCACACCCTCGACGCGAAGCGAGCGTCGATCGAGCAGTTCGATTCCCAGATCCGTCCACTGTCCGATCATCCCGCGGACCGAGCGGTGTTGCCGCCGCACATATTGGCGCGCTACCGGCGACCGTTCGAGGTGGTGTTCGCGTGAGCCAGGGTTCTCGAACGAGTCAGGGTTCTCGAACAAGCCTGGGTGCCGAGTACTTCCGTACCGTGTATGCGGTCAAGGACGATCCGTTCATGCTCGACAGCAAGTGGTACGAGCGTCGTAAATATGCTCTGACCCTGGCGTCGCTACCGAAGCCGCATTATCGGCGCGCGCTCGAACCCGGCTGCTCCATCGGGGTGCTCACCGAACAGCTGGCGACCCGGTGCGATCACGTGGTGTCCACCGACGTGGTGGACAGCGCCCTCGATTCCGCACGCAGGCGCGTCGGTGACACTGCTGCAGTCGAATTCGCGCTGTGGTCGTTGTCCGACGACTGGTCTACGCTGCCCACACCCGAGGCGATGTTCGATCTCATCGTCATCAGCGAGGTCGGGTACTACCTCGACGCCGACGACCTGACGGCGGCGGCGACCCGCGTCGTCGAGCGTCTGGAGGCCGGCGGCACTCTGGTGGCGGCGCACTGGCGTCACGACGTGGACGACTATCCGATCTCGGGTGACCGCGTACACGAGATCATCGCCGCTACAACGGGATTGGCGCTACTGAGTCGCTACCTGGACGAGGACGTCCGGATCGAGGTCTTCGTCGCCTCGGACGCTCCGGCGGTGTCGGTCGCGAGTACCGACGGCCTCGACGTGCGCTGACTGCGCTCGACCTCTGGAGACGGGGCTCAGTCGGTGGACTTCGCCGCGTCGATGACCAGCTTTTCCGCGAGGTCGGCGAGTTTGACGTTGGTGTCCTGAGACAGCTTGGCCAGCAATGCAAATGCCGCTTGCGAATTCAGGTTGTAACGCTCCATCAACATGCCCTTGGCCTGACCGATCAGATCTCGGCTCGTCAACGCGGCCCGGATCTGCTGCTCCTCGCGTGCGGTGGAGAACGCAATGGCCGCGTGCGCAGCGAACAGCGAGCCGATCGACTCTGCCTCGACTGAGAAGGCGTTCTTTCGGGTGGAGTGCAGGTTCAACGCGCCGAAGTTGACGCCTTCGACATAGAGCTGGAAGCAGATCATGCTCTTGACCCCGAGCGCGGACGCGGCGTCTGCAAACAGTGGCCAGCGGGTGTCGCTGTCCATGTCGTCGATCCTGATGGTGGTCTGTTCGATCGCCGATTCGAGGCAGGGGCCCTCGCCCAGCTGCTCCTGAATCTTGTCGCAGTGGCCTGCGGGTTCTCCCGACAGCGCCGCGCTGTGGACGAACTTGCCCTGCAGCACGGTGGTGATGGACGCGAACTCTGCCGACGGCACATTGGCCACCGCGGACTCGGTGATGACGGCCAGAACCCGATCGGGATCGGAATGCTGACGACGCAGCTTCTCGGCAACCTCGGCCAGCCGTCGACTCAGCTCGAAATCGGTGACCGACGGGCGAGTGCCCGTCGTCGAATCCATGGTCTGCTCGCTGATGGTCGTCACCTCGTCCTGCTGCTGCACGCGTCCTGATACTGCACAGGGGCGCATCCCGGCATCGGCGATATGCCGACAACACAGGATACGCCCCTGATCACAAAGCTCAACGACCGTTAGCGGGACGTCAGAGAGTGCTGGGTGCGATCAGCGAGTGCACGTACCCGATTTTCTTCACGACGGTCGGCGGCAGCACGAACGGGTAGAGGTCCTGGTGTCCCATCGATCGGTTGATCTGGTTCAGCGCCCACGACAGCGGCAACCACCAGTCGACGATCTGATCGAAGCCGACGTCACCCGGCAGCGGGCTCTCCAGCGTCGAACCGGCCGGTGCCATACCGAACGCCGCGGCCGTGTCGAGGGTGTCGCGGATGTGGAGGTAGTGCGCGAACGTCTCGGCCCAGTCCTCGGCGGGGTGCATGGTGGCGTAGGACGAGACGTAGTTGTCCTCCCAGCCCTCGGGCGCACCTTCGCTGTAGTGACGATCGAGGGCGTCCTGGTAGCTCGAATCGGGATCCCCGAACAGATCCTCGAAGGCCGCGCGGTGCTCACCGTCTCCGACCAGCACCATCTGGTAATAGTGGCCGATCTCGTGCCGGAAGTGCCCGACGAGCGTGCGGTACGGCTCGGACATCGCCACGCGCAGCTGTTCGCGGTGCACGTCGTCGCCCTCGGCGAGGTCGAGGGTGATCAGGCCGTTGTCGTGGCCGGTCATCACCTGCTGTTCGGCGCTCGAGAGCAGATCGAACACCAGGCCGGTCGCGGTGTCCTCGTCCCGGCCCACGATGGGCAGTCCCAGTTCGGTCAGTTCGAGTACGACGCGACGCTTGTTGGTCTCGGCGTCGGCGTACGCGGCCATCGCGTCGACGTCGTCGTCGGCGGGGCGAGTGCGGGTGAGCCGGCAGGACACGCAGAGATCGTCGGAGTCGGCGGCGTCGACGAGCCAGTTGCAGCGCGCAGTGTTGAGGTTGGCGCACATCTTCCACGTGGCCCCGTCCACCTCTGCCTCGGCGACACCGTCGTCGGCCTTGTCGGGGAGCACCAGCAGGGCTCTGCTCGGCAGATGGAAGCCGAGTGCGCTCGAGCAGCTCAGACACAGTGAGTTCTCGAACGACAGCTTCTGTCCGCATTTGCGGCAGATGAAATCACGCATGGATGTTCCTTCGTGGCAGGGGTGAGTCGGACTCGTATTCCCGTTTATTGGCTGACTAATGCCGAATCCCGAATATGTCGTGCACATCTCTCGTCGTGCGCCGGATTCGACAGCGCAATAACGTTACTCTCCGAGCTCCCACCTGCATGGAAGCAAACCGGCGACACTCGCGTTGGTACAGACTGCTTCACAACACTCTCCGAGAGGACGCGGGCGGCAGATGGCAGATCGGATCACGCCGACGAATCGGCCCATGGCACGGTTCGTCGAACGGATCTCGCGGGCTCGCGGCGAGAGAAACAGCGAGACTCTGGCGGCGGGCTTTCTGCTCGCGGCGACACTGATCGCCCTGATCTGGGCCAACTCGCCCTTCGGCGAGACCTATCAGTCGTTCTGGCACACCGAGCTGTCGGTCACCATCGGCGAACACGGCATCTCCCTCGACCTCGCCCACTGGGTCAACGACGGGCTCATGGCGTTGTTCTTCTTCGTCGTCGGGCTCGAGGTCAAGCGTGAGTTCGCGATGGGTGAGCTCACCGACCGATCCCGTGCCGCGATACCGATCGTCGCTGCCGTTGCCGGCCTGGCCGCGCCTGCATTGCTGTTCCTCGCCTTCAATCCGTCCGGACCCGCGGCTCAGGCGTGGGGCGTCGTGATTTCCACCGACACCGCGTTCCTGCTCGGGGCACTTGCCGTCCTCGGACCCAAGAAGGCTGCGCGGCTGCGCATCTTCCTGCTCACTCTCGCTGTCGCGGACGATGTGGGCGCACTGGCGATCATCGCGTTCTTCTACACCGACGATCTCGACGTGGTGCCGCTGATTCTGGCGTTCGCCGGGCTCGGACTGATCTTCCTGCTGCGGAGGCTCGAGGTGTGGCGCGGCGTCGGGTACTTCGTCGTCGCACTGTTCACGTGGGTTGCGATGTACGAGTCCGGAGTGCACCCCACTCTTGTGGGAGTGATGATCGCGCTGATCCTTCCGGTCTACCCGCCGCGACGCACCGAGGTGGAACGCGCGTCGGACCTGACCCGCGCGTTCCGGCAGTCGCCCAATCCCGAATACGCCCGCGCGGCCCGCCTCGGACTCGATCGCGCGGTGTCGGTCAACGAACGTCTCATGCGGCTCTATCAGCCCTACACAGCGTTCATCATCGTGCCGATCTTCGCGCTGGCCAACGCCGGCGTGGTGCTGAGCTCGGACACGCTCGAAGCTGCGTCGACCTCGACACTCACCTGGGGCATCATCGCTGGTCTCGTCCTCGGCAAGCTCGTCGGAATCACCGCTGCCTCCGCCGTGTTCGCGAAACTGCGACCGTCGTCCCTGGCTCCGGGACTGACACTGTCGCACATCGCGGGCGGTGCGGCGATGTCCGGAATCGGGTTCACGATCTCGCTGTTCATCATCGACCTCGCCCTCGACGACGAACTGCTGGCCGACGAGGCACGCGTCGGTGTGTTGGCGGCCTCGGTCATCGCGGCGGTGCTGGGCTGGATCCTGTTCCGCATCGACGAGAAGGTCCACCCGCCGAAAGCCGAAGCATCTCTGCGCATTCTGCGCCCTGTCAGTGCCAAGCGTGATCACATCCGCGGTCCGGTGGATGCACCACTGACCATCGTGGAGTACGCGGACTTCGAGTGCCCGTTCTGCAGCAAGGCAACCGGCAGCGTCGCCGAGGTACGCAAACACTTCGGCGACGACCTGCGCTACGTCTACCGGCACCTGCCGCTCGACGACTATCACCCGCACGCCCGCTACGCCGCGTACGCCAGTGAGGCCGCCGCAGCGCAGGGCAAGTTCTGGGAGATGGCCGACGTGTTGTTCCGCAACAGTGATGCTCTCGAACCCGACGACATCGACGGCTACGCACGCGAACTCGGCCTCGACATGGACAAATTCGAGGACGACATCCGCACCGGCGATCACGTCGTTCGCGTCGAGGACGACGAACTCGACGCCTCGTCCTCGGACGTCGACGGCACCCCGACGTTCTACCTGGGACGCGGCGACAAGAACCTGACCCGACACATCGGACCATACGATGCAGCAACGTTGATCCGGGCGCTCGAAATAAGGTGATCGTGGGCAAGGATGCACGGAACGCGTCTGCGTCGACGGGATCCCGTCGATTCGGCACCGTAGTGTGCATCCTTGCCCGGCGACAGGGCACGTGCGCCGTCGTTCACCGTCTCGACGCTGGAAGAATCCACACACCACTGAAGCCGACCGGACGGTATGCTGCAGCGAGGCTATAGCGACCGAGGTAGAGGGGATCGAATGTGGACGCAGAATCCGCGCGCGCGGTAACGGGAGCGATCGCGCTGACACTGTTCGTGTTGTCGCTGACGGTATTCGCCACAGCGCTGGTGACCAAAGGGCCTGATCAGGAACCGAATTCGCTGATCGGCATCAAGACACGGGCAACCAAGTCCAGCAAGGAAGCCTGGGTCGCCGGCCATCGAGCCGCATATCCCTACATGATGGCGGGTGCCACCCACTGCCTTGCCTCGTCGGCACTGATCGCGGGGCTACTCGCTCTGGGTTCCGTCCCCGCCACGGCGATGCTGACGCTCTCGGTGGCACTGGCGCTCGGCGGAGCCGTCATCCTGACACTGAGCGGCATCAAAGCCGACCGAGAAGCCAAACGACACGTGGGCACAGCGTGATCGACCCGCTCGAGGATCAGCTGTCCGTACGATTACCCTCCGCATCCCAGTGCTCGGCAACCTTTTTCGAGGGCTGCACTCGTGGCGGTTCGCCGGGCATCTTGGGGTAATCCGGCGGGAAGTTCAGCTCCCCACCGGGCAGTGTTTCCCACAACTGCAGAAGGGGTTCGAGGGAGTAGGCCTGCTCGTCCATATCGGCCCACGGGTCTCCGTCCCGAATCAGCTCCGGCACCGTGACGAGGTTGTATTCACGCGGGTCGGTGACGTCGGCCAACTGTGACCACGCCATCGGGGTGCTCACCGTCGCGCCCGGTCGAGCTCGCAGACTCCACGCGCTGGCGATGGTTCGGTCACGGTTGTTCTGGTTGTAGTCGATGAAGATGCGTTCTCCGCGTTCCTCTTTCCACCAGTTGGTGGTCACCCCGTCGTCGCGGCGTTCGAGTTCTCGGCCCAGACCGATGGCCGCGTGCCGCACCTGTTCGAAGGTGTACTGCGGCTCGATGCGGACGTAGATGTGGATGCCCCGATTACCGCTGGTTTTCGGGTAGCCGCGTAAGCCCAACTCTTCCAACAGCTCTCGGGCCACGTCGGCCACTCGCAGGGCGTCCGCGAACGTGGTGCCCGGCTGAGGATCGAGATCGAGCCGCAGCTCGTCGGGATGGTCGACGTCCGGTCGTCGCACCGGCCACGGGTGAAATGTCAGCGTGCCCATCTGAGCCGCCCACACCAGCGCAGCCGGTTCCGACGGGCACAGCTCCTCGGCGGTGCGCTTGCTGGGGAACGCGATCTTCACCGTCTCGATCCACTCGGGCGCACCCTTGGGCAACCGCTTCTGATAGAAACCGTCACCCTCCTTGTCCTGGGGGCCGAGCGCCAATCTCATGCCGTCGCGATAGCCGTCGGGCCATCGTTCCATCGCGGTGGGGCGGTCTCCGATCGCCCGCATCAGTGGCCCCCCGACGGCTGCGAAGTACTTGCACACCTGCAGTTTGGTGATCTCCGGAGTGTGTTCGGTCGCCTCGTAGATCACGCGATCGGGGCTCGACACCCGTACTTCACGTTCGCCGGCCTGCACAAACGCCGGTGGTGTTTTCGCGGCCATGGCTATCGTCCCCCGGCAATGACGTCGGCAACGTCGTAGCGCACCGGAACCTCGAGTTGGTCGTAAGCGCACGAGCGCGGATCACGATCGGGTCGCCACCGCAGGAAGCGCGCCACGTGCCGCAGCCGTGCCCCTTCCATCTGATCGTAGGCCACCTCGATGACCCGCTCGATACGCACCGGGATCCAGTTGCGGTCGTTCGACGAATTCCAACGGGTCGCTTCACCGTCGTACGTGACGTCGTCGCCGAGTCGGAGCGGTTCGAGTTCTTCGAGCAGTTCCAACCGGCGCTTGTCGGTGAACGCCGACGCACCGCCGATCATCCGCAGGTCATCACCGTCGTACAGTCCGAGCAGCAGAGATCCGATACCGTTGCCGGACTTGTGGATTCGATAGCCGATCAACACGCAGTCGGCGGTACGCGCATGCTTGATCTTGATCATCTCGCGCTTGTTCGGCAGATAGGGCCCATCGAGCTTCTTGGCCACCACACCGTCCAGCCCGGCACCCTCGAAACGCTCGAACCAGTCCTCGGCCACCGCCGCATCCTCGGTCGCCGAGGTGACGAAACAACTCCTCGGGTGCGGACCGACCACGTCGAGCAGTCTCGCGCGCCGAGTCGAGAACGGCTCCCCCGTCAGGTCCTCGTCGCCGACGGCCAACAGATCGAAGCCGATGAACTGCGCCGGCGTCTTCTCCGCGAGCATCGTCACCCGACTCGCTGCGGGATGAATCCGTTCGGACAGTGACTCCCAGTCGAGGCGAGTGGAACCGCCCTTCTCGCGGGGTACGACGATCTCGCCGTCGACGACGATCTTCTCGGGCAGCTCGGCCTTGATCGCCTCGACCAACTCCGGGAAATAGCGGGCCAGGTCCTTGCCGCCGCGTGATCCGAGCACCACCTCGTCTCCGTCACGGAAGACGATGGCGCGGAACCCGTCCCATTTCGGCTCGTACGACCACACCGCGGGCCCGTCCTCGGGCTGGGCGGGCACCACTTTTGCGGCTTTGGCGAGCATCGGCGCGACCGGCACGGCAAGAGGAAGATCCACGCAGTTCATCCTGCCTCATGCAGCCGACAAGCGAGTCCGATATTTTCTACACGAGCGCGGTCGATGGACACGGCACGCTCGAACCTACGAGGGCAGGACTCACCATGGCGTCATCCAACCGTTCGGTCCGCGCTCTCGTTCTCGCGCTGTCGTCGTGCGCAGCCCTGATACTCGGCGGGTGCGCCTCGGAGGTGTCCGGTACCGCCGTCGCGATCTCCGGTGCCACCATTCCCGCCACCACGACCACCAACCCTCCCACCGCCCCACCGACCAACGACATCGACGACGGCGGCAGTGTAGACATCGACGTGGAGATCGGCGAGTGCGTCACCCTGGGCGGCACCGTCGACGAGGCGGCCATCGCCAACGCGACCTGCGGATCTCCGCAGTCCAACTACGTCGTCTTCGCCAAGACACCCACCTCGGCCGAGTGCCCCGAGGACGCCGATCAGTACTACTACGAGACCTACTTCGACATCGAACAGGGAGCCCTGTGCCTCGACATCGACTGGCAGGTCGGCGGATGCATGGACCTCGTCGGTGAATTCGCGCAGCGGATCGACTGCGCCACCCCCGGTGCCGACACCCGCCGCGTCGTGACCATCCTGCAGGGCACCTCGTCCGTCGACGACTGCCCCGACCCGGCGCTGTACGGATTCGAGAAGGACTCACGCAACTTCGTCGTCTGCGTCGAACGGTTGTGACCGCTGAGGGCATCGCACTCTCGAGCCCGAGGGGCCGTTGGATCGTCGCAGCCACGGTGCTCGGTTCGGCTCTGGCGATGCTCGACGCCACCGTGGTCAATATTGCGCTGCCGGCCATCGGTCGCGATCTCGGTTCGGGCGTCACCGGTCTGCAGTGGACGCTGAGCGGTTACACCTTGACGCTGGCCTCGCTGATTCTGCTGGGCGGCTCCCTCGGTGACCGGCTGGGACGCAGGCGGGTGTTCGTCTGGGGCACCGTCTGGTTCGCAGCCGCATCGGTGCTGTGCGGGCTCGCCCCCAGTATCGAGGTGCTGATCGCGGCGCGGCTCCTTCAGGGGGTCGGTGCGGCATTACTGACGCCGGGTTCTCTCGCGCTGATCTCGGCCTCCATCAAGGCAGAGGATCGAGGAGCCGCGATCGGTCTGTGGTCGGGGCTGGGCGGCGTCGCGTCGGCGGTCGGTCCGTTGCTCGGAGGCTGGTTGGTCGACGCCGTCGGGTGGCGTTCGGTGTTCCTGATCAACATTCCACTCGCCGTCGTGGTCGTCTGGGTGGCGGCGAAACACGTTCCGGAGAGCCGAGATCCGCACGCGTCCGGCCGACTCGACGTGCCGGGCGCGGTGACCGTAGCGGCGGCGCTGGGTCTACTCACGTACGGTCTGATCGAGTCACACACCCTGGCCCTCGCGCTGGGTGTCGTCGCGGCCGGGGTGTTCGTGGTGATCGAGCGTCGCTCGCACGATCCACTGGTTCCGCCGTCGCTGTTCGTCTCACGAGTGTTCCTGGCAGCCAACCTCGTCACCTTCGCCGTGTACGCGGCCCTGGGCGGCGTGTTCTTCCTTCTGGTGTTGCAGTTGCAGTTCGCCGTGGGCTACTCACCCATCGCGGCCGGGGTCGCCACGCTGCCGATCACCGCTCTCATGCTCGTCCTGTCCGCCCGCGCGGGGCGAATCGCCGGACGCATCGGACCTCGTGTTCCGATGACCGTCGGGCCGCTGCTCTCGGCACTGGGGCTGTTGCTGATGTTGCGCATCGGGCCCGGATCCACCTATGCCACAGACGTTCTGCCCGCGGTTCTCGTCTTCGGGCTCGGATTGTCCACTCTGGTGGCCCCGCTGACCGGAGCGGTTCTGGGCGCGGTGTCCACCGATCGCGCCGGAATCGCCTCGGGTGTCAACAACGCCGTGGCCCGCACCAGTCAACTGCTCGCCGTGGCCGCGCTGCCTGCGCTCGCCGGTATCACAGGGTCCGATTACGCTGCGCCGGAAGTGTTCTCGGACGGCTTCCACACCGCGATGCTGATGTGCGCCGGACTGCTGGTGATCGGTGCAGCCATCGCGGCAGCACTGATCCGCGGCACCGGCGAGGACGCGTCGAACTGCCCACCGCACTGCGACATCGGCTCACCACCACCTGCCTCGCGTCGGAGCGCGTGACTCACCGCACGATCAGCACCGAGCAGTCGGCGTGGTGGACGAGATTCTGACTGACCGATCCCAGAATCGTTCCACGCAGAGCACCTCGACCTCGAGAACCCACCACGAGCATCGACGCCGACGCCGACATCGCCCGCAAGCCTCGCGTCGGGCTCGACTGCGCGCTCACAGTGCTCAGCGCAACATCAAGGTACTTCTCGTGCATTTTCTCCACATGCGTGTCGAGCCAATGCTTTTCGTGAGCGCGAATACCCACCCAGTCGACGCCCTCGAATCCCGTTCCCAGCCCCGGCTGTGCGGCGAATCCCCAATAGTTCGCGGCGACCACCGGTGCACCGACGGTGTGCGCGAACTCGAGCGCTGCACTCAACGCTCGATCCGACTGCTCACTTCCATCGACGCCCACCACGATGGGCCTGGCGGGATCGACGCTCTCGCCACCGCTACGGACGAGCAGCACGGGGCAAGGGGCGTGCGTGACAACTCGGAGAGTGTTGCTTCCCAGGGTCAGGTCTCGTAGTGCACTCGACTTCCTCGATCCCAGCACGATCAATTCGGCGTCGGCATTCGACAGGTACGACGCGATCGTGCCGTCGACGGTGACGATGTCGACGGACACCTCGGGTGCAACGTCGTGCATCGCTCCGGCCGCACGGGTGAGATGCTTTCGCCCGATCATGCGGAGGTCCCGCTCGAGTGCCCCGCCGTCGACGAACGCTGCCGATCCGTACCAATCACCCTCGGGGACGGCGTGAATCAACCGAACGGACGCATGTGTCTTCGCCGCGTAGGTGGCCGCCCACAGCGCTGCGGCATCGGCCTCGGTGGAACCGTCGATGCCCACCAGGATGGGAAGCACGCGGTCGGTGAAATTGCTCATGATGTGTTCCTGTCTCGATGGTGATGCCGTCGGGTCGGTCAGGGGTGGAACAGGGCGGTGACTTCGTCGGTATCGATATCGGTGCGGCATCCGCTCGATTCGAGCTCGACGTAGAAGGTCTCGTAGCCGCGCGGATCGGCCCCGCTCACACCGGTGCTGCGTCGCTCGAACACGCGTACCCCCGGCCACCGGTCGAGCACAGCTGTTCTCAGATCGTGTCCGTCCGGGGAGGTTCCGGCGAGGGGTCCGTATTCGGCGATCATCACCGCGGTTACGGTGCCGCCTGTCGACGCGGTGGTCACCGGAAAGACCGTCGATCCTGTCGATGCCGGACTGTCGACGGTGATGGAATCGGTCTCCATCCGCCGGGTGCCCGCCACTGCTCGTGCGTCGTTCGTCATCGTCGAGCCTCCGCCGTCGTCGTGTCCCTGCAGATCATCACCGGGCAGCGCGCGTGCCGAGTGAGGTTGCTGCTGGTCGATCCGAACAGTGCTCTCGCAACCACTCCTCGTCCGTGACTGCCGACCACCACGAGGCCGGCACGCTTGGACAGGTCTATCAACAGATGCGCCGGATTACCCTGTTGCACAACATGTTCGACGGAGACGTCCGGATACTTCTCGCTCCATCCGGCAAGACATTCCGAGAGCAGCATTCGCTGCTCGCGCTCGATCTCGGCACTGTCGGGCGATCCCGGCAGGGAGAGCGCAGCCCCCTGGGACAACGGGCTCCAGGCAAGCGCGGCGATCATCGGCACATCCAACAACGACGCCAGATCGAAGGCCTGCTCGACGGCCACCTCACTCGTCGCACTGCCGTCGATACCGACGAGGATCGGTGCGTCGACGGTGCCGACTCCCTCCCGCCAGACGATCACCGGACACAGGGCCGCGTTCGAGGTCTCCTGCGCCGTACTCCCGAACAACGCCGACACGATCGGGCCGGAACCGGAGTTGCCGACGACGAGTATGCGCGCGGTGCGGGAGTGCCCGACCATCATCGTGCATGCGGTCGCTTCCGCCACCGAGGTGGTCACGGCAAGGTTCGGATGACTGGCCAGCACCGCGGTAGCAACGTCGGTGACGACGCGTTCGGCCGCGCGCCGCTGCTCGTCCCACACCTCCCTCGGCACCACCGATGCGGACTCGCCCATGTAGAACATCGGTTGCTGTACAGCCGCGGCGATCAGCAACGGGGAATCCACCCTCTCGGCCAGGGTGGCCGCCCAGCGGGCAGCGTCGATACTGGTGGGCGAGCCATCTACGCCGACAACGATTTTCTGGTGTCCTGCGAGAATCATGATCCTCTCCTGTTCGTTGCGCGGGCGGGTGCCGAGAGCACCGACGCCACCGCGTGTCGTGGGGTTCGGGGTGGCGGTGACCCGACCATCGGTTTACCGACTCGAATCAGCACCTGCGCCACGCCTTTGCGTGCAGCGAGAGACTCGACCAAGCGCCTGCTACCCGACTGTTCCGTCATGTGAGTCAACGGGCACGTCGCCAAGCCGTCCGCTGTCGCTGCCAAGAGGAAGGAGGACATGGCTCGACCGCTCTGCAGCCAATCCAGGCGTTCGTCCGATTGCGTCTCGAGCAGCACCACGGTGGATTCGTCCTCGACCGGCTCCTGTGTCACGGTCGCGGCGACCCGGTGCGGCTCGGGGAACACTCGCCCCACCTGCACCCTCGATGCATCCGCGCGGTTCGTCAGAGCCTCGGGCGGAATTCCTCCCGATCGGAACGCGTGCCCGGCCCACCATCTGATCTCCGCCTGATACGTCGCGTCGTACTTTCGTACGCTCGCGCTCAGTGTCGATGCCTTAGCCAACGTCTCTTTCGACTCGGTCGACAGGACGGTCATCTCGGTGCCGTAGCGCTCCTGACCCAGATATCGCGTCAGAACGCGATTGCTCGGCACCGGCCCGAACGCTCTCCGATCCGAGTACCGCCGATTGATCGCGGTCAGCAGGTCGAATTCGTGCGACCGGGGATGCGCGTCGTGCACGAAACGAACACGCGCGAGATGATCCGGTGCACCCGGGGTCGGCAACAGGTCGATCTCTGCCGTCCACCTGTTGGCTGCCGCGGCCTTCTGCAGGTGGTCCAAGGCAGCCCCGCAGCTCATCACCATCTGTCGCTCGGTCGGGTCTATCGCCCCGAGCACGCGCGAGCTGTCGGTGTACAGATCGAGTACATGCTCGGAGTAGATCCACCTCCACGGCTGACTGTTGTGCACCGACGGAGCGCGACACGCGAGCTCCACCAGCATCTCCACCACGGCCGTATCCGGCTGATCGTTCATCGTCTCTCCTCGGACTCCCACCGCGATGCGGTGACTCCACCCACTCTCGCCCCGAGCTCGTAGTGCTCGACAGGGCCATTCGTCACTCGATGGAGGGCACTTGAGACGGACGCTTTGGGTGCATGCCGATCGAGGCCCGCAACCACAGGTTTAGTGTTGACGGTGAATGCGACTCAGGAGCGGAACCTGAGAACGCGACCGAGGATCCACGTCCGCCGACCGCTCAGGAGAGTCATGACGACCCCGCAGAATCCCCACGAAGACATAGACGTCAAACCGCGCAGTCGCGACGTCACCGACGGACTGGAGAAAACGGCAGCGCGCGGCATGCTCCGCGCCGTCGGGATGGGCGACGAAGACTGGGGCAAATCCCAGATCGGCGTCGCGTCGTCGTGGAACGAGATCACCCCGTGCAACCTCTCCCTGGAGCGTCTGGCGAAGGCCGTCAAGAAGGGCGTCCACGCCGCCGGCGGCTACCCGCTGGAATTCGGCACCATTTCGGTGTCCGACGGTATCTCGATGGGTCACGAGGGCATGCACTTCTCGTTGGTCTCCCGTGAGGTGATCGCCGACAGCGTCGAAACCGTCATCAGCGCAGAGCGTCTCGACGGTTCCGTCCTGCTCGCCGGTTGCGACAAGTCGCTGCCCGGAATGCTCATGGCCGCAGCGCGTCTGGACCTGGCGAGTGTTTTCCTCTACGCCGGCTCCACGTTGCCCGGGTTCGCGACCCTGTCCGACGGCAGCGAGCACCAGGTGACGATCATCGACGCCTTCGAGGCCGTCGGCGCCTGTTCGCGCGGACTGATGTCACGCGCCGACGTCGACACCATCGAACGCGCCATCTGCCCAGGCGAAGGTGCCTGCGGCGGGATGTACACCGCCAACACGATGGCCAGCGCCGCCGAAGCGATGGGAATGTCGTTGCCCGGCAGCGCATCTCCCCCGCTCCCGATCGCCGACGCGACGGATTCGCCCACGCCAGCGGCGAGGCCGTCGTCGATCTTCTGCGACGCGGCATCCGCACCAGCGACATCCTCACCAAAGAAGCGTTCGAGAACGCCATCGCCGTCGTCATGGCCTTCGGCGGCTCGACCAACGCGGTGCTGCACCTGCTCGCCATCGCACACGAGGCGCAGGTGGACCTGACCCTCGCCGACTTCACCCGCGTCGGCGCGAAAGTTCCGCACCTGGCGGACGTCAAGCCGTTCGGCAAGCACGTCATGACCGACGTCGACGCAATCGGCGGAGTGCCCGTGGTGATGAAGGCTCTGCTCGACGCCGGCCTGATGCACGGCGACTGCATGACGGTCACCGGAAAGACCGTGGCGGAGAACCTCGCTCACATCGCACCCCCGGACCCCGACGGCAAGGTTCTGCGCGCACTCGACAAGCCGATCCACCCGACGGGCGGCATCACCATCCTCGAAGGCTCACTTGCCCCCGGCGGAGCCGTCGTCAAGTCCGCAGGCTTCGACTCCGACGTCTTCGTCGGCACCGCACGAGTTTTCGAGCGTGAACGCGCGGCCATGGATGCCCTCGAAGACGGCACCATCGCAGCAGGCGACGTCGTGGTCATCCGCTACGAAGGACCCAAGGGCGGACCGGGAATGCGCGAGATGCTCGCGATCACCGGAGCCATCAAGGGTGCGGGACTCGGCAAGGACGTCCTGCTGCTCACCGACGGCCGATTCTCCGGCGGCACCACCGGCCTCTGCGTCGGACACGTGGCACCCGAGGCAGTCGACGGCGGACCCATCGCCTTCGTCCGCGACGGTGACCAGATCCGACTCGACGTCGGCAAGGGCACCCTCGACCTGCTCGTCGACGCAGCCGAGTTGGACTCCCGCGCACAGGGCTGGGCACCACTGCCGCCGCGCTACACCCGAGGAGTGCTGGCCAAGTACTCCAAGCTGGTGGGATCGGCATCGAACGGTGCGGTGCTGATCTAGCCGACCCCTTCCCGCCCGCCCCCTGCCGCCCGCCCCAGGTTCGGCCCGCCCCAGGTCCGGATCAATGTGGATTTCAGTCAGTCAGTGCACAACAAAGGCGCATTGATCCCAGCGGGGTGGGCGAACGGGGTGGGCAGGTGGGACGGTCGGGGTGAGCAGGTGGGCCGGGCGAAACTACAGCGGCATTGCCCACATGGAGCTCGAGCGCTCCTTGAACGCAGTGCAGTTCGCGTGTTGCTTGCTGGCCCGTTGGTAGAAGGTCTGTAGCGGCAAGGTGGGTTCGGTCGGCTCCGGTGCGGGCGCAACCGGAAGGTCGCTCAGTTCGAGCGCTGCGTCGAGGGCTTCCTCGGCCTCGACGCGTCGGGTGCACGCCAGGTTGGACAGGGCGAGCTGGTGGATCGTGACGCGGTCGCCGGACTTGCTGTCCACCGTGGCCTGTCGGGCGACGGAGGCGTCGAGCTCGTACACCTTCGAGGCCAGCTGATAGATGCTGGGACGCTCGAGCTCGGCGTCCACCAGAGCCGGCTCGGCCACGGTACGCACAGCTGCCGGTGTGGCCTCCGCGGTTCGCAATGCATGCCGTGCGCCGGATTTCTGGGGCTTCGCCGACGGCCGCTCCAGTAGTTGCTCGAGCTCGGCGACCTCCCGATCTGCTGCCGGGTCCTTGGTCGGCGGTGCGACGAAGGGCACGATCGGCTCGAACGCGATCTTCTCCGACGACGTCACCTCAGACGCATTCTTGGACGGGATGAGCAGCGCCACGACCACGGTGCCGACGCCGAACACCACGGCGGCAACGACGCTCGTGTGCACCACCGCGTCACCGAACGCCGCGACGGCGTTGGCTTCGAGATTGTCGGCGAACCCACTGAGGAATGCGTTCTGGTCGCGGATGACGTCGGAGACGATCACCGCACCTGCCAGCGAATCCTGCGATGCGGCAAGCCCTTCTGCCGCCTGCCCGGTGTACTGGCCGTTCGGTTGCTTGCCGGGGAAGGTCTGCAGAAATCCTTCGATTCCCTGACGGTAGGACGCCGCGAGCACCGATCCGAGCACAGCGATGCCGAGCGATCCGCCGAGTTCGAGGGCGGTGTCGTTGAGGCCGCCGCCCACCCCGAGCTTGCTGTCCGGGAACTCGCCCATGATGGAGTCGGTGCAGGGCGAGACGGACAGGCCGATTGCGAGACCGAGCAGCGTCAGCACGGGCAGAAAGTCGGAGTACGTTGCCGTCGCATCGATCCCGATGAGCGAGACGACCGACAGCGTTCCCACGACCATGCCTGCGGTGACGGTGATGCGCGGTCCCAGTTTCGGCGTGAGCCACATCGTGATTCCGGATCCGACGAAGACTGCGCCGGCCAACGGCAGTAGGTGAATGCCGGTGGACACCGGACCGTAGCCGAGAGCGAACTGGAGGTATTGGGCCACGAAGTAGATGGCGCCGAAGGTGACGAGGAAGAAGATCAGCACCGCGAGAGTGGCACCGCTGAGGATGCGGGAGGAGAACATTCGGACGTCGAGCAACGGATTGGGATGGCGCAGTTCCCATCCCACGAAGCCCAGGACCGACAGCAGCCCGACGAGCGCGAAGTACAGCGGCCCGACCGTCCAGCCGAAGTGCATCCCCTCGATGATGGCGTACACGATGGTCGACACGGCCAGCACCGACAGCAGACCACCGATCCAGTCGATCGCACCCGGGGCGACGGCCCGTGACGGTGGGACCAGCACGACGGCTCCGACGATGGCGGCCAACGCAATCGGAACATTGATCAGAAACGTCGAATGCCAGGTGAAGCTCTCGAGGAGCCAACCCGCCAACAGCGGACCGGCCGC
Organism: Rhodococcus sp. SBT000017; assembly: GCF_003688915.1. Taxonomy (NCBI): domain Bacteria; kingdom Bacillati; phylum Actinomycetota; class Actinomycetes; order Mycobacteriales; family Nocardiaceae; genus Rhodococcus; species Rhodococcus sp. SBT000017. Next base: position 3,249,948 of record NZ_REFU01000001.1, read on the forward strand.
GATCGCGAGTCCCGAGGTGGCCGCCCACACGGTGACAGCGGTGGCGCGCTCACGCTTGGGGAAGGTCGCCACCAACAGCGACAGCGTGGCGGGCATGACGATGGCAGCGGCCACACCCATGACGATGCGGGCCAGGATCACCCCGAGGGTGGCATCGGTGAGCGCCCCGGCCACAGAACCGGCGACGAAGATGATCAGGCCGAGAATCAGAGCGCCGCGGCGGCTGTAGCGATCTCCGATCACACCGCACAGCAACATCAACGACGCGTAGGGGACAGTGTAGCCGTCGATCACCCACTGCAGGTCGCTGCTCGTCAGACTCAGGTCGAGTGTCATCGACGGTGCGGCGACCAACAGCGACGTGTTGGCCATAACCACGATCAGCAGGCTCAGGCACAACACCACCAGCGCCGACCAGCGTCGCGGGTACGGTTTGTGCATATCTTGGACAGGCGTCATCGCAAGCAGTGTCATCGTGTGTTCCCCCCCGTTGGCAAAGTGCGAGACACACCTTGCACAGTGCTGTGCAGCTTAGGAAGCATCGTCTAGGATCGGCAATCTTTTGTGGCGGCAACCACACTCCCGGCCCGCGATCGTGCTAGATGTTGTCGTGTGCGCAAGACGACGGAGTCGAGTTCGTCTGCACGGGACGCAGCAGCGCCGCCCGTGCAACGACGTGACGCCCGGTCCAACCGAGCGCGAATTCTGCATGTTGCACAAGGGGTCCTGGCAGACAACCCCGATGCAACCATCAACGACGTCGCTGCCGCCGCGGGAGTGGTCCGGCGAACCGTATACGCCCACTTCGCCTCTCGCGAAGCTCTGATCGACGGTATCGCTCTGGAGGCAGCGGAACGAATTTCGGCTGCGCTCACCCGAATTCCGGCCGTGGACGAATCCGCGGTGACGGTGTTCGTTCGGCAGACGCTGGCTCTGGCACGCGTCGGTGATCAGTACCGGCTATTGCTCTCGGTCGCACGATCCGATCTGGGACACAACAGCATTCACGATCTACTGACTCCGATGCGCGACGCGGCCGCCGCGGTCATCCGGCGAGGACAGCGCGAGGGTGTGTTCTCCTCGTACCTCGCTGCAGAAGTACCGATCCTCAACATCGAGGCCATTGCGTTGTCGATCCTCGACGCCACCAACGCCGGCTTGATCGGGGATCCGGCGGGAGCTGCGACGACATCGAGCCTGGTGCTGCTGGGAATCGCGCCGGACGACGCGGAACGCATCGTTGCCGACGTTCGGTCGTTCGACTCGTCCTCTCGCGCCCGCTGACAGCAGCACGGACCTCGCGAACGACGAAGGCCCCGTTCGCGCGATGTAGTGCGCGAACGGGGCCTTCGGCCGAAACGGGTGGATCTAGGGAGCCGGGACGAATCCTGCGCCGAGTCCGTTGCCCTGATCGACGTTGCGAAGGATCGCGTCGAAGTTGGTGCCGACCTCGGGGCCGAAGCACGCCACGCCGAGGTAGGCGTTGACCATGCCGACGAGGGTGTTGCCGACGACGACCGGGCTGCCCGAGTCACCTTCGACGACACACAGCTGAGCCCAGGTCTCCTGCGACTGCAGGATGTCGCCGTACGCGAGTCCGCAGGTGTTGCCGGTGGTACGGCCTTCCTTGCAGACGATGTTCGGGAACGCCGTCGGCGGGCCGACCTGAGAGATTGTCACGTTGCCGACGCGGTTGATCGGTGCGACCTTGTCACGCTGGAATTCGATGAGGGCGTAGTCGTATTCCGGGTTGGAGAACGCGATGCGGCCGACCTCACCGAGGGAGGTGTCGTACTCGGGAACGATGGAGGCACCCGCTTGGCCACAGTGACCGGCGGTGAAGCCGACCAGGTTTCCGTTGCGGTCGTTTCCGATCGTCGTCAGCGTGCACTCGGCCTGGCCTCCGACGATGATTCCCGAGCCGCCGCCGAGAGCAGCTGGAGTGGCCGCGGATGCGGTCCCCACGCCGACGCTGGCTACGATTGCAGCCGCCCCCACGACGACGAGCATGAATTTCTTGAACATGTACTCCCTCTCAGCGGTGTCGGCAGAACCCTAGCAACAACAGGTGTACGAGCACGAGCGAGTCGTTCATACGTCCTGCTCGAGGGCTGCAAGCGTCGTGCGCGCCTCCTCGAGTTGGCGGCTCAGTTCTGCAACGCGTCGGGCAGCCTCCTCGCGCGCGTGGGAGATGACGGCCTCGACCGCGTCACGTGCGGTGGGATCGCCCAACTCTCGGACCGCGCGACTCACCGACTCCGGGCTCACCGGTTGCGCTTTGGTGGGCCGTTTCGCGCCCTGGGTGACCGTGACCGACCAATCGTTGTCGGCCCCGGCATGAATGGTGACGCTGATTCCGCCCGGCGCCTTCTTCGGTCGACGCGACGCCTGGATCGGCGCGGGTCCCGCCGATCCCGTCGAAGCGGCAGGAGTGGATGCAGTCGGTGCCACGGGTGCTGTGGGGGCCTTCGGTGCAACGGCTGCGGCCGGTCGCTTCGGGGCCGGGGCCGATGCGGGCACCTGTGGCTGCGTAGGCGCGGACGGCGGGATTCGCTTGGCGGCCACGCGTTTCGCCGGCGCGGGCGGAGTGGCTGGATTGCGGGTGATGCGCAGTTCCTCGGCCTCGTAGGGCAATTCGTCGTTGACGCCCTTCGGGCTGATCGTGACCGTGTTGCCGTCGATCGACACGACCTTGGCCGAGGTGCCGTCGGGCAGGCCGAGACTCGGGTTCGGTTCACGGAGATAGACGGTGGCCCTACGTCCCTCGGCGAGCGCCGCGGCCAGTGTCGTCAGATTCTCGGGAGTCAACGAATCGTTCACAGCGCGCCCACGGGGTGGCATCGACTACCGGCCTTTCTCGAAAGTGTTTGCGAATACTGTCGCACATATGCAGGTGAGATGTGGCCGGGGCAGCGCAGGGCGCGTCGGATCGGCGTATCGAGAGGAGGTTATCTGTTAATCCAAGTAACTGTAACCGCAAGTAACTGTTACTTGGATTAACACTTAGATTGAGGTGGCCGAGAAGTCCGATGCGCCTCACTCTAGACGACAGCCCTCGCGCGCGCCCGTCGAGTCCATACGATGTGCCGTCGCCCCCGCGCGGGTACGGGCGAGTAGCCGCGTGACTCTCGGCGAGATCGGTGTCCCGGAGCCACCTCACCGAACCGCCCTCGCGCGCGGTTTCTGCCGCGTAGCCTGGCGGCGTGCCTTCTTGCGCAGGTACGGAACAGGAGTCTCGATGTACCACCTCGACGCGGACGAGCAGTCGCTCAGCGACGGTCCGCACGTGTATTTGCTCGATGCCAAATCCACCCTCGAGGTTCAGGCTCTGAATCAGTGGATCGACGCCACGACTCCCGACGGCGAGCCCCGTCCACCCTCGGTGGTGCTCTCCGGTGAGGCGAGAACGTCTCTGTCGGACAGTGTTCGCGGTTACGCCGACGATCCGCTGCTGATCCCGCTTCGAGTGACGCTGTCCGATCGCAAGAGCGGAATACTGCACCGGATCTTCGCGCCCCGTGGTCGGTCCAAGCCCACGCAGGTATGGCAGCGATGGGTGGCGGGCGACGATCCCGACCACTCCGCAGTTCTCGTCGGCGAGCCCGCGACGCTCAGTGATCTGCAGGATCGGTTCGAGCGCGGCGGCGGCACGTCACTGTCGTCGTTCATTCTGCGGCAGGCCAGTCTGGCTCTGGACAAAGCCGAGCGCGGCGTCATCGGCTCCGAGTACAAGATCCCGCGCTTCGTCGTCGAGGACATGACCGAGCAGAAGAAGTTCCGGGACGGCATCACCGAGCTCGCGGAGGAAGTCGGTCAGGATCGCGACGCCGTCGACTCGCGCGTCCACGACATCCTCGGCGAGATGGTCGCAACCGAGACCCGCCGCGCAGTCGAGATGTGGGGAACGCTCGGGGCGTACTTCTCTCGGGCGTACAAGGTCGATGTGGACCGTGATCAACTGCAGAAGGTGCGCGAACTCAACAAGAACTATCCGTTGGTGTTCCTGCCCAATCACCGTTCCTATCTCGACCCGCTCGTGCTGCGTCCGGCGCTGTTGGCCGAAGGGTTGCCGCTCAACCACGTCATGGGCGGCATCAACGTCGGCTTCTGGCCGTTGGGTCCGATCGCCAAACGCAGTGGCGTGGTGCTGATTCAGCGCAAGTTCTCCGACGCGATCTACAAGTGGACGCTGCGTCAGTACATGAGCTTCCTGCTGAGCAAGCGGTTCAACCTGGAGTGGTACATCGAGGGCGGCCGTAGCCGCACCGGAAAGCTCCGCCCGCCGCGGTTCGGCCTGTTGACCTATCTGGTCGACGCACTCGAGACCAGCGATGCAGAGGACGTCTATCTGGTTCCGACGTCCATCACCTACGACCGTCTGCACGAGGTCGGCGCGATGGCCGAGGAATCGCACGGAGCGAAGAAGCAGGCCGAGGGCATCCGGATGGCCATCGGCTACATCCGCGCACAGGGCACGTTGCGCGGCAACGTGTACCTCAACTTCGGCGAGCCGATGTCGGTCGCGTCGATCGTCGCCGACAACCCCGACAAGCGGGTGGCGGTGCAGAAGATCGCGCTCGGCGTCTCCCACGCGATCAACGACGCGACTCCGGTGACTCCGGCGGCGTTGGTCACCATGGCCCTGCTCGGCATCGAGGATCGCGCCCTCAACGTCAACGAGATGTGGGCCATCATCGCCCCGCTGGCCCGCTACATCAAACGCCGCAACCTGCCCACCGCGGGCGGAGTGGACATCGCCGACGTCGACGTCGTCCGCTCGGCCGTCATCGCACAGGTCAACGCCAACGTCGTCAAGCGTTTCGACGACGGCCCCGAGCCCCTGTTCTATCTGGCTCAGGACAAGCACCTGGTGGCAGCGTTCTTCCGCAACAATGCAATCCACTTCTTCGTCATGCGCGCCATCGGCGAGTTGGTCGTTCTGCCGACCAGCGGCGATTCGGCGCCACTGACCCAGGAATCTCTGTGGCAGTCGGCACTGCAGTTGCGCGATCTGCTCAAGTTCGAGTTCTTCTTCGGCGACAAGAAGGACTTCGGCGAACGGCTCGAATCCGAGGTCGATCTCATCGATCCGGACTGGCGCGCCCACATCAGCGACCCGGATTACGCTGCGCGACAACTTCAGTCACAGGATCTGCATCTGGCGCACCGCGTGTTGCAGCCGATCTTCGAGGCGTATCAAGTGGTTGCCGATCAGCTGATGTTGCTGCCTCAGAGCGGTGAGTTCGACAAGCCCAAGTTCATCGCGGAATGCCTCGGTGCCGCTCAGGCCAGACGGCTTCGTCAGCAGCTCGATCACAGCGAATCGATCTCCGGCGAATTATTCGATACCGCACTGCAATTGGCGGCAAATCGCGATCTCGTCGATTCCAGTTCCGACGGTATCGCACGCCGACGGCGAGACTTTGCACTCGAGATCGACGAGTGGGCGCGCAAGGTGCGTACGATCCGCGACATGGCCCACCGCATGCTGCGCGAGGTAGAACCGATCTCGGCCCCCGAGGAGAACAATTCATGACCGAGTTCGACGATCGACTGATCGCGATCGCCGCCGCTCCACCCGGCCGAGACACCGTTGCGTTCTTCGATCTCGACGGCACCCTGATCAACGGGTTCTCGGCCCGTGCAGTGTTTCTCGAACGACTCAAGACCCTCGACGTGACGGTCAAGGAACTGTGGGAGATATCGAGCGCCGTCGTCGAGATGCGGATGCGCAACTCCCCGGTCGACAACCTGATGGGCAAGGCCGTCCGCGGTCTGGAGGGCCGTCGGGAAGAGGATCTGATGGAACAGGCATACACGCTGTTCCGCAACGAGATCGCGCCGATGATCTACCCGCAAGCCCGCATCCTCGTCGAGGCCCACCGCCACGCCGGGCATCGACTGGTGATGGCGACCTCGGCCACGCCGTACCAGGCGCTGCCGGTCCAGCAGGACATGATGTTCGAGACACTGTTGTGCACCACTCCCGTGGTCACCGACGGAATACTGACCGGGGAGCTGGTCGGCGATTCGCTGTGGGGACCACGCAAGGCACAGGCCGCGATCGACTACGCCGACCGTGAGGGAATCGCTCTCGCCGGCTGCTTCGCCTACTCCAACGGCGGTGAGGACGTGCCACTGCTCGAGGCCGTCGGCCGCCCCGTCGCACTGAACCCGGATCCCGAACTACAGCGGTACGCGGCGAAGAAGAAGTGGCCGTCGCTGACGTTGGAGAGTCCCAAGCGCGGCACCGATCTGACCTCCGCCGTGCGCAGCACCGCCGCTCTGGGGTCGGTGCTGGCCAGCGCGTCGATCGGCCTCGGCCTGGGACTGCTGACACGCAGCCGCCGCACCGGAGCGAACATCACCAGCACCATTGCGCCGGACATCGCGCTGACCATCGCCGGAGTGAAACTCGACGTGACCGGCACCGAGAACGCGTGGTCGGCGCGGCCGGCTGTGTTCATGTTCAACCATCAGAGCACCGCCGACTCGATCATCGTCACCTCCATTCTCCGACGGGACATCACCGCGGTCGCCAAGCGCGAGCTCGAGCGCGACCCGCGATTCGCCCTGCTGGGCAGGATCTTCGACGTCGCCTACGTCGACCGTGGCGATCCCTCTCAGGCGCGGGAGGCGATGCGTCCGGCCATAGAGAAGTTGCACAGTGGCATCTCGGTCGCCATCGCGCCCGAGGGCACGCGTATGCCGACGTCGCGTCTCGGCCGGTTCAAGAAGGGCGGCTTCCACCTGGCGATGCAGGCCGGAGTGCCCATCGTTCCGATCGTCATCCACAATGCCGGAGACGTGATGTGGAAAAAGGATTTCACCGTCCATTCCGGTACCGTCAAGGTCACCGTCGGCGAGCCCATTCCCACCACGGACTGGGAGCCCGAGAAGATCGACGCGTACGTGGACGATGTCCGTTCCTATTTCGACAGAACGTTGGGATATGCCTGAGAACCAGATCAACTCGGTGGTGCAAGCGGAGATCGAACGCAATCTCCTGGGGGGCACGCCGAAGTACACCCGATCCGACATCGTCAGCAGGTCGGGGCTGCCGCTCGAACGGGTCATCGCGCTGTGGATCGGTATGGGCTTTCCGATCCACACCGACACCGAGGCGGTCGTCTACACCGACGCGGACCTCGAGGCACTGAAGCTGATCACCGGACTCACCGAGCAGAAGGTCATCAAGTCCGAGATGGAGGTCGCTATTGCGCGCACTCTCGGCCAGTCGATGTCCAGGCTCGCGGAATGGCAAGTGGGCGTGGTGAACTCTCACATCCTCGAGCGGATCACCAGCAGCGAGGAAGACCAGAACGACATCGACGCCATCCGGCGCAACGCCAGGGACATCGCCGCCGAGACGGTCCCCACCCTCGAAGCGCTCCAGGCGTATACCTGGCGTCGGCACTTGGCCGCGGCGGCCGGACGGTCCATCGCCGCTCCCGACGACGCCACCGACAGCCCCGTCATGGCCGTCGGCTTCGCGGACATGGTCGGCTACACCAGCCTGACACGTCGACTCGACATCGGCGAACTGACGACGCTCCTCGAGGAGTTCGAGTCACTGGCCACCAATATCATTGCGCGCGGGCGTGGTTCGGTGATCAAGAACGTCGGGGACGAGGTGATGTTCAGCGCGCAGACGCCCGAGGACGCCGCCCACATCGCCCTCGACCTGCAGGACGCATTCGCCGAGCAGGAGGACATGCCGGACCTGCGGGTCGGGTTGGCCTGGGGCCCGGTTCTCGCCCGCTACGGGGACCTGTACGGTTCGGTGGTCAACATCGCTGCGCGCCTGACCAGTTCGTCCAATCCGGGAACGATCCTGGTCGACACCGTCATGACCGAGGAACTGCGGCACGATTCCGAGTTCTACCTCAAATCGGTCCGCTCGCTACGGGTCAAGGGTTTCCACAAGCTCAAGCCCCATCGACTCAAGCGCAACAAACGCAGCGGTCACCGGAGCGAGGAGTAGAACTCCAGGTGACGACGCGCGGCCTCGTCCCACGTCAGGCTGCGCGCCAGAGTCAGCCCCGGCGACGAGTCCAGCGGTGCCACGAGCGCACGTTCCAATTCGGCCGCCATGGCCTGCGCCGTGGACGCATAGGTAACGCTGTCTCCGAACACTTCCCGCAGTACCGGCAGATCTCGCGCGACGACGGGAGTCGACGCAGCGAGAGCCTCCATGGCAGCCAGTCCGAAACCCTCCTTGGTGGAGAAGAACGGCAGCACGGCGGCCTGCGCCACGAGGTGCGGCAGTTCGTCGTCGTCGACGGTACCGAGTATCACCGGCTCGATACCGAGTTCCGTTGCGCGGCGGTCGAACTCCGTCCGATAGTCGCGGTAGTCGAACAGCGTCTCGCCGCCGGCGAACACCAGTCGCAGATCGTGCGCACGCAGCCGCGCGAAGGCGTCGAGCAGATCGAGACTGCCTTTGCGTGGTTCGATACCGCCCACTGCGAGCACGTATCGGCCGAGCTTCTCGCGCCAGTGTGATCGTCCGGATTGTGCAGCTGCGGTGAACCTCTCGGCGTCGACGCCGTTGGGAATGACCGTGGGCTCGAATCCCCATCTACGGTGAACATCGCCGGCCACCGCTGCCGACACGCAGATGCGTGCATACGGGGCGGTGATCGCGCGTTCGTGACATGCGGCCAGCTCGGGCGTGGTGAACTCGTCCAGGTGATGGATGGTCCTGATGCAGCGGCCGACGGCGTTGGCGGAGATGCAGTCCTGCGCATGGACGATGTCGTACTCGTCCGACGTGAAGGCCTGCCGCAGAACATCTATGGACCGCAGAATTCGTTCTCCGACGTTCTCACCGTCCCGATGCTCGAACGGGACCATTCTGATGTCGACGGCGGGGTCGACGGTACGAAAGAACGTGCTGTCTCCGCCGCGGCCGAGCGACCACACAGACACGTCCTGCCCGGCGCGCGCCAGTGCCTCCGCCAGCGCCAGCGTGTGCACCACTCCACCGCGCGGCTTGGACGAGTAGGTCAGCAGACTGATCTTCACTGACCCGGCTTCTCCTGCAACAGATTCGGATATGCGTCCACGCGACGTTCCGCCAGGTGATGCAGCCCCCGTCGAGCTCGGTCGACCTCTGCATCGACATCGATCTCGTGCACCGCGAGGCCACCTTTGGACCAGGTCCGCGCCAGGACGTCGCCACCGGGGCCCACGATCTTCGCCTGCCCGAGAAAGCGCAGGGAACCCATCACCCCGGTTTGATTGGACGAGACCAACACCACCTGGTTCTCGGCCGCCCGGGCCGCGTCGTACAGATCGAACAGACGGGACTGCCGATCGTTCGGCAGCGAGGACGCCCTATCGGTGACGCTTGCGGGCCACGCGGACAGCGCCGCAATGATTCTCGCACCATCGAGTGCCAACGTCCGCGCCGACTCCGGGAACGTCTTGTCGTAGTCGATCAGCATCCCCATCCGCCCCACCGGGGTATCGAAGGCCTCGAACCGGTCACCGGCCGCGTAGGCGAGCGACTCCCCGAGCGGCTGGTGCACCTTGCGGTGACTACCCAGAATGCCGTCCCCCGTCAGACACGCGGCAGCGTTGTACCGCAACCCTTTCGACAGCTCGGTGTACCCGATGCAGATCGTCATGTCTCCGGCCGCAGCGATGATCGCCGCCAGTTCCGGTCCGTCGGGATCGAGGGTGGGCGGCAGTTCCGCGGGATCCGGATTGCTCAGGCTGTTGATGTAACCCCCGAGGGACGCGTCGGGCAGCACCAGGAGATCGATGCCTTCTCGGGCCGCACTGGAGATGATCGTGGTGATCTTCAGTACGGCCCGGTCGACATCTCTCCCGAAATGTGCTGCCAGCGCGCCGATCTTGATGGGGGCCAATGGGGACTCAGACCATCTGGCTCTGCGGCTGCGCTGAGCTTCGGGACTGTACTGCACTGATCTCCAGACCGATCTGGTCGGCGAGGAACTGCGCGTCCCGGGCCACCGAGGCGAAGCGCCCCGAACCCCAGGTGTGCTGCCACGGAAGGCCCAGGAAGTACAGGCCCGGCACCGAGGTGACGCCGCGATTGTGCGTCGGGTGCCCTTCACCGTCGAAGGCACTGACCTTGAGCCACCGGTAGTCGGTGCGGAAGCCGACGGACCAGACGACGGCCTTGATATCCGCAGTGGCGAGGTCGAGTTCGGTGGTCTCGATCTCCGGACGCCACACCGGCACGTAGCGATCCTCGGTGGGAGCGCTGATTCCCTCGCGCTCGATGTAGGCGTCGATGTTGTCCTTGATGCTTTCGGCCACCCGATCCGCTGCATCGAGAGATGCTCCGAGAGTGGGTGCGAACTGCAGAACGCCGTCCTCGACACCGAGCAGTCGGCCGTAGAGCTTCATGCCCTCGGTGGCGAATGCGCGCAGGTCGATGTCTCGACCACCGTCACGTCCGGTGACGTAGTGATTCGTGTTCTCGCGTTTGCCGACGCCACCGGGTTGATCTTCGATGGAGACATCGTAGACCCCCATGTCGTGCAACCAGGCGACACAGTCGCGGCCGCGATAGAAGCGTGCGACGCGGGGAGCGGTGCCGGCCACCAGGTGGACGCGTCGGCCGTCGAGGTGCAGGTCCTCGGCGATCTGGGCACCGGACTGTCCGGTGCCCACCACCAGTACGTCTCCGTCCGGGAACTGGTGTGAACCGCGGTAATCGGACGAGTGCATCTGGACGATGTGGCGAGGTAGCTTCTCGGCGAACCGCGGGATGGTGGGGATGTGATACCCACCGACGGCGACGACGATCTGGTCGGCATGCATGGGGCCGGCGGAGGTCTGCAGGTCGAAGCCACCATCCAGGCCCTGCAGAGCTTGGTCGACCGAAACATGTTCTCGTACAGGCGCATCGAAGCTGTCTGCGTAGCGTCTTACGAAGGCGTAGACCTCGTCGCGCTGCATGAATCCGTCGGGATCGTCACCGTCGTAGGAGTATCCGGGAAGTGCGCACTGCCAATTCGGCGTCACGAGAGTGAAGTTGTCCCAGCGCGAGTCCTTCCACTCGTGCGCGATGGTCTCGCGCTCCAACACGACATGTTCGATGCCACGCTGCGTCAGATGCCAGCTGATGGCCAGGCCGGCCTGGCCGCCGCCGATGACGATCACGGCGTGGTGCTCTGTCACGCTGTTCGGATTCATAGCAATTCAGCTCCCGACATGCTCAGTACACGAACGGCACCGGCCTCGTACGAGGTACTGACACCGTGAATCTCCTCCATCTGCTGCGCGGCCGAGGTGCACCGCATCCCGAACTTGGCCAGCACTCGATCGCTGGCGATCGTCAGTGCCTCCGACGTCCGCTGCACGAACTCCGCCACCGGGTAGTCCTGCCCGGGCGTCAGGTAGTCGTGCATCACCAGAGAGGGTGAATAGCAGGACTGTTCGCGACCGTCGGGCCATCGAACCAGGAATGACATCTCAGGCATGGATCGGCTCCTTCGTGATGGTCCGGTACACGGACGGCCGGCGGTCACGAAGGTTGTACATGCCGCCGCCCCGTGCGGCACCGATGAGTTCAGCGACGTCGACGGTGGCCGTGGCCAAGCCCGGTTCGACGCCCGTGCCCGCGAGGATCTCTCCGCCGGGCCCGACGATCTTTGCGCTGCAGACGAACCGAAGAGATCCGAAAGTACCTGCCTGATTGGCTGCGACCCAGATGATCTGGTTCTCGAGCGCGCGGGCTCGGTCGTAGATGTCGAACCGCTGCTTCCACCGGTCCTCTTCCATGTTCTCGACAGTCGCAGTACGTGCCGTCGGCCAGGCGGAGATGGACGCGACGATCTCGGCACCGTCGAGCGCCAGTTCCCTTGCCGCCTCGGGGAATCCCTTGTCGTAGCAGATCTGCATGCCCATGCGGCCGATCGGAGTGTCGAAGGCGGAGTAGCTGTCTCCCGCGTCGTAGCAGAGATTTTCACCCAGCGGCTGATGCACCTTGCGATAGGAACCCAGAATGCCGCTGCCGTCGACCGTCACGGCGGCGTTGTAGCGGGTGTCGCCGTCCTTCTCGCAGAAGCCGAACGTGATGACGGTATCGCCCGCCATGTCGATGACGCGCCTGATCTCCGGTCCGTCGAGTTCGAGGGCGGGAGGCAGTGCCTTCAGCCGGCGTTGTCGCGACTCCTCGGTCTCGTCGCCGCCGCCGAGGCTCGGTAAGTAGCCGCCGAGGCAGGCCTCGGGCAGGACGAGTAGTTGGCTGCCTCGGTTGCGTGATTCCTCGAGCAACGCGGCGATGGTGGCGTAACCCTGTTCCATGTCGCGACCGAACTCGGCTGCGGCGACGGAAATGGTGACAGGCTTCGGGTGGGTGGTCATGCTTCTCCCAATCCGGTCACGGTGGACGTGACCGCGCGAGTGGTGATTCCATCGGGCCATCGCAGCGCGACACCCGGAATATCGGTGAGCTCTCCGCAGACTGCGGACAGTGCAGGTCCGGACGGTGCAGTAGCTGCACCGGGACGGTCCGCGGTGATCATCGCGAACCCTGGAAAACACGTGATCCATTCGCCCATCGACGCTGCGTCGGGCTTCGGTATCGAGGCGATGTCGAGTACGGCACCGGTTCCGCTCGCCTCGGCGAGCATTCCGGTGGTGCCGGCCAGGCCCGCCATCGAGACATCCTTGGCGGCTTTGGGTGCGGCGCGGGCGACGAACGACGCCATTGCCGTCAGTTCGTCGGAGTTCCGGCGAGAGGACGAATCCCATTGCTGGCCATGGTATCCGCGTCGCCACTCGCCCTCGATGTCCGCGGTGAGCGTCAACCGATCGCCGACGCTTCCCCCGCCCGCACGGACCGGCCGTGAGGTCCGGCCGAGTGCGGTGACCGACAGCGACGACGGCACCCCGGCCTGGGTGTGGCCACCGAGTACCGGAACCTGCCATGCCGCAGAGGCATTGGCGAGACCACGGATGATGCGGGTCAGCCGACTCTGCGTGGGTGCTCCGACGGAATCGAGCATTCCGACGGCATGTGCGCCCATCGCCGAGAGGTCGTTCAGATTGACCAGCGCCGCACACCAGCCGGCCCACTCGGGGTCGCGGTCGACCATGGAGGGAATGATGGCATCGCACGCGGCGATCATGTCACCACCTGGTACCGGAACGCCGTCGTCGCCGCGAAAGCCTTTGGCACCGAGACCGAGTGGTTGCGCCTTCAGGGGCGCGAGGACTCCGGCGAGCATCGCCTTGGTCGAGGAGACGAGACGTTCTATGCGGTCGATCGGCCAGTACATCGCCACGTGCGGGGTGTTCGCCACCTCGACGTCACCGCGGCGAATCCACCCGAGGCGGGTGAACAGTTGCTCGTTGCTCTTCTGCACCGTCGCGTCGAAGCGAAGCACGCCTCGACTCTCGGCATGGGCGCAGGCTGCCCGAACCAGGGCAGGCCCGACGCCGGACGTACGCGCAGAGGCAGAGACCACGAGGCGGCTTCCGGCCCACCACCCCAGATCCGTTGCGGTACAGGGTGCCAGCCGCACTCCGCCGAGCACCGTGCCGTCCCGATCGGTGGCGACCAGAACGACTGCCCGCGGATCGTCGTCGACGTCGTCGTGATCGGTGCCGGCGAACAAGCCCTGCTCGGCAACGAAGGTCGCTCTCCGGAGCGCACGATAGGAGTCCCGCTGCGCTGCACTTCCGCACGGCTGGACGATGAACCGGGGCTCGACGACAGAGGTTGCGGTACCGGACAATCCGGCAAGATCCTGCGCGTCCACCCTGTACATCTCAGCCCCCCGCATTCTGCAGGACGCTGCACGCACCGCATGCCGCGCAGCCTGCCTTCTGGTCCGATCCGAGCATCGCCGCGGCCTGAAGTTCCTTGGCGACGCGTCGGGTGACGTTCTCGAGCACGTCTCGGCCGGGGGCCGTCGCTCGGTCGACGTCCACCGCCAACGTTCCGGCGAGCGGACGGAACGGAACGACGAAGGGATAGACACCCATCTCGATGAGTTCTGCTGCCCCGGCTACCAATTCGTCCGGATTCTCGCCGAGCCCCACCAGGATGTACGTCGAGACCTGGTTGCGTCCGAAGACCCGAACCGCTTCTTTCCACGCAGCGCGGTACTCGTCCATCGAGACCGAGGCCTTGCCCGGCATCCACCGGCGTCGAACGTTCTCGTCGAGAGATTCGACGTGAATGCCGATCGACTCTGCTCCGGCGTCGTACAGATCCTGAATTGTCCGGAGATCGCCGGGAGGTTCGCACTGCACCTGAATCGGCAGCTGAGGAACCACAGCCTTGATGGCTCGCACGCATCGGGCCAAGTGACGGGCACCGCGATCCTTCGCGGCCGAGGTGCCCGTCGTCATGACCATCTGCGCGACGCCGTCGAGCCGTACCGCCGCCTCGGCCACCTCGGCCAACTGCGCCGGAGTCTTGACGGCAATGGTGTCGCCGGCTTCGAGCGAGGCCTCGATGGAGCAGAAGCGGCAACGTTGATCGGCGTCGTAGCGGATGCAGGTCTGCACCACGGTGGTCGCGAGAACGCTGGAGCCGTGCAGCTTCGCGATCTTCTCGTAGGCGATACCGTCGGCGGTTTCCAGGTCGTAGAACTGCGGGCGGTCGACGGCCTGCACGTCGAGCCCGATGTCGTTGCCGTCGAACAGCACTCGACCCTCTTCGAGGACGTACGGACTGAGCGGGTTGCGCGGGATGGCTGCGCCGAGGCCGTCGATGCGGACATGTCCGTCGTCACTCGGCCCTGCACCGGCAGTTCTGGACACCGGCGTGGCTCCTCGAATACCGAGCAGCGCCAGATCCACGCGCGTAGAGACCGTGTTTTCGGGTCGCTCCTGCAGGCTCCGCTCCTGGGCCACGGTCGGCCCCTAGACCATGTACGTGGAGTTGATGATGGCACCCTTGCGCGCGTAGTGGATCAACGCGTCCTGCACGTCCAAGGGGTGTGCCGGGATGACGCCCTCGATGAGGTCCTCTTCGCGGCCACCGTGCAATGCGAGCCCGAAACGGCAGCAGAACACGGTGCCGCCCTCGGCGATGAAGGTCGCGAGCGAATCGTTGATGTTCTGCTCGCCCGGGAAACCGGAATCACCGGTGGTCGGAAAGCCGCGAGTGGCAAGGCAATTGATAGCGCCGGGACCGTAGAAGTACATGGCCGACTCGAAGCCCTTACGCAGAGCGCGCGTTGCCTGGAGCACAGCGACGAAGGAGACCGACGACTCGTGGGCGATGCCGTGCACCAACGTGAAGTAGCTTTCGCCGTTCTCGGCCTTGTAGTCGGGGAAGATCTTGGTGGAACCGTAGATGTTGCTGCCCTTGGGAAGTGAAGGGTGCGGGATCTCTTCGAGGGACTTCTTGATGTTCTCGGCGATGGACTGATCGAGGTCTGACACGGGTGTCTCCTGAGGTTCGCAGAGCGGGCTGAATGCGGTGGACACCGATGTCCATCCGAGAAAAGCGTCATGTCCGGCGAGAGAGCAGATCCTCTGCGGCCATAGGACAAGTACAAGCCCCATCCATTTCCGATTGGTCACACCCGGAACAACGCCGTGTTTCGAGGGCCTCACAGTGTTGACGTGGCGTTACGCGGATAGTGTGGAGGCCGAACCACCCATCCACCACGAACTTGACGAGGAACTCGATGATCGGCGCCGTCACCGGCTTGTTGTATGCGTTGTCCCTGGTCGTAGGCATCTGGGTGCTCGCGAAGCTCGCCATGAACCGACCGGTCCTGCTGAAGAACAAGTCCGATCGCGCACTGTTCTGGACCATCGCCGCCACCGAGGCCGTCGTCGCACTGCAGGCCGTCATCGGGTTCGCCATGATGTTCACCTCGGATCGCGAGATACACCGGCTGACATTCGGGTCCTACCTCGTCGGGCTGCTGTTCCTGCTCCCCCTCGGCACGTGGTGGTCCCTGGGCGACCGCTCCCGCGGCGGCACAGCGGTGCTCCTCGTTGCCGTCCTCACCCTCGCGGCCATGGTGCTGCGCCTGAGCCAGATTTGGGCCGGATATGCCTGACAACCTGCAGCAAGCGACGCGTACCGGATTCGGGCGCTTCCTCATCGCCGTCTACGCCGTGTTCGCCGTCGCCGCCACATCACGCTCGATCGTGCAGCTCACCACACGATTCGACGACGCACCGGTGGCGTATCTGCTGTCGGCCTTCGCAGCGGTGGTCTACATCGTCGCCACGGTAGGACTGGCCCGAGCAACCGAAGCATCCCGACGAGTGGTGACGGTCTCCTGCATCATCGAACTCGTCGGGGTCATCGGGATCGGCACCCTCAGCTACATCCAGCCCCAGGACTTCCCGGAGCCGACGGTGTGGTCGCACTTCGGATCCGGATACGTGTTCATCCCGGTGGTGCTCCCCATCGCGGGACTGTGGTGGTTGCGCAAGACTCGACAGCAATAGGAGTCTCGGCAATTTTTGCTCCACTCGGACCGGTCGTGCGCGGGATTCCCTCGATCGAGGCCTCGAGTGGAGCATCCCGTGCAGTCTTCGTCTCCGGGCAAACAACGGTGCGGGGCTGGAAGAGGTTGTCGTGCAGCTACTTCAGTAAGTATGCGTCACTTCAACGCCGCCAGATTCGCAACGGATTTCTTGACATCGGTATCCAGTGCCCGCGCCACCACCGAACCGACCGGACCGAACAGCACACCCCCGCCGAATTTCGCGTCGAGCGTCAGCTCCGATCCGCCCTCGGCCTCACGCACATGGACGGTCAGCGAGATTCTCACCCCGCCCTTGCCGCGGCCGGACATCTCGATCAGCTTGGGCTCGTCGTATTGCGTGAAGGTCCAGTTGATCGTGTTCTTGAAGCCCTTCACCTTCACCAGTGACTCCACTTCGGTGCCCTTGCCGACCTTCTTGGGTGGCGGACTGCACCACCCGCCGTGGATGGTCATCCACTCGTCGAACCGATCGAGCGCGGAAGCCTTGTCCCACGCGCCCTGCGGATTTTCGGGCATCTGCACCGAGACACTGATCGTCGCCATGACATCGACCCTGTCACAAGTTGCCCGCAGGTTCTGACGGCGACCACTAACCTGAGAGGATGGCCACGCTCGAGATCGAAGGTCGGAAGGTCTCCGTCACCAACCTCGACAAAGTGCTGTTCCCCGAAACCGGCACCACCAAGAGCCACATCATCGAGTACTACACCACCATCGCACCTGCGATGCTTCCTCACCTCACCGGCCGCGCGGTGACCCGTAAGCGCTGGCCGAACGGCGTCGACCAGTCATCTTTCTTCGAGAAGAACCTCGCCGCGTCCGCACCCGACTGGCTCGATCGGCGTTCGATGCAACACTCCGACCGCGTCGTCACCTACCCACTGTTCTCCACTGCAGCCGATCTGGCGTGGCTCGGTCAACAAGCGGCCATCGAAGCGCATGTGCCACAGTGGCGGTTCGACGGCACCGAACCAGGACCGGCCACCCGTATGGTCTTCGACCTCGACCCCGGCGAGGACGTGGATCTCGCCCGATGCGCCGAAGTCGCCTGCGAGATACGGGATCTGATCGGCGATATCGGGATGACCGCATATCCGGTCACCAGCGGCAGCAAGGGAATTCACCTGTACGTGCCGCTGGAGAAACCGCTGTCGACCTCCGGCGCGTCCACCGTCGCCAAACGTGTTGCCACCCTGCTCGAGGAAAGATCACCGGACCGGGTTACGGCAACGATGGCGAAAGCGAAACGAACCGGGCGGGTGTTCGTCGACTGGAGCCAGAACAACGGCAAGAAGACGACGGTCGCACCGTACTCGCTGCGCGGGCGAACACTCCCCACCGTCGCAGCACCACGCACGTGGGACGAGCTGGAAGCGACCGGCCTGCAACAGCTTCGGTTCGAGGAGGTCCTCGAGCGTTTCGCGGACGTCGGCGATCCACTGGCCGATCTGGACCCCGAGATGGACTCGCACAACGAAAATACAAGCACCACCGACAAACTCGTCAAATACCGCAGCATGCGCAGCGCCGACAAGACCCCCGAGCCGATACCGACCACCACCGAACCGCAGGGCAACAACGACACGTTCGTGATTCAAGAGCATCATGCCCGACGGCTGCACTACGACTTCCGACTCGAACACGACGGCGTCCTGGTCTCGTGGGCCGTCCCGAAGAACATCCCGGTGGACCCGAAGCAGAACCGGCTGGCGGTACACACCGAGGACCACCCACTCGAATACGCGACGTTCTCCGGTCGGATACCCAAGGGCGAGTACGGCGGCGGCGACGTCTCGATCTGGGACAGCGGAACCTACGAGCTCGAGAAGTGGCGAGACGACGAGGTCATCGTCGTCCTGCACGGAAAGAAGGCGCGCGGGCGGTTCGCACTGATCCGCACCAAGGGCAGCCAGTGGTTGATGCACCTGATGAATGATGCTCCCGACAAGCCCGAGCCCAAGAACATCTCACCGATGCTCGCCACCGCCGGCGACATCCTCGATCTGCCGGACGACGAGTGGTCGTTCGAGGGCAAGTGGGACGGGTTCCGCATCGTCGCCGAACTCACGCACGGTTCGATGACACTGCGCACGCGGAGTGGCAACGACTACACCGAGAAGTTCGGCGCACTCCAATCTTTCGCGGACGACCTGGCCGAGCACGACGCCGTCGTCGACGGAGAAGTCGTGGTGTTCGACGACGGCGGCGTCAGCAGCTTCGAGAAACTGCAGAACGCCACCCGTGACGACATCCGATTCATCGCCTTCGATCTGCTCCACCTCGACGGCACGTCACTGCTGCGCAAGAAGTACTCGGATCGACGACGACTGCTGGAACTACTCACCACCGGACTCGACTCGGTACTGGTGCCACCGCGGCTGACGGGGACCGCCGCGGACGCCATCGCCGAAAGCAGAGAACGGGGCTGGGAAGGCGTCGTCGCCAAACGCACCGACTCCGTCTATCAACCCGGCAAACGCGCCCACACCTGGATCAAGTTCAAGAACTGGCGAACACAGGAGATCGTCATCGGTGGATGGCGCAAAGGGCAGGGTCGTCGTTCCGGAGGGTTCGGCTCACTGCTGATGGGCATTCCCGACGGAGACCGACTGCGCTACGTGGGACGCGTCGGAACCGGGTTCGACGACCGTGCGCTCGATACGCTCGCCGCCCTACTCGCCCCACTCGAGGCGTCGGACAGTCCTTTCTCTTCGGTGCTGCCCGCGGCCGATCGGAACGGAGCGGTATGGGTCGAGCCGGTACTCGTCGGCGAGGTGCGGTTCTACGAGACCACGGAATCCGGTCATCTGCGGCATCCGAGCTGGCGCGGCCTGCGCCCGGACAAGGAACCGAAGGCGGTGCGCCAGGAATGACATGGATGCACCGGACGAAAAACTTGGACCCGATCGAAGAAACGAGGGTAGGTAACATTCGGTTGCCATAAAATGAGCGGATGCGTACCGTTGCGCCCATCGTTACCGGGGGGGCGTAACAAGTCACGCATCATCAGCTATAACGGTTTGCGGGCCGGCTCTACGGGGGCTTGCCAGATCGCCGCAGCGCTCGTCGCTTCGGTTCAGGCACGGAGGGGTTTACCATATGCGGGTTCTCAAGTTGGCAGGCGCTGTCAGCATGACGGCAGTTGCAGTCCTGTGTTCGTCACTTGTCGGTGCAGGTCAAGCAGCTGCGGCGCCGTTGTTCCCGTCGCCCATCGCGGACGGCTTCTACTCTCCGCCTGTGGATCTCGATGCGCTCGCACCGGGCGACGTGATCTCCAGCCGCCCGATGCCACCGCCCCCGGATTCTTCGGCGTGGACGTGTGGCAGCTGAATTTCCGCTCCACCAATTCGGCCGGAAATCCCATCGCCGCAATCAATACCGTGCTGGTTCCACGAAACAAAGCGCCGAACGGTCCGGTGCTTTCCTACCAACACATCATCAATGCCCTCGGTCTCGAATGTGCACCTTCACAAGCGCTCTGGACCAACGACCCGAATTTGATGATTCGTGAGGCACCCGCTCTCAATGCAGTACTGCAGCGTGGCTGGACGGTCGTCATCGCCGATCACCTCGGACCCAACAGCGCCTACGGTGCAGCCAGGCTCGGCGGGCAGATCGTGCTGGACAGCATTCGCGCCACTCAGCGCTTCGATCCCATCCAGGTTCAGCAGAGCCCGGTTGCGTTGGCCGGCTACTCCGGCGGCGGAATGGCCACGGCATGGGCAGCTGCGCTTCAGAACGACTACGCGCCCGAGCTGAACATCGTCGGCAGCGCGAACGGTGGCGCTCCGATGAACCTCGAGCGCATGGCCCGCGATCTCGGGTTCGCCCCGCACCCCATGTTCGGTCTGGCGTTCGCTGCCGCGCTCGGTATCGAACGCGAGTACCCCACCCGCATCCCGATCAGCTCGCAACTGAACCCGCTGGGTAAGGAAATCGAGAGCAAGATGCAAAACGGGTGCACCAACGACATCATCGCGGCAGGTGCAGGCAAGAGCGCCATGGAGGTAGCGGGCACGCTGGACCTGATCAGCAGCCCGGAAGCGATCGCCGCCGTCAACGACAACAGCGTCGAGCTGTATCCCGGCGTACCGAAGGCACCGTACTTCGAGTGGCACAGCCCCACAGACGCATTGATTCCGGTCAGCGCGATCGACAACACGCTCGCCCGATACTGCCGCGCCGGAGTGCTGGTGACCGAAGTGAAGGTGCCCAGCAACGATCATCTGACTGCTGCGGTGCTCGGCCTACCTCAGGCGCTCGAGTGGATCGACCAGCGATTCGCCGGAGTACCGGCTACGTCCAACTGCTGATCGGGTCGCCCGACCCCTGGCACATGATCAAAGCTTCAACGGGTCGGTTAGGCTAACCTCGCTAGGTTCAGTAGCGAGGAGATCACATGAAGAAGTCCGTCCAGCTCGTCGCCGCCGGTGCATCCGTTCTGGCACTGGCAGCCGGCTGTTCGTCCGACACCGACGCATCCGGTAGCCCCGGTAGCAGCGCCGGCTTCCCGGTCACCATCGATCACCGATTCGGTGAGACGGTCATCGACACCGAGCCCACCCGCGTCGTGACGATCGGGTTCAACGAGCAGGACTTCGCACTCGCGCTGGGCGTCAAACCCGTCGCGACACGCGGCAACCTGAGCTACGACTACCGGCAGCGCCCCTGGGCGCAAGCAGCGCTGGGGGGAACCGAGATCCCGGAAGTCGGCAGCACAGACCTCGACCTCGAGCAGATCGCGGCGCAAGCACCCGATCTGATCCTCGGCCCGTACTCCTTCATCGACCAGGGCCAGTACGACACCCTCTCCGGGATGGCCCCCACGATCGCCGACATCGGCGGCTACGACGACGTACCCGCCGCGACCTGGCAGCGGGAGTTCGCCGTCGTCGGCGAAGCCCTCGGCAAGTCGCAGGAAGCTCAGGACCAGACGGCCGAGCTCGAGCAGAAGTTCGCCGACACCGAAGCCGAGAACCCCCAGTTCACCGGCAAGTCACTGACTCTCGCGTTCGTCATGGACGACGGCAGCTACCTGCTTCTCGGCAGGGACGACATCCGCGCCCTGTTCTTCACCGACCTCGGCTTCGAAATTCCCGACGCCTCCGAGACCATCAGTGAAGAGAACCTCGACCGACTCGACACCGACGTCCTGGTCATCGCCGGCCAGGGCCGCGAGCAGCTGCAGGCCAACCCACTACTCGCCGCCCTCGACGTCGTTCGACAGGACCGAACCGTCTACATCGGCTCCTTCAGCACGGATCTCCCCTCGGCCCTCGGCTACTCGAGCCCACTGTCGCTGGACTACGCGATCGACGGATTCACCCCGATGCTCGCCGCCGCAACCGACGACGACCCAGCGACCGTGGTCCCGGACCCGGTTTCCTGAGGTCACTCCGCCTGTGCGAACTGCGTCCGATGCAGCTCCTCGTAGCGGCCACCCGCTGCGAGGAGCTCGTCGTGGGTGCCGCGTTCGGCGACTCGCCCGTCCTCGATCACCAGGATCACGTCCGCAGCTCTGATGGTCGAGAGCCGGTGCGCGATGACCACCGACGTCTTGCCCTCCAGCGCCTCGGCCAACGCGGCCTGCACCGCGGCCTCCGACGTCGAATCCAACGAGGCCGTTGCCTCGTCGAGGATGACGACCCGCGGCTGCGCGATCAGCAACCGTGCGATCGTCAGGCGCTGACGCTCACCACCGGACAGTCGATACCCGCGCTCGCCGACGACGGTGTCCAGGCCGTCGGGCAGGGAACGCACGAGGTCCGCCAGCCGCGCCCGCGAGAGCGCGTCCCACAGTTCGTCGTCGGTGGCGTCGGGCCGCGGCAGCAGCAGATTCGACCGGATGCTCTCGTGGAACAGGTGCCCGTCCTGTGTCACCATTCCCACTGTGCCGCAGACGGATTCGGCCGTCAGGTCCCGCACGTCGACGCCGCCCAGCCGGACCGCACCGCCATCGACGTCGTACAGCCGTGCGATCAACTGCGCGATCGTGGACTTGCCCGCACCAGACGTACCGACCAGCGCGACCATCTGGCCGGGTTCGGCTCGGAACGACACACCGTGCAGAACTTCCTCTCCCCCGCGGGAATCCAGGGTCGCGACCTCCTCGAGCGAGGCGAGCGACACTTTGTCTGCGGACGGGTACGCGAACCGCACATCGTCGAGTTCGACGGCCACCGGCCCTGGCGGTAGAACTTTCGCGTCGGGCTTGTCGGCGATCAACGGAACGAGATCGAGAACCTCGAAGACTCGCTCGAAGCTCACCAACGCGCTCATGACCTCCACGCGGGCGCTGGCCAGCGCGGTCAGCGGTGAGTACAACCGCGCCAGCAGAAGCGACAGTGCCACAACCGAACCCGGGTCCAGGCTCCCACTGAGGGCGTAGAAGCCGCCCAATCCGTACACCACAGCGAGCGCCAGTGCCGAGACCAGCGTCAGCGCCGTGACGAACACCGTCTGCACCATGGCACTGCGCACCCCGATATCGCGCACCCTGGCCGCCCGCACCGCGAACTCGACCGATTCCTGCTCGGGATGACCGAACAGCTTCACCAGTGTTGCTCCCGGCGCCGAGAAACGCTCCGTCATCTGCGTACTCATCGCCGAATTGTGTGCTGCCGCTTCACGTTGCAGCCGCGCGAGGCGTCGACCCATCCGGCGAGCGGGAAGCACGAACACCGGCAGCAGGACCAATGCGAGAAGGGTGATCTGCCAGGAGATTCCGATCATCACCACCAACGTCAGCACCAGGGTCACGAGATTGCTGACGACACCGGACAGGGTGGTGCTGAACGCGCGCTGCGCTCCGATCACGTCG
This sequence comes from Rhodococcus sp. SBT000017, assembly GCF_003688915.1. NCBI lineage: Bacteria > Bacillati > Actinomycetota > Actinomycetes > Mycobacteriales > Nocardiaceae > Rhodococcus > Rhodococcus sp. SBT000017. Next base: position 3,273,216 of record NZ_REFU01000001.1, read on the forward strand.
TTGTTGAGCCGGCTCACCAGCGCACCGGTGCGGGTTCGTGTGAAGAACGCGATCGGCATGCGCTGCACGTGGTCGAACACCGCGGTCCGCAGATCCAGGATCAGGCTTTCGCCGATGTTCGCCGAGAGCCACCGGTTGATCAGACCGACCACCGCGTCCACCAGAGCGATCGCCGCGATCGCCACCGCCAGCAGGACCACCACGCGTAGTTCTCGTCCGTCGACGATCGCGTTGACCACCCGTCCGGCCAATACCGGCGTGGCCACGGCGAGTACGGCCAAGGCGACGCTGAGCACCAGGAATCCGCCGAGAGCGCGGCGATGCGGTGCCGCGAACGTCAGGATCCTGCGGGCCGTCTCCTTCGAGAACGACGACTGGGTGTCGGGCCTGTTCATCGTGCGATACATCTGATTCCAGGCGGTCATCTCCATACTCATCCCACCAACGTAGAACCTCGACATAGCTCGAGGTCAAGCGCGGCACTCGAGACCGACGGGAGGGGCAGGCGGTCGATGCCACCTGCCCCTGCTGGGCGATCGATGCGGTACTACGCCGCAGCAGTTGCCTTCGCAGGCTCCAGCGCGAGCGCCAGGATGTCGGCGACCTCGGTCATCGGGCGAACATCCAACGCCTCCAACACCTCTGCGGGCACGTCGTCCAGATCCGGTTCGTTGCGCGCCGGAATGAACACCGTCTTCAGTCCCGCACGCTGCGCAGCCAGCAATTTTTGCTTCACCCCGCCGATCGGCAGCACCCGACCGTTCAACGTGACCTCACCGGTCATGCCGACGTCCGAGCGCACCGGCCGCCCGGTAGCCATCGACACCAGGGCAGTCACCATCGTCACACCGGCCGACGGACCGTCCTTCGGCACCGCGCCCGCCGGAACGTGCACGTGAATACTGCGATCGAGAGAATCCTGCGTGACGCCGAATTGTGCTGCGTGCGAGCGCACGTAGGACAGTGCGATCTGTGCGGACTCCTTCATCACGTCGCCGAGCTGACCGGTGAGCTCGAGCCGGGCGTCACCGTCGGTCGCCGCAGCCTCGATGAACAGCACATCTCCGCCGAGTCCTGTGACCGCGAGACCCGTTGCCACGCCCGGCACTTCGGTTCGCTCGTGCGCCTCGGGAGTGAACCGCGGGCGACCGAGGTACGTCACCAGGTCCGACTCGTCGATCTTCAGGACATCCGTGCTGCCCACCAACTTCGTCGCGACCTTACGCAGCGCCTTGGCCAGCAATCGCTCGAGTTGCCGCACGCCCGGCTCACGGGTGTAGTCGGCCGCGATCTTGCGCAGCGCAGCGTCGGTGACTGTCACCTCCTCGGATGTGATTGCCGCCCTGTCCATCTGACGGGGCAGCAGGTAGTTCCGGGCGATGACGACCTTGTCGTCCTCGGTGTAGCCGTCGATGGTCACCAATTCCATGCGGTCGAGCAACGGCCCGGGAATCTGGTCGATCACGTTGGCGGTAGCGAGAAAGACCACGTCGGACAGGTCGAGATCCAGATCCAGGTAGTGATCACGGAACGTGTGATTCTGCGCCGGGTCAAGCACCTCGAGCAGAGCGGCACTGGGGTCGCCGCGATAGTCCGAGCCGACCTTGTCGATCTCGTCCAGCAGGACAACCGGATTCATCGATCCCGCCTCGCCGATGGCCCGCACGATCCGGCCCGGCAGCGCGCCGACGTAGGTACGACGGTGCCCACGAATCTCGGCCTCGTCGCGGACGCCGCCGAGAGCGACGCGCACGAACTGTCGACCGAGCGCACGGGCCACCGACTCGCCCAGCGAGGTCTTGCCGACTCCGGGCGGACCTGCGAGCACCATGACGGCACCGGACCCACGCCCACCGACCGACTGCAGACCACGCTCGGAGCGACGCGCCCGGACGGCCAGGTACTCGACAATACGATCCTTCACGTCGTCGAGCCCGTGATGGTCGGCATCGAGAACTGCACGTGCAGAATCGATGTCGTTGTTGTCGGTCGTGGTGTTGTTCCACGGCAGATCCAGCACGGTGTCGAGCCAGGTGCGAATCCAGCCCGACTCGGGGCTCTGATCGCTGGCCCGCTCCAGTTTGCCGACCTCACGCAGCGCCTGTTCGCGCACCTTCTCGGGCAGATCCGCAGCCTCGACGCGGCCACGGTAGTCGTCGGCACCGTCGGGCTCGTCCTCGCCGAGTTCTTTGCGGATGGCCGCCAACTGTTGCCGGAGCAGAAACTCCTTCTGGGTCTTCTCCATGCCCTCGCGAACGTCGCCGGAGATTTTGTCGTTGACCTCGACTTCGGCGAGGTGAGTCTTGGTCCACTCGATGAGTGAAGTCAGACGCGTTGCCACATCCGGGGTTTCGAGAAGGTCCCGCTTCTGTACGTCGGTGAGATACGACGCGTAGCCGGCCGTGTCGGCGATCGCGCCCGGGTCGGTGAGTTTGTTGACCGAGTCGATCACCTGCCACGCGTCTCGGCGCTGCAGCATCGCAACGACGAGTTGCTTGTATTCGGCTGCCAGGGCTTTGAGGTCGTCACTCGGGGGCACATCCGCAACGGTCTCGGCCTCGACCCACAGGGCGGCCCCGGGTCCGCTGACTCCGTGGCCGATGTGCGCGCGGCGCGTGGCCTTGATGACAGCGGCCGGGCGACCGTCCGCGAGGCGTCCCATCTGCACGATCGTGGCGAGGACTCCGTACGCGGCGTATCGGTCTTCGAGACGCGGCGCGACGAGCAGCGTGCCGTCGTTGCTCGCCTTCGCGGCGTCGACGGCGGCACGCGCTGCCTCGTCGAGATCTACGGGCACCACCATGCCGGGCAGGACGATCGGATCGGTCAGGAACAGTACGGGGACACGAACGGTTTCGGTCACTTCTCCTCCAAAGGATTGAGCTACAGGGGCTCAACTTCGAAAGCAGTAGTGATGTTCCCGTCGATGTCCGTTGTTCTCCGTGGGCAGAAATCCGACCGCCCTCTCCGGCTACTTCAGTGCGCTGGCCAGCTTCTCCGCGAGGGGACGCGTCGATGCCGGGTTCTGACCGGTGTACAGATTTCGGTCGACGACGACGTTAGGTGCCCACGCGTCGGTGGAGTCGAACTTCGCGCCGTTCTCGCGCAACCGGGCCTCGAGCAACCACGGAGCCTTCTCGGCGAGACCGGCCTGGGTCTCCTCTTCGTCGGTGAATCCGGTGAGCTCGTACCCGTCGAACGCCCAGGTTCCGTCGCTGCGGACGGCGGGGAGCAGGGCGGCAGGCGCGTGGCACACCGCGGAGACGACCTTGTTCGAGTCGAGGAAGTCGACCACCAGCGCCCCGAAGCTCTCGGAGACGGCGAGATCTTCCATCGGCCCGTGACCACCGGGCACGAAGACGACGTCGAAGTCGGACGCCTTCTGGTCCTCCAGCTTTGCGGGCGAGGACAGGATCGACTCGATCGAGGCGAGGTAGCTCTTCTGATCCGCCACCTTCTCCTCGTCGCCGCCGTTGGCATCGACGGCCAAGCTGCCCTCGTCGACGACCGGAGCCTTACCGCCCGGCGTCGCAACCGTGATGTCCCAGCCTGCGTCGACGAACGTGCGATGGGACTCGACGAGCTCCTCGGCCCAGTACCCGGTGGGGTGCTTCGTGCCGTCGTTCAGGGTCCAGTGGTCGGCAGCGGTGACTGCGAACAGCAAGGTCGTCATAGTTTGCCTCTTTACGTGCGTAGGGGGGTTTCCATGTGCATGCCACGCAGACGCACGATCGAAACCGGGTCAGGTCGGTACAGGACCGAATCCGCGGTAGGGAGCGAGCGGAATCAGCGTGAACTCGGACAGCCCGGACGACGCCATCGGCAGTGCGTCGATCGTGGATTGCGCGTCGGACGCACTCTCGGCCTCGATGACGAAAGCAGCGCCCGCCACGTCACCACGGAGCCAGATCTGACGCACGACCCCATCCGCATACAGCGTCCGAACCGCATCGGTCTCGTTCGGCAGCACTGCCGCAAAATCCTCGTCCGAGTACTGCTCGACGCGGCGGCGACTCAACACCAAGAACTGCATATGTCCCCCTCTGTTCGAGTTTTTCGATGATGTGCGGATCGTTACTCGACGATCGAACCGATCACCACGACGGCGTCGAGTGTCTCGGATTCACTGATGGTGGCCGTGAACCCGGCCTCGACGAAGGCTTCGAGCGTCGAATTCGCCAGCAGGGCACTGGTTTCGATGAGCAGTCGACCTTCCGGAGCCAACCACTGGTTGGCTTCCGCGGCAACCCGCCGATGAAGACCGGCACCGTCCGCGCCGCCGTCGAGCGCGATGCGCGGCTCGTGGATACGCGCCTCTCCCGGCATCAGTGCGATGTCGGCCGTAGGGACGTAGGGAGCGTTGACGACGATAGCGTCGAATCGGCCGTGCAGGTTCGGCGGCAACGCGTCGTACAGGTCACCGCTATACACCGTCCCCCCGACGGAATCCAGGTTGCGCCTGGCACACCCGACGGCTGCATCGTCGATATCCGCGGCATACAACTCGGCGACTCCCGTGACCGACATGCCGATCGCCCCGGAACCACAACACAGGTCGAGTAACGTCGAAGGGTGCAGTGCTGCTGCACATTCGACGAGAAATTCGGTGCGGCGACGCGGTACGAACACGCCCTGCGCGACGGCGATGCGTCGACCACAGAACCACACCCAACCAACGACGTGCTCGAGCGGTTCACCGGCGATGCGACGCCCCAGTAGCTCCGTCAACTCCGCCGAGTTCGAGGCGGACTCGATGAGAATCTCGGCTTCCTCCTCGGCGAACACGCACCCGGCAGCGCGTAGCGAGGTCACCACCTCGTCGAACTCGAGTTGCGCCATGGACGGTGCCTCCTGGAATTCGTGCGCCCTAGCTGCCCCCTGAAATACTGTAGCGCGGTATGTCGCAGGAGAGGAGAGTCCGATGAACTGGAGAACCACAATCCGTCGGATGTGCCTGGCGCTGCCCGAGACCTACGAGGAGCGAGCCTGGGTCGGTACGCGCTGGCGGGTACGGGGCCGCACCTTCGCCCACGTGCTCGACATTCTCGACGGAACCCCGCCGGCATTCGCGCAGGCAGCAGGCACCGACGGCCCGGCCCACATTCTCATCTTCCGTTCCAGCGGAATCGAACTCGACGCGCTGTCCACGCGACACGGCTTCTTCGCCCCCGGCTGGGGTCCGCAGATCATCGGCTTGGTGCTGGACGAGACAGTGGACCGCGTCGAGCTGGGCGAGCTGATCACCGACAGCTACTGCAACCGGGCTCCGCAGAAACTCATCGCACTGCTCGACCTACCGGAGTGAACGCGAGGAATCTCGTTTGACGCTGCCACGCGCCCCGGGACAGAGTGGACGCATGCGTGCGCCCGAGAACTTGCTGGCCGATTGCGGCAGTTGTTTCGGACTCTGTTGCGTCGCTCTGCCCTTCGCGAAGTCCTCGGACTTCGCCGTCGACAAGGCCGCCGGTGAGCCGTGCCGCAATCTTCGGCAGGACTCGCGGTGCGGCATTCATTCGACGCTGCGGGAGAGGGGCTTTCCCGGGTGCACGGTGTACGACTGCTTCGGTGCGGGCCAGAAGGTGTCGCAGTCCACGTTCGCCGGACGGGACTGGCGGCAGCAGCCGTCGAACTCGTCGGAGATGTTCGCGGTGTTCCCGATCATGCGTGATGTGCACGAGTTGCTCTGGTACCTGGCGGACGCGCGTGACCGGGATTCGGCCGCGACACTGCACGATCCACTGTCCGGCGAATACGCAGAACTGGAGGCGCTGACCGAGTCGGTGCCAGAAGTTCTACTGTCGGTCGACGTCTCCGGTCTGCGTTCACGGATCAACGAGTTGCTGCTCGAGGCAAGCGATCTGGTTCGAGCCGAAGTGAGGGGCAAGAAGAAGAACTACCGCGGCCGCGACATGATCGGCGCGCAACTGGCCGGCGCGGATCTGCGCGGCGCGAGCCTGCGCGGCACGTACTTCATCGGTGCCACCCTGCGTGGCGCCGACCTGCGCCTGGCGGACCTGATCGGCGCAGACCTCCGCGGTGCCGACCTGCGAGGTGCGGACCTGCGCGGCAGCATCTACACCACGCAGTTTCAGATCAACGCGGCACAGGGTGATCTCGCGACCCGAATTCCAGAATCGTTGACCCGTCCTAGTCACTGGGCCTGAAGCCTCAGGCACCGAACCAATCAGCCCAGCGATCGCCCGGTCTGCTCCAACGCTGCTTGAATGACCGTCAGCGACTTGGGACCGACACCGTGCAGTTTCTTCAGCTCCGCCGCGGGCACCCCCGCGAGATCGTCCAGGCACATGTACCCCGCCGCGCGGAATGCCCGAGACGCGGGATTGCCGGTGCCCTTCGGAAAGTCCGGATATCCCTCGGCTTCTGCGCTGCTCATGGGCAAAGTCTAAAACAGACCGGTAGCCTGGCGGCGTGCCCGAAACCAAGCAGAGACGCGTTGTCATCACCGGTGCGAACACCGGTATCGGCTACTACACCGCCTTGGAGTTGGCGAAGCGAGGCGACCACGTGACGCTCGCGTGCCGCAACAAGGACAAGGCCGACGCCGCCGCGGCCAAAATATCGGCGGAGGCACCCCGGGGAACCGTCGACACCGCCACCCTGAACCTCGCCGACCTTGCCTCGGTGCGTGAGTACGCCGCGTCGGCACCGGAGTCGATCGACGTACTGATCAACAACGCCGGCGTCATGATGCCCGCAATGCGGACCGAGACGGCGGACGGGTTCGAGCTCCAGCTCGGCACCAATCACCTCGGCCACTTCGCCCTGACCGGCCTGCTGTTCCCCAAGCTCGCCGCGGACGCCAAGATCACCACCATCGCATCCGTCGCGCACCGGCAGGGCCCCAAGCTCGATTTCGACAATCTTCAGCTCGAACGTGGATACAACCCCCAGCGCGGGTACGCGAACTCCAAGCTTGCCAACATCCTGTTCGCGTTGGAACTGCAGCGCCGGATCGACAAGGCCGGACTGAAGGTCACCAGCAACGCCGCCCACCCCGGAATCTCGGCCACCGAGCTGTACTCGAGCCCCGACGGCCTGGGCAGCAACAAGATCCTGTCCACTCTCGCTCCGATCGGACTGAAGATCTTTTCGCAATCGGCCAGTGCCGGAGCTCGTCCCACGCTCTACGCAGTCGACGTTGCGGGTGGCGGCACGTACAGCGGCCCCAAGTCCCTGTTCGAGACGCGCGGTAAGCCGGGCAAAGCGAGCATGACCAAGACCGCACAGGACCCGGCTCTGGCCGCGCAGTTGTGGGACGCCAGCGAGAAGTTGACCGGAGTCGGCTTCCCGTTCTGACCGGGGACCGTCACCTGGCGGGCGCGGGCAGAGGAAGTCCGCGCTCGCTCATGACGGCACGCAACCGGTCTGGGTAGTCGGTGATCAGGCCGTCGACGCCCAGATCCATCAGTGCACGCATCGTGTCGGGATCGTCGACGGTCCACGGGATCACTCGAATTCCGCGCTCGTGGGCGGAGTCCACCATGTCCTGGGTTACGAAGAGCTCGAAGTCGGGATCGCCGACCTTGCCGTTCTGCGGGGTCCCCTGCACCGGCGAGTACGCCGACGCCCCGAACGAATCGATCGCGGCGATCGCATCCCCTCCGAAGTCGTCGATGTCGATTCCACCCAGCCACTTCGATGGTCGTTCCGACAGGCTCCACTCCTGGCGGCGATGCACCGTCCTGGCCGACTTGCAGGAAGTCACCGTTGGTCAGTGCGACCACCGGTACCTCCGGCTCGGCCTCGCGGACCAATGTGAGGGCACCCCAGTCGAAGCTCTGCACGGTGACCCTGTCCAGCATGCCCGCGTCGCGAATGGTCGCGAGAACCGTGTCGACGAACTGCTCGCGCGGGGCCGTCTCGGTAGGGCTACCCGCCTCGACCTTGGTCTCGACGTTGAGTTTCACTCCCGGTGCGTCGGCCGACTTCACCAGGTCCAGCACCTCGACGAGGGTCGGCATTCGAGCGCCGGGGACGCGTCGTTGCTCCGGGTAGTCCGTGAGCGTCAGCGCTCCGCAGTCGAGAGTGCGAATCTGCGCGAGTGTCAGTGTGTTCACGAATTTCCCGACGTACGGAAACTCGGGGTCTCCCGGTGTGACCGCACCGGTGTCGACGCACTTGCTGTCCGAGACCTTGCGGTCGTGGGTGACGATCGCGATGCCGTCCTCGGTGATCTGTGTGTCCAGTTCGAGGGTGCTCACCCCGAGTTGCAGTGCATTGGTGAACGATTCGATGGTGCTCTCGGTGACCAGACCGAGGCCGCCGCGATGCGCCTGCAGATCGAACGACTCTTCCGGCAACGCTGGGTCTACTGCCGAGTCCGTTCCGCACCCCATCGACACCGCGAGGGGAATGCACACCAGGGGCAAGTACTTACCGAATCGCATGCTCGACGAGGCTACGGAAGGTCGGTGTCCACCGAGTTCCCTCGCAGTGAACTCCCGGCACCCTCGAGGTAGACGGAGATCGGAAACCGCAGCGCTGCAACATCCTTCGACGAGCGGCGCCCGAACACGACATCGGCCACCAGACCCTCGCACAGCGAGACGAGGCCGTCTCCGTGCGCGGGTTCGGCGAACAGCGCCTGCGCCCGTTCGACCGAGAAGAACGATCGAGCCAGGACGTCTCGAACATCCTGCGCAACAGCAGGATCCAGCATCAATGCGTAGCGGGCCCGAAGCTCGATCGTGCGATGAGTGAGCGCATCGTGGAGATACCGCGCGATGACCGTGGCAACGTCAGTCTCGGCACCGGCGATATCGAGGAACGTCGCGCGCGAAAGCTCGACGAGACGGGCGGCAACCGCCGCCGACAGATCGGACTTGGTGCGGAAGTAGTAGGACGTCGACCCGGCCGGGTAGTCGAGCGCGGAATCGATCGCCCGATGCGTCAGCGCGCGCAGGCCGTCGCGCGCGATGACTTCGAGGGCCGCATCTGCGATGACTGTTCGGCGATCCATGATCGTGACCCTACACACCCACTCTACAAAAGTAGAGGGCGTCGGCGTACGGTTCGATCCATGAGGCCGATCGCACCGCGACACACGTTCGACGCCGACTTCACCCTCGACGACGCTCAAGCATCGGCCGCCGACGCGCTCTCGACCCCCGGCACCAGGGGCGTCTACCTGTGGGGTCCGGTCGGCCGTGGAAAGACCTGGCTGCTCGACGCCTACTTCGCCGGTGCCGCGACCACCGCGAAGAAGCGCGTCCACTTCCACGCCTTCTTCCGCGACCTGCACGCTGCCTACTTTCGGCACCGCTTCTCCATCGATGCGGCCATCGACGACATCCTCTCGACGGACGACACCGGACTGCAGGCCGAACTGCTGTGCTTCGACGAGTTCCACGTCCACGACATCGGCGACGCCCGGCTCATCACGCGCATGCTCGACGCCCTCTTCGCCCGCGGGGTCGCTCTGGTCGTCACCTCCAACTACGCCCCCGACAATCTGCTGCCCAATCCGCTGTTCCACCCGACCTTCGTTCCGACGATCGAGAAGCTGAAGAAGAATCTCGAGGTGATCTGCGTCGGCGGTCCCGTCGATTACCGTGCCGTCGGCACCAGCGGTTCGCATTTCGCGTCGGGGAGTTGGAGTCTCGCGCGCGTGTCGGATGGTCACTCGTTTGCCGATCTGTGCTGCGCCGCTCGTTCGACGGGCGACTACCTCCGGATGTTCGAGGAAGCAACGAGCCTGACCGTCACCGAGATCCCCGCACTCGCGAGTGTCGACGAGTTCGCCGCTCAGCGGTTCGCGAATCTCGTGGACGTCGCCTACGACCGCGATGTGCGGGTCGACTTCCACGCCCTCGTGCCGTTGGATGAATTCGCCGTAGGATGTGCGGGTCTCGACACCGATCGATTGGTCAGCAGGCTCAGCGAATTGGGCCCGTCTACATCGTCTCGAGCACCGTTCGATTTCCACCGTCCGACTTCGCTCGGTACATGAGGGAATCCGCCGCGCGCGTCGCGTCGTTGACCACATCCACCCCTGATGTCCATGCGTCCGAATCAGGAGCGATCACGACTGCGCCTGCGCTCACAGTGACCGGTATCGGATCCGAGCAATTCGTCAGAGTGCCGCTCACCTCGAGCACCAGTTCACACAACTGTTCCGTCTCGCCGACGAGGACGGCTACGAACTCCTCACCTCCGGTTCTCGCCACCACCCCCGACTTTCCGAGGTGGTCGCAGAGACGGTCGGCAACGAGGACGATGACGGCATCGCCCTGGTCGTGTCCGTAGCGGTCGTTGACGCTCTTGAACCGATCGATGTCGACCAGAACGAGAACGAATGCCAACTGCTCGCGGTGGGCGACCATCCGCAGGTCTTCGATGGCATTCTGCAGTCCGCGTCTGTTCTTCATTCGGGTCAGCGGATCGATCTCGGACTGCCGTGCGTCCTCGCATACCAAGGACCAGGCGATCTGGGCGAAGATCGGGACACCCGACGTCGCACCTCCGGCCACCAGCACCGCGGCGATCGCATCCCAGGGACCCCACAAGCCCTGCACGTACGCGGCAACCCCGATGTAGACGATCACCAGATTGGCGAACACCAGGTGGGCGACGAGCAGTCTCGGACCGAGAAAGAAGGTGCACATCGACCCCGTCAACGCGAAGAGGAACGTGCCGATCAGCGCCGACGTGGGGACATCGAGAAGAATCACCGACGCAAGACCGACATCGCCGAATACCAGAAAAGTCACCACCTGCCACTTACGGTCCGGCAGCGGCCCGAACAGCAACCACACGATGACGGCGAACTGCAGAACCAGGATGAACAGCACGTAGGCGACAGGACCCGTTCCGGTCGGTCCATTCGGCGAAGCCAGCATCAGCATCGACACGGCGGCGTACAGAGCTGTACAGCTCGCGAAGACGACTCGGATCAATCGGTGCAGCGGACGAGTCGACTTGTGCACGAAAATCCAGTCGAAATCGTGCGGAGCAGCGAACCAGTGGCGAAGAACCTGAGCCGCACTGGGCTGGGGTCCGAGCGGCGGAACGGTGATACTCGAGACCGACCTCGGCGGCGAGATCGTGGTCGACCGTTTGCGGTGGCGACTACGCGCCTTACCGTGCGCCCGCATCGACCGTGGTTGTGAGGACGCATTCGATCGCTCGCCGTGCCGCGATGCGGGCGATCGAAAGTCTTCGTGCATGAGGGCTCCCTTGTGAAACGAACTGCCCAGGTCCGAAAGCGTACCGATCACCGTTTCGGCTCGCCCGAAATCTCCTGATCCGGTCTCGAACGGCTGCCGGGCGGAGGAATCGGGAGTCGAACCCCGGAGGCATCGGTCGCGATCGTGGACGCCCTCCCCACACATACAAAGGGAGACACCCACTACTGACGGCGGTCGGGGGCGACAGCAGTAGCGGGTGTCTCATTGTGAATTCGCAGCCTCTCTCGAGGTGGATGGGTTTCGGATGAGAAATTTTTCCCAGGTTTCTCTTCGACCCGAGGAATAGCCTGTGACCATGCCTTTCACAGCAGCGAATCACTACGCCTTCACCGGCGACGACATCATCGGAACCGTCGATGCCCATCGATCCGCCGGCGTCTGGGCGGCGCAGCTCGTTCTGAGCGGACAGACGCTGGAGTCCACCGACGTCACCCGATCGGACCTGGGTTTCGAGGTTCGTACCGTCGTCGAGAATCTCTCGGACGGTAATCGGACCCACCTGCTGGTCGTGTTGCCACGCGTCACCCTCGACTCCGACGACAGCCAGGTCTCGGGTCGTTCCGCAGGCTCCACTCCGGCCGTCACCTTCACCTCGTACGCGGTGCTGTACACGGTCCACGGTGGATCGACCGAGGTGCACGGCGCGGCCGAGTCCTACGACGTGCGGCTGCTCAGCGAAACCGCGTCACTCGTCGGGTAGTGCCGGGCCGGGAACACCCCTCGTCGCATTCCGGTTGTTCCAGGTAGTCGATTCGAGCGCAAAACTTTCGTGCCATCAGGAGCAGACGTGATCGAAATTCTCACCCCACGCGAGGTTCCCCTCGGCGGCCCCCGAGCACTGAAGGTTCGGCGCACGCTCCCGCAGCGGCAGCGGTCACTGATCGGCGCGTGGTGCTTCGCCGACCACTACGGGCCCGACACCTCGTCGATGGACGTGCCACCCCATCCGCACACCGGACTCCAGACCGTCAGCTGGCTGTTCTCCGGCGAGATCGAACACCGCGACAGCGTCGGATCACATGCCGTGGTGCGGCCCGGCGAACTGAACCTGATGACGGCCGGCCACGGCATCAGTCATTCCGAGACCTCCACTCCGCAGACCGAGATTCTGCACGGCATGCAACTGTGGGTTGCCCTTCCGGCTCGATCTCGCTTCACCGCACCGACGTTCGAGCACCACGTGCCACAGACCCACACGAGCCAGGGGCTGACCGCACGAGTGTTCCTCGGCTCACTGCTCGGCGAGACCTCGCCGGTGTCCACGTTCACCCCACTTCTCGGAGCCGAGATCGTGCTCGACGCCGGCGCCCGCGTCACCCTCGACGTCGACCCGACGTTCGAGCACGGCGTCATCGTCGATCAGGGTGCCGTGACGATGGACGAGACCGCCCTTTCCGCAGCCGATCTCGGCTACCGCGAACCGGGCGGTTCGACGCTCGATCTGCACAATCCGACCCGAGAGCCGGTACGGATGCTGCTGCTCGGCGGACCGCCGTTCGGAGAGCAGATCGTCATGTGGTGGAACTTCGTCGGCCGCAGCCACGAGGACGTCGTCGAGTACCGGGCCGCCTACGAGCGGGGCAGCGAGCAGTTCGGCACCGTCGAGGGCTATCCGGGATCTCGACTGCACGCACCACCGCTACCCAACAGCAGGATGCAACCGCGCGGCTGAATCCTCCTGCTAGGCAGCAGGAGCCGTGGGCAGCACCCGCTTGATGACGTCGGTGAGCGTGACGATGCCCAGGAACCGTCCATTGGTCTCGACGACCGCGAGCTGAACGCTGCGGTTGCGCATCTGCCGTAGCAACTCGTACACCGGTGTCGAACCGTCGACCGTGTAGGCCTCCCGTGCGTAGTCGGCTGCCGGTTCACCGACGCCGGCCAGCAACGTGTCCCGCACGTGGACGACGCCGGGCGTCGCGCCGGAGCTGTCGGTGAGCAGTACCCGAAGGTGACCGGAGCGCAACGCCGCCGCCTGCACATCGGAGACAGTGGAACCGTGCGGCACCGAAGTCGCCTTGGAGTCGGGCACCGTGATCTTCTCGACGGTCAGTGTCTCGAGTTCGATCACCCGAGTGATCTGGGTTTGCAGTTCCGGTTCCAGTACACCGACCTGCGACGAGTACTCGACGAGGTTGCGGATGGTCTCGGCGTCGCGTCCGCCGACCGCAGCGCTCTCCACCGGCTCCACACCCGACCGTTCGACGAGCTTGTTGGCGATCTTGTTGACCCACACCAGGAACAGCCGGAAGGGGCGGACGAATGCCCGAGACGGCAGTCCGATGATGGTGGCGGCCAGTTCCGGATGCGCGATGGCCCAGGACTTCGGGGCCATCTCCCCGACCACCAGGTGCAGGAACGTCACGAGCAACAGCGACAGAGCGAACGCGGCGGTTCCGGCCAACCAGCCCGGCACACCCCACGAGGTGAACACCGGACCCAGCCACGAATCGACGGCGGGCTTGGTGACGGCACCGAGCGCGAAGGTGCAGGCAGTGATGCCCAGCTGCGCGCCCGCCAGCATGATCGTCAACTCGTTCATTCCGCGCAGCGCAGCCCGCACGGATCGGCTCGTGCCTGCCTTCTCCTCCAGTCGATGCCTGCGGGCACCGAGCAGAGCGAACTCGATGACGACGAAGAACGCACTCAGTGCGATGAGCAATACCGTCACCGCGACGACGACCCACGCGTTCATCGGTCCGTCTCCTCGTCCGACTCCGGCGAATCCTCGCTGCCGTCCGGCGAATCCTCGTGAAGTCTGATTCTCAGCTCACTCGGCACGTGCCGGTCCACCTCGAGTACCTCGACTTCCAGCGACGGACGCGGCGGTACCTCTTCCATCAGGTCGGCCCCGAACACCGCGAGGTCGATTCGCACCGTGTCTCCGACCTCGGGCAGATTCCCGCCCTCGGCGATGAGCAGGCCGGCGAGCGTCTCGTAGTCGCCTCTCGGCAACAGCATGTCGCGACCGATGGTGCGTTCGACCTCGTCGACGTGGACGTCGCCGTCCATGAGCCACACTCCGTCTTCCTGATCCTCCACCCCGGCGATGTCCTCGTCGTGCTCGTCGGTGATCTCGCCGACCAGTTCCTCGGCGAGATCCTCGATGGTGAGTACGCCGGCGAATCCGCCGTATTCATCGATCACGCATGCCAATTCGTTCTTGGTACTCGACAACAACTCCAGGGCATCCTCGAGGGCATCAACTCCGGCACGATCAGCGGCTCTCGCATGATCTCGGTGACCGAACGGCTGTCGTCGGGGCAGCGGCCAATACCTCGGCCAGCTGCACCACACCGATCGGCTCCTCACGGTCGCCGATCACCGGGTAGCGAGTGTGCGCACGCACCATCCGCGCCCGCATCTCGCCGATGGCGGTGGCGGGGGTGACTGCGTCCACCCGACTGCGCGGGATCATGGCGTGCTCCACATCGCGTTCCGGAAAGTCGAGGATGCGGTCGAGCAGCAACGACAGATCCTCGGTGAGATCCCCGCTGGCCCGGGAATCTTCGATGATGCTTTCGAGATCCTTGGCGGTGGCACTGCTGTCCACGTCGTGCACCGGTTCGACGCGCAGCAGACGCAGCATCGCGTTGGAGGACTTGTCGAAGAAAGTGATCAACCAACCGAACGCGGCCAGGTAGATCAGCGTCGACCGGGCGAGGCGTCGGGACAGCGGATCGGGGTTCGCGATGGCGAGATTCTTCGGATAGAGCTCGCCGAAGATCATCTGCACGACGGTCGCGAGCACGAGAGCGCCCACCGTGCCGATCGAAATACCCACCGCGATGGGAACTCCGGCACTGCTCAGCAGCTCGCCCAGCGATTCGCCGATGAACGGCTCGGCCACGTAGCCGACCATCAGACCGGTGACCGTGATGCCCAGCTGCGCGCCCGACAGCATGAACGAGGTGCGCTTGGTGACCTTCAGTGCCCGCTCGGCCGACGCGTCGCCCTTCTCGGCCCCGGTACGGAGCGTCGCCCGGTCGACGGACATGTAGGCGAATTCCTGGGCCACGAAGTATCCATTGGCCGCGATGATCGCGGCGGTGAGCACGAAGCCGAGGAGCAAGGAGAGTAACGCGGTGATCACCATGCGATCACGCGAGAACGAGCGGCCGGAGCAGCGGCCACGGGTGGCCGAAAGAAATCTAGTGAGTGCACAGTGCGCTTGACGCCTCCGGTGTCAGAGAATCCGATTCGAGTGGAATGTCGTGATTCTATCGACTGCCGGTGCGCAATTCCCACGTCCAGGCGGGATGCCCGATCAGAACAGCGTCGGAACCGCGTCGTCGGACGTCGACGCCTCACGCGCCGTCGGGTCCGGAGACGAAGGAGCGGCAGTTGACGGGCGGGTGCCGTCTTCACAGGTGCTGTCTTCGTGGGTGCTGTTGCGACAGGTGACACCGCACCCCCTGCGGCCACAGCCCGCGCGGCCTCCCCGGCCAAGGCGTCGGCTGCTTCGTTGAAGTGATTGCCGACGTGTCCGCGGACCCACCGGAACCGGACCGGACCTTCACGTTCGGTGATGGCGCGCTCGATGCTCTGCACCAGCTCCAGGTTGCGCACCGGGGTACCACCCGCCGTTTTCCAGCCCTTGCGCTTCCAGCCCGCGAGCCACTCGGACGCGCACTTGATGGCGTACTGCGAATCGGATTCGATCAACAGCGGCTCGGGGCCGGGGTGAGCCAGAACCGCCTCCAGCAGGGCCCTGAGCTCGGCGACCTGGTTGGTGCCCGAGGGCTCACCGCCGGAGTTGCTCGGCCCCGTGTGGTTGACCCACGCCCACCCGATTGCTCCGCCGGGGTTACGCAGACACGAGCCGTCCGTACTCACGATGATCACGGTCTCAGACCCTACTTCGGGGCACCGACAAACTCCGGGTGACTCGCGCACGAACACCGAGGTACTTGGCAATCGACTGCGCGGCACCGCGAATCGATTCCGGCGCACCGCCGTCCGGGTCAGGCGTAGTGGGACGCCCTGGCCTTCCTGCCGTCGAGGGTGAGCAACACGAACGCCACCGCCGCGAGCGCTGCGATGAGCGCGGAGAACACCAGGTCAGGCGTAGCGGGTGCGGAAGGTATTCGGCCAGCAACCCGGCCACCAGCGGGCCCAGGCCGAGGCCGCCGATATTGGCCGCCGTGGCGATCGCCGGAGCTCGATCCCGCCACGCGTCCGGCACCAGTTCGATCAGGGTCACCGTCGCGGTTCCGACGAAGATTCCCGCCGACAACCCGGACAGCACCCGCCCGATCACCAAGGCCGTGAGTGAATCCGCACTCACGAACACCGCAGCACTGATCAACCCGAACCCTATTGCCGCCAACAACATCGGACGACGACCGAGCGAATCCGACCACCGCCCGAAGGCCAGCAGGGCACCGAGCACACCGACCGCGTACGCCGCGAACACCAAGGTGACGACGAACACGGAGAAGCCGAACTCGATCTCGTACAGCGCATAGAGCGGCGTCGGCATGGTCGTGCCCATCATCGCCACGACGAACGCGTAGGCAACTCCGACAAACGCGGCTGCGCGCGATCGAGTCACGAAGATCCTCCTGATGGTGCCGATGGGACCGGCCGCCGCGAGGGAGGCTGTGCGGTAATCCTGCGCTGGGCGGGGCACTATGTATCTTGCCGTCGGTACTGCAATCGTGTCGATCGACGCCCTGCCGAGAACCCACTCGGTCCGCCTGGCCACGACCCTTCGGAGGTGACGAACCGATGCCCGACGATGCCGGTTCCGACGGGGTCGCGCGCCTGGTCACGTCC
The DNA here is from genome assembly GCF_003688915.1 of Rhodococcus sp. SBT000017. Lineage (NCBI taxonomy): Bacteria > Bacillati > Actinomycetota > Actinomycetes > Mycobacteriales > Nocardiaceae > Rhodococcus > Rhodococcus sp. SBT000017. The sequence continues at coordinate 3,290,201 of NZ_REFU01000001.1, forward strand.
GAGCAGCGGATCGACGTTCGGATGTCGGTGTCGCCGCTGCGTCGTGGCCGCGGCGACCCCACCTACGATTCCGCCCAGGACGGCACCGTCTGGCGCACGTCGAGAATGAGCTCGGGACCGGTGACGTACCGCCTGAACCAGACCTCGCCGACCGGCGTTCGAGTACGAGCGTGGGGCCCCGGCGCACCCGAACTGCTGGACGCGGCTCCCGCCCTGCTTGGCCTGCACGACGATGCCACCTTGTTCGCTCCCGAGCACCCGATTCTCCAGGAGGCCCATCGGCAGCTGCCGCACCTGCGACTGGGTAGAACCGGGCTGGTGCTCGAGGCCTTGATCCCGGCGATCATCGAGCAACGCGTACACGGAATTTCGGCCTTCGGATCGTGGCGCTACCTGATCAGCAAGTTCGGCGAGAAGGCACCGGGCCCGACACCGAAGCCGATGTTCGTCTTCCCGACACCCGACGTGTGGCGGCGCATCCCGTCGTGGGAGTACCACCGCGCCAACGTCGATCCGGCCCGGTCCAAGACCATCGTCCGCGCCGCCTGCGCGGCCGGGCGCCTGGAGGAGGCGTCGGGAATGACACCCGAGGACGCGCAGCGCAGGCTGCGGGCAATCCCGGGCGTCGGCGTCTGGACGGCAGCCGAGACCGCGCAACGCGCCCTGGGGGATCCCGACGCATTGTCGGTGGGCGACTACCACCTGGCGTCGGTCGTGGGCTGGTCGCTGCTGGGTAGGTCGATCGACGACGCGGAGATGGTCGAGTATCTGCAGCCCCTGGCCCCGCATCGGCATCGCGCGATTCGGCTGCTGTACCTGAGTGGGAAGGCGACCAAGCCGAAGTTCGGTCCGCGAACCGCGCTGGTGGATCACACGTGGCACTGAGTTCGACCGTGCTGTCCGACGCCGTGGCGTAGAACACGAAAGTTGTAGTCAGCAACCGGGAACAGAACGAGTGCCCCGGTTGCTGAACTTCGGGTGGCCCAAGCACCGAACACGTCAGCAGCCGAGACAGCCGTAGCCCAAGCACCGACAACGAGCGCGTCCCCCGAGCCGACATCGAAGGAACGCCTGCGGGTGATCCTGGTGCTCGGCGCACTCATCGCGCTCGGCCCCTTGACCATCGACATGTATCTGCCTGCTCTTCCTGCCATCGCCGACGACCTGAACACCCCGTCGTCGGCGGTGCAGCTCACCCTCGCAGGCACGTTGATCGGACTCGCCCTCGGCCAACTCGTCATCGGGCCGCTCTCGGACATCGTCGGCCGGCGACTACCGCTCATCGTCGGCACCGGAGTGCACATCCTGGCGTCCGTCGCGTGCATCGTGGCTCCCAACATCGCCGTGCTCGGTGGCCTACGCGTCGTGCAGGGTCTCGGCGCTGCCGCTGCTGCCGTGGTGGCGATGGCCATCGTGCGAGACCTGTTCAGTGGACGTGCGGCCGCAACCGTGCTGTCCCGGCTGATGCTCGTCATGGGCGTCGCACCGGTACTGGCTCCCTCGCTCGGCGGCGCCGTGCTGCTGGTCGGATCGTGGCGTCTCGTCTTCGCAGCGCTGGCGATCATGGGTGTCGCCCTGATGACACTGGCGATCGTGTCGCTACGCGAGACGCTGCCGCCCGAGCGTCGTCGTGCGAGCGGGGTCATGCCGGTGCTGCGCACCTACCGCTCTCTGCTGCGCGACGCCCAGTTCGTGGTGCTCGTTCTCGTCGCCGCACTCGCGATGTCCTCGTTGTTCGCGTACATCGCCGGATCGTCGTTCGTGCTGCAGGAGGAGTTCGGCCTCGACGAGCAGCAATTCGCGATCGTCTTCGCCGCCGGCGCGATCTCGCTCATCGGTGCATCTCAGCTCAACGTCCTCCTGCTCGGACGCTTCGCTCCGGTGCAGATCGTGTTGGCTGCACTGTCGTTCGCCGTCCTCGCGGGTGGCGTCATGGCCGTGCTGGCGATCGCCGAGATCGGCGGGATGGCCGGCTTCGTGATTCCGCTGTGGTTCGTGCTCGGTGCCGTCGGATTCGTGATGCCCAACGCGCCTGCTCTCGCGCTGTCCAGGCACGGTGAGGCCGCAGGAGGTGCCGCTGCCCTCCTCGGAGCAGCTCAGTTCGGCCTCGGTGCCATCGTCGCGCCGATCGTCGGCGCACTCGGAAACGACGCGGTTGCCGTGTCCACCACGATGGTCGTGACCTCTGCCGCCGCACTGGCAGCGCTGGGTGTCATCACCGCGCGCTCGTCTTCGAAGGCTGTGAGCTCGGTGCGGGCCACCACACACTAGGGTTTCGGCCATGGCCGAACGCGAACGTGATGCGCACGGTAAACCCCTCAACGCCAGGCCTCGTGACGGTCTCGGGCGGCCCCTCGCGCGCGGCGGCGACGGAACCCCACGGGTGCCCGACGACCTCCGGCTTCCGCCCACCGCTGCCCTCGTCGAAGCGCAGCGATTCCTCGACACGAACATGCCCTTCCATGCGCACGAGGTACTGGAAGGCACGTGGAAGAGCTGCTCGCCCGAGGAGCGTCCGTTGTGGCAGGGCCTCGCCCAACTCGCCGTCGGATTGACCCATCTGATGCGCGGCAACCGCGTCGGTGCCGGTTCGCTGCTCCGGCAAGGACACGATCGGCTCATCGGCTTCGAGTGCAACCCGCCGCATCATCTCGACATCACCGGCCTGCTGACCTGGTCGGAGGGCCTGCTCGGCGAGCTCGAGACCGGGACGTTGCCGGTCGCTCCCGGAATTCCGGCACTGCGCACCACCGACTGAACCGATCCCGACGGGGGCGTCCTGGCATCCGATTCCGGCTCGAGCTAGCCTGGGCAAGGTTAGGTAAGGCTAGGACAATCCGCATCGGAAGTGGGGTTCGTCGGCGTGACCGTGTTCGCACCGCTGAGACTCGTGCACCGCGAGACGATCAGCCCGGCCCAGCTCGGACGCACTCTCTGCACCGAGGTAGCCGAACAGGTTCCGTACTGGGTCGCCGTCCTGACCCCGGCGGAGCGACCGTTGCTCACCGAACAGTCCACGAAATTCGAGCAGACGTCGATGACGTTCGCGTTGCCCGACGGCCGACACCGCCGCCGCGTTCTGCTGCTCGCGGCCCTGGGCTCGGCCGTGTCCACGTGGCAGAGAAACAACCGTCGCGGCTCCTCGGCCGGCGTGCTGGTTGACCTCGATCCCGAGAACACCGGTGCAGTTCACCCGGTCCGGCTCCCTGCGCTCCACACCGACGCCCTCGCCGTCCCCTCGCACCGCGAGCACCTCGTCGACGAGGTCTCGAGGCGACTGGGCTCGGTACCGAACGGCGGCCGCGATTACGCACTGACCCGCAACTATCCCGCGCTGGCCTCGCGCGCCGGAGCACAGATCATCGTGCGTGAGGATGGACGGGCGGAGACAAGCCGCGATCACGCCATCGACATCGGGATCACCACGACGGGTGCAGGTACCGCGCAGGCGCGCATCACCTGGGCTGCGAATCTGCACGGCATCGACGAACTGATCCGACTGTGGTCGGAGGCCGTGCACGACCTCGCTCTCACCACTACAGGCTCTTCAGCAGCCTGACGTCGTCTTCGATCCCCTCGGGCGGAGTCTCGAGGATCACCGGCGCGTCGGCCGCCAGTGCGACGGCCGTCAGAATCTCGGCGTCGATCGTTCCGGTGCCGAGATTTGCGTGCCGGTCTCGCGCCGAGTCGAACTCGTCGCGCGAATTGTTCAGGTGCACCAGATCGATTCGGCCGGTGATCGCCTTGATTCGGTCGACCACGTCGACCAGATCCTCGCCCCCGGCCCACGCATGACAGGTGTCCAGGCAGAATCCGGCACCGAATTCACCGATCGCGTCCCACAACCGGGCGATGTCGTCGAAGTGGCGCGCCATCGCGGAGTCTCCGCCCGCGGTGTTCTCGACGAAGATCGGCACGGCGAAGCCGCCCTGCTCCGCTTGGCGCTCGAACAGCTTGCGCCAGTTGTCGATTCCCTTGGCAGTGTCCTCACCCTCACGGACGTGACCGCCGTGGACGACCAGCCCGATGGCCCCGATCTCGGCCGCAGCAGCAGCCTGCTCTACGACGGCCTTGCGCGAAGGAATGCGGATCCGATTGTTCAAGCTCGCGACGTTCAGGACGTAGGACGAGTGCACCACCACGTCGACATCGCCGGTCAGCAACGCCTCGCCCTGAGGGTGCGGGGTGAGCTTGTTCCACTTCTGCGGATCGGTGAGGAACATCTGGACGAGGTCGACGCCGAGCGCCTCGGCCGTACCGAGAGGGTCGCTGCTGTCGCGGACGTGGGCTCCGATGCGCATGACGCCCATCATAGGGGTGGTGTTGAGGGTCTCCCCTGATAGCGACCGGCGCGGAACGCTGCAACACTGGCACCCATGAGCGACATCGCCGCACGTGCGGTCAACGTATCGAAGGTCTACGGATCAGGGGACACCCAGGTCCACGCACTGTCCGGGGTGAGCGTGGAATTCGCTCGCGGAGAATTCACCGCCATCATGGGCCCGTCGGGTTCGGGCAAGTCCACGCTCATGCACTGCCTGGCCGGCCTCGACAATGCCTCCTCGGGAACGGTGACCATCGGCGACACCGAGTTGACGGCACTGTCCGACAAGGAGATGACCGGATTACGCAGGGACCGAATCGGATTCGTGTTCCAGGCCTTCAATCTGGTGCCGACGCTCACCGCGCTCGAGAACATCACACTGCCTCTCGACATCGCCGGCCGCACACCGGACCAGGGATGGCTCGACACCGTGGTCGACCGACTCGGCCTGCGCGACCGCCTCGATCACCGCCCCAGCGAACTCTCGGGCGGACAGCAGCAGCGAGTGGCGTGCGCCCGCGCGCTGGCAGGCAGGCCCGACATCGTGTTCGGCGACGAGCCCACCGGCAACCTGGACTCCCGCTCGTCCGGCGAGGTGCTCTCGATTCTGCGCACTGCCGCAGACGAATTCGATCAGACCGTCGTCATCGTCACGCACGATCCACGCGCGGCCAGCTACGCCGACCGCGTCGTGTTCCTCGCCGACGGCGCCGTCATCGACCAGCTGAACTCGCCCACGGCCGACGCCGTACTCGAGCGGATGAAGAAGCTGGAGACGGTCCGATAATGGCGCATTCCGTTTCCAGCAAACCTTCTCGACAGAAGCCGTCGGGCAATCCCATGCGCAAGGTGTCGCTGAGAAACCTTGCTGCACACAAGGTTCGGTTGGCACTGACCGTGCTTTCCGTCGTACTCGGCACGGCATTCGTCGCGGGTTCGTTCGTGTTCACCGACACCCTCCAGCGCACCTTCTCCTCGCTGTTCGCCGATACCGCGCAGGGCGCGGACGTTCGAGTGAGCCCCGAGGACGCGCGCTCCTCCGGCGTGCCGAACGAGGACATCGCGGCGATCTCGGCGTTACCGAACGTGCGCGCCGTGTCGCCGTACGTCGGCGGGCAGTTGGTGCTGCTGGGGTCGGACGGTGCCGCCGTACAGTCCGGCGGCGCACCGACCATCGGTGAGTCGTACCTCCCCGACGACCAACGACTCGGCGATCCGACCACCTTCGTCGACGGTTCGGCTCCCACCGCTCCCGGACAGGTCACGATCAACGAAGGTGGCGCCCAGCGCGCCGGCCTGAAGGTGGGCGACGCCACCCAGGTCCTCGTGCCGTCCAAGGGCATCACCGACGTCACGATCACCGGAATCTATTCCACAGCAACCGAATCCGGTGGCTACATCGGAATTCAGTTCGTGCAGAGCCAGGCGAACGAGCTGTTCACCGACGGCTCCCACGTGCAGTACATCGACGTCGCGGGCAACGATCTCGCCGCGCAAGGGTTGACTCAGGGCGATCTTCGCGACGAGATCGCCGCGGCGTTCCCCGATCTGAAGGTCCAGACCGCCGCGGACGTACAGGCCGAGACTCAGGCCGAGGTCGAGTCGGCACTGTCGTTCATCAACTACTTCCTCCTCGCCTTCGGTGGGATCGCCCTGCTGGTCGGCACCTTCATCATCTACAACACGTTCTCGATGATCGTCGCGCAACGCGTCCGCGAACTGGCACTGCTGCGCGCCATCGGAGCCAGCCGCGGGCAGGTCAGCCGATCGGTCGTCCTCGAAGCTCTCGTCGTGGGCGTCATCGGCAGCGTGCTCGGCTTCGTCGGCGGAGTAGGGCTGGCCTACGGGCTACGGGCACTGCTCAACGCGTTCGACCTGGGCCTACCGTCGGGACCGCTGGCACTCGAGCCGCGCACGGTTGCCGTCGCCTTCGCTGTCGGCATCGTCGTCACCGTGCTGAGCGCGTACGCACCGGCCCGGCGAGCGGCCAAGATTCCGCCCGTCGCCGCGATGCGCGAGGAGTTCGCCTCTGCGGGCGACACCCTGCGCACCCGGACGTTCGTGGGCGTCGGCCTGGGAGTCGCAGGCGCGGCCGCACTGATCATCGGCGCGCAGTCGACCGGCGGGGCGGCCGCTGCCACGGTCGGCGCTGGCGCTGTCGCGCTGATCGTCGCCACCGCACTGGCCGCACCGTCGCTGTCACGGCCGGTGGTCGGCGCGCTGGGTGCCGTCATCACCCGCCCGTTCGGAGCGATCGGACGCTTGGCCAGGACCAACTCGGTTCGCAACCCGCGACGCACTGCGGCCACCGCCTTCGCCCTGATGCTCGGCCTCATGCTCGTCACCGTCATCGGCGTGCTCGGATCCACTGCCAAGGCCAGCGTCGACTCACTCGTCGACACCGGCGTCGAGGCCGACTACATCCTCTCCGGTCCGCAGTCGATCGGCGTACCGACCGGAGCCACGACGGCTGCACAGCAGGTGACCGGCGTGGACCGCACAGCGGTACTGCACCCGGTGTTCGTCACCATCGCCGGTCAGGAGGAGTACGGCGCCGCCATCGACGGCTCGCCCGAGGGACTGCTCGAGCTGTCGATGGTCCAGGGCACCGCAGACCTGGACAGCGACGGATTCTCGGTGTCGGAAACCGAAGCGGCCGCACGCGGCTGGACGGTCGGAACCGAGGTCACCTTCGACACCGTGGACGGGGCGTCGGTCCCCGTGACCGTCACCGGCGTGTTCACCGACAATCCGCTCATCGGGAGTTGGATCGTCTCGGGCGACATCTACCAGGAGGTGACGCCGTCCATCACCCGATCCGACATCCTGGTTCTGGTCAAGGCCACGCCCGGTACCGACCTGGACACGCTGCGAACCGGCCTCGAAGCCGCGACCAAGCCGTTCGTCGTCGTCCAGGTTCAAGACGTCGAAGAGTTCAAGGGTAGCCAGGGTCAACAGATCGACACCCTGCTCGCCGTGCTGTACGGATTGCTGGCATTGGCCGTCGTCATCGCCGTGCTCGGCATCGTCAACACGCTCGCCCTGTCGGTGGTGGAGAGGCGTCGGGAGATCGGCATGCTGCGCGCGATAGGCATGCAGCGGCCACAGGTCCGTCGCATCATCTATCTCGAGTCGCTGCTCATCGCGCTGTTCGGCGCGATCGTGGGCGTCGTCCTCGGCATCGCGTTCGGGTGGGGCTTCGTGCAGACTCTGCGCGACGAGGGCCTGGGCACCATGACCGTGCCGTGGGGCCAGGTGGTGGCGATGCTGCTCGGATCGGCCGTCGTCGGTGTGTTGGCGGCGCTGTGGCCCGCGGTGCGAGCCGCGCGCACGAAGCCGCTGGAGGCCATCGCGGACCTGTAAGGACAAGCCCGAAAACCGACCGGACATTCCGCAACGTCACCCGATTGTTGCGGAATGTCCGGTTTTCCGCTTGCGTAAAAAGGCCATGCACGTCTACCTTTGAGACGGTAAAACAGTCTCGAAGACGGTTTGTGAGCAACAAACCGACTTTGCAATCGCGGGTCGGGCTCGTGCAAGGAGAATCATGTCGATTCAGGACATCGATGCGCCGACCCGTCTTCCACTGGCCCCGCTGTGCCGGCCCGAACGTCGCGACACCCTGATGGCCCGCTACCGCGAGGTGGCTCACGCCCTGCCCCACGCCGTCGCGCTCGACGTCGATGGCACCTCGCTGACCTTCGACGAGCTCCTCCACCGCGCCTACTCTCAGGCGCGGAAGATCGCCACCCTCTTCCCCGCCGATTCTCGGCCGCTCGCCGTGGACACCGACGCGACGACGGATTCGATCGTGCTGATGCTGGCCGTCGTCGCCGCAGGCCATCCCCTCGTGCCGCTCGACCCCATGCTTCCCGCCGAGCGCCGCGCCACGATCATCGACCAAGCAGCTGCGACGGCGATCGACTCCGCCACCGTCGCCGACGCCATGGACTCCTGCGTTCCGCTGCCGACGCTGTCGGGCGATCACACCGCGGTGATCAACTACACCTCGGGATCCACCGGCACGGCCAAGGGCGTGATCCTCAGCCACCGCATGTGTCTGACGAAGGCATACGAGGTTGCCAACGCGTTGGCACTGAGCCCTCACGACCGCGTCGGAAATTCGCTACCGGTCAGCTTCGGTGCCGGCTTGAACACGTTGTTCGCCGGGTTGCTCAGCGGTGCCGCCGTGCACTGCCGCGACCCCAGGTCGGGTGTCCCCAGCAGCATCGTCGAGTGGACGGCCGCGCATGCCCTGACCACGCTGCACTGCTCGTCGTCGCTGCTGCGCGCCGTCTCCGCGGCCGATCACGGACCTGCAGGTAGCAGCGGCGTACCTACGCTGCGGGTGGTCATCACGTACGGGGAGGCCCTGCACTCCGACGATGCGGACGGCTTTCGGCGTCGATTCGGCAGCCGCGCCACGGTGGTCAACTGGTACGCGACCACCGAAGCCGGCGCCGTCGCCTACGGCGAATACCCGCCCGAACGAGCGCTGCCGTCGGGCTTTCTCCCCGCAGGAAGACCCATCGCAGGCAAGCTCGTCGAAGTCGTCACCTCCGACGGGTCGCCGTGCGCACCCGACGTGATCGGCGAGGTACGGGTGACGTCGAACTGCTTGGCCGACGGCTACCTCGGCGGTGCCGGTCTGGACTCCCAACGATTCGCCGCCCTTGGCGACGGTCTGTTCCGCTACCGCACCGGCGATCTGGGACGACTCGACGAACACGGGACGCTGCACCTGGCCGGACGAATCGACGACGCCGTCAAGGTGCGCGGATACCTGGTAGAGCCGGCCGAGGTCGAGGCGGCGCTGCGCGCCATGCCGGAGATCGGCGACGCAGCGGTGATCGGCAGAACCTCCGGCACCGATACCGACCTGGTCGCCTACGTGTGTTCGTCCCGTTCCGGGCGACGACCGTCGGTGGCCGAGATCAGAGCGTCGCTGCGCCGGACGCTGCCGGAATGGATGGTGCCCACCCACATCGTCGCGCTCGACGCGATGCCACGGAACGAGCGCGGCAAGCTCGACCGAAGTGCATTGCCCGAGCCCGCCGATCGACGCGTCGAGCGCACTGCGGTCGGCCCGACCGAGTACATCGTGGCCGAGGCCGCACGCACCGCGATCGGGCTGGACACCATCGGCCGGGACGAGGATTTCCTGGCGCTGGGCGGCAATTCGCTGACCACCACGGCAATGCTGGCTCACCTTCGCGAGAGCCTGAAGATCGATCTGACGCCGGAGGACGTGTTCGCGGCGACCACTGTTCGAGCACTGGCCGTGACAGTCGATGCTCGCCTCGAGGACGCGGCAACTGCACGTCGGCGCACAACCGGCGAACACGATGTGCTCGTGCCGCTGCGCACCGAGGGCAGCAAGGCACCGATCTTCCTGATCGGCGGTGCAGGCGTCGGAGCGATGGCATTCCTCAATCTGGTCAAACACATCGACGAGGACCGCCCGGTGTATGCGCTGCAGGCACACGGCCGCGGCAAGCGCGGACGCCCGGACCGCACGATTCGGCGGACCGCGAAGCGCTACGTCGACGCTGTTCGCACGGTCCAGCCCGAGGGCCCGTTCCATCTGGTCGGCCACTCGCTCGGCGGCTGGATTGCCATCGCGATGGCGGAAGAGATCCGAGACTCCGGCCTCGGCTCCCCGCACCTGCTCCTTCTCGACACACGGCTGTTCCGGCATCTGCTGGACAAGTTGCCCGGCGGTACCGAGGTTCCGGCTGCTCCCGCTGCTCGGACGCGAGAAGAAGCGGGCTTCCACCTCGGCCGTATCGGCACCGCCGCCCTCTGGGTACGAATGCAGTTCGCCGGGTTGCTGCGCTACCCGACGACGATGGAATGGTTGGTCTTCGCGAGCATCGGGTACGTGGCGTTGAACAAGCACGTGCCGACACCGTGGTCGGGTTCGATGACCGTGGTTCGCACAGCAGAGAACGTGAAAGATCTCGGGTCGTGGCAGACGGTCGGCCGTGGTGAGCTGACCTTCGTCGACATCTCGGGAGATCACATCGACATGTTGCGCGAACCGATGGCCGAGCACTTGGCCGAGACGATCGCGACCACCTTCGACGATGCGGGGCTCGCGCGCTGACCGAGGGTCTGTCGCAGTGTCGGCTCAGCTTGTACGTTTGTGCCAGCGGCTCGCCGAGCCACGCGACGATCCGGGAATCACACGACGAGGAGGTCGACCATGAGTTCATCGTACGAATTGCAGTCGGTAGAACTACACAAGGACGTCCTGCGATACGTGGACATGGGCGACGGCCCGCCCGTGATTCTGGTGCACGGCCTACTCGGTTCGCATCAGTCCTGGGGCACGCAGATCGAACGTCTGTCGCACAAGTATCGGGTCATCGCACCCGACCTGTTCGGCCACGGTGAATCCGACAAGCCGACCGGCGACTACTCGCTGAGTTCGCACTCGGCCACCATTCGCGATCTCATGGATCACCTGAACATCGACTCCGCTCCGATGGTCGGTCACTCGCTCGGCGGCGGCATCGTCATGCAGCTGACGTATCTCTTCCCCGAGCGGGTAGATCGCCTGGCGCTGGTCAGCAGCGGCGGCCTCGGCCCCGAAGTGAGCCTGCTCCTCAAGGCTGCGACGCTGCCCGGCAGCGAGCTGGTGCTGCCGCTGCTCGCATCGGACTGGTTCCGCAGGAACACCGAGAGTGCGCTGGCGCAGTTGGGCAAATGGGGTCTGCCGGTGAAGCCGGGCCCCAGCATGGCCGAGACCTGGCGGTCGTTCCGGTCGGTGGCAGACCGCTCCACCCGCGGCGCGTTTCTGGCGTCGACGCGGGCAGTGGTGGGCCCGCGTGGTCAGACCGTCAGCGCGAAGCAACATTTCGAGAAGTTCGAGTCGATTCCGTCGCTGCTCGTCTGGGGCGGCAAGGACCGGATGATTCCCGCCAAGCACGCCGACAACATTCGACGCGAGGTTCCGAACAGTCGCGTCGAGATCTTTCCCGACGCCGGGCACTTTCCCCAGCTCGACGAGCCGGACTTCTTCTTCCGACTGCTCGACGAATTCCTGGACTCCAACCGGACCGAGAAGAGCGCGCCTGCGGCGATCACCCCGGCGGCTGTTCCGTTGCAGCACCCGTGAGCGTGACCCCGATGTTCCCGCTCGGCAGCGTGCTGCTTCCCGGCGAACGCCTTCCACTGCACATCTTCGAGCCGCGGTACCAAGCTCTGGTGCACGACTGCCTGAAGCAGGACGATCCGAGCTTCGGCGTGGTACTCATCGCGCGCGGGCACGAGGCCGGCGGCGGCGACGTTCGCCACGATGTGGCCACCACCGCACACATCATCGGCCACGAGTCCATCGGTGACGGCCGATATCTACTCGAATGCGTCGGCGGCGAACGGATCAGGATCGACGCCTGGCTGCCGGACGATCCGTACCCGCTGGCCGACGTTCGAGCGTGGCCGGACGAAGACTCCGCCTCGGTGATCGCCGACACCGAATTCGACGCCACCTGGGCGCGGGTCGAGGATCTCTACGAGCTGATCGGTCGACTCGAATCGACGGAAACCGTTGCCACACCAGGCGTTCCGGACTTCCTGGGCCTGCCGATCTCGGCCGCCGAGAAGATCTGGTCGCTGACAGCTCTGATTCCGATGGGTCAGTCCGATCGACTCGACATCCTGTCTGCGCCGGACGCCAGAGCACGCATGACCGCTCTGAACGACGCCATCGAGAATGTCACCGCCGTCGTGCAATTCAGACTGCAGCCCTGATAACCGAACACATCTGCAACACAGACGGGTCAGGCCCGACATCATCGATGTCGGGCCTGACTCGTGTAGTAGTCCTCGCTAGCGCTAAGACCAACACCCCAAAGCACGCCGATCAATGCGTTGATCAGGACCAATCAGAACCCGGACGCATCCGATCGCGGGTCACCCAGCAGATGCGACGGGATGTAGTTCGACTGTATGAGAGCGGAATGACAAGCCGATCAGTTGCCGAGAAGACCGCGCTAGGCAAGACGACCATCCTCAGAATTCTCAAGCAAGAAGGGGTAAAGCTACGACCACAGGGGACGCACTATTCACACCATCAGCCATTCTGAAACTACTCAATTGGCACAGGCGTTGCGGGATCATCAATTTCAGGCAGTGGCACGGGTAGAAGCACGGACGAATCTAGGTTGGCGGACTTACAAAGCCCGCTAAAGTGGGCCCCGTCGATTGTGTACATAAACTCAAAAGCAGCGCGGATCGCAGTCTCTACCTCGTCCGGACTCACGGTTCGATCTGTTGAAGGATCCTCTTCATGCGAATGCGCGTGAACATACCTCGTTAGTCGAAGCCGAAGCGCGTTTGCATCTCCACGATATCCAGCATCATGTAACATTTCGGCCGCATTCCTCATTGCTCCGCCTAGGTCCCCCACCCATTCAGGTCGCTTGAAAGCAAGGAAACTCTCCAACATCCGGCGGACGACATTTGGGAAAAGTAGCTGAGCATCGAGGCGGTTCTCCAACGAGTCGTCGGCCTCGAGTCGCTGCAGCGCCTCCGCCACCGAGATAAATGCATGGTGGTAAGTCGACCGCACCTTATTGCGGACAACTTCAGATGGAGGCCAGCTCCTCAGTACTGGGCTCCGCCTAGGGCTACCTGAAAGAGTTACATGCTTCGACTTTATTTCATAGAAGCAAGCAGAGTATTGTTCCCTAAACCTCCTTCCGCCCCTATGCAACCCTTCAACTTGAATGTCCCACTGACGAAACAGCTCGAAGTTATGCGTCAGAAGTACTAGCTGCGCAATATGGCCCTTGACAATCGCCTCGCTCCAAATGTAGGTCGAAACTCCCATGAATATGTCACTATCTAGACTCGAGACCGGGTCATCAATAATGACAATCGGCTTCCCGCCTGCCGCATCAAACCTTGCAACACATTCAAGAAAATGTACGAGCGTGATAGCGGTTCGCTCCCCGACACTTAGGCCAACAGCTGGTTCGCCAAACCGAGTGACATGGTAATGGCCGTTTACAGCCTCAAATTTTAACTCGCTGCGCCCAAGAAGACGCGCCACCTCCTCAGTCAGCACCCTTGCAGTTGGCGTCGGATCACCTTCGACAGTTTCGAGGGTTCCAATTTCTGTCGCACACTCCCCCAATTCAACTTCGAGCCTTCTAACTTCCAGGAGTTTTTCATCAGCAAAGCCGCGCTGCGTTCCAACTTCAGCCTCGGCTCGCTTCAGGTAGTGTCGTTCCACTTTCTGAGCCGCATCTTGAACAAGCTCTTCGTGACGCCCTGCGCGAGCATTGTGCTCACCACACAAATCGAGGAGCTCACCACAAGTTACAGACGGCACAGATGAAATGGACAGTTCGACCGTGCCGAGAACGTTCAAGGCTTTAGTCTTCACCCGTTCTTTTAGGTGATCAGCCCACGCCTTAAGGTTGGACAATTCGGTCCGAGCATCTTCTGCAGCACGGTCATAGCGCGATCGAAGGTCTTCATAAAACAGCCCCTTGTCCGGAATAGAGTGCACGGCGCGATCGCAGTCTGCAACGATATTTTCAAGTTCGTCGGCGGTACTCTTCAGGACCGCCTGCAACCGTTCAACCTCATTGGAGAAGTGCTTATCAATTAGCGCCTTACGTTCTTCCGACAGGTCCGAGCCACAAAAAGTGCACCGCCCAATCTCCGCGTGCAAGTGGCGGCCAGCGTCTACCCACGCAGTCGCATCAGGCCGCCCAGCGAGAGTATCCAGAATAATAGCACTAGGGGTCGTGGACAATGCATCATGGACTCGCCGCTTGAGATCTTCGGACACCTGGACCAACAAGGCCGGGGTCGGTATTGATTCGGACTTATCCGAATTAATTATGCTTGATACGGCACGAAAATCACCCTCGCTGAGTTCAACCCAATCGCTATGTGATCTGGCGAATACAGTTCGCACGACACCTGCGCTGAAATTGCTCCGGGAGCGCCATCTACCTCCCGCGCGGCTAGCGACATCCACAACTTCCTGGGATACCCGAGCGTAGGCCCGCTCGACAGCACGACGAGCCTCTCGCTCCGCCTCGGCGGCTTCATCACGGAGTCGTGTCTTATCTTGCTGCATAATTCGAAGTCGCGCAAGGCGCTCCTCAGCGTCAACTGGACGTTCCCCAATTGTTAGCACCGCATCCATTTCGGCGGACCCGGAGGTAAACCGATGACTACGTTTTACATAACGCTCACTGAATACATGGACGCGATCGAAAACCGCATCGTCGTTGAAGTTTGTGGACCGTATCACACTCCCGTCGGCGATCGCGACTGACAGTCGGGCAAAACCCTGACCGTCGTCCGCATGACGCAATCCATCGAATGCGTTTGCCAGGGACGTCTTTCCTGCGCCATTATGGCCATAAATAACATTGATACGCCCAAGGTCCGGCAGCGTTGGGTCCCACTTATAGCTCTCGAAAATACCGCAATTCTTAACTTCATCCAGCCTACTGAACATTAAGCACCCCCACTAGCACTTATTCCAAAGAACCGGTCGAAGAAGGCAGCTAGCTTCTGGATCACGCGCTGCTTCTTCTCCCCATGGCCGCCTGCGCTCGCGAATCGAGATGCCGGCGGTAGCACCTTAGTGATTGCAGTACCAGTGGTTCGCAAAGTACCGTCGCGGAACGACACATCGATGAAGTCGCGCGCATTGTCGGCACGGAGATTCTCTTCTTCGATGATCGTGGCCAATTCAGCTTCGCGCCTAGCAGCAATGAACGCCTGCCACTCATCGTCAATAGCACCGTCGACGGATACCGAGTCGACAAAGTCCTCGATAAGGTCTTTCTTGTTGCGAAGAGTAGGGCTGGCGTCGACCGCACGGGAGATTTCGGCACGAATCTCCTTGTCCGCGCCATCGCCACCATGCTCGTCGCGAAACTTGGCGACAAGCATGAGAATGTAGTCGACGTTGATCTCAACTTGCTTGATCAGCTCGACCTCGAAGACGACGTCGTCGTTGATCAGCTCTTTGTCGGCGTCGGAGTCCTTGCGGAACTCGGCGTACAGGTCGAGGTAGACACTGCGGTAGTCCTGCCCTTGGCGCTCGCTAAGGATCTCGTTGCCGGCGAAGTCGTCAAAAGAGGTGAGGATGTTTTCCAGCCGGAGAACCTGCCCGAACAGTGCGATGAACTCCTTTTGCGCAGCCTCACCGACGATCGGTTGTCCGAGCGGGAACGCCAACAGCATCTCGTTCACCTTTTCGGCGTACTGGCCGTAGTACTCCCCGTATGGCTTGAGGATCACCACTCCGCGGGCGTCCTTATTGCCGAATAGCTCCAGCGCCTTGTTGGTGGCGTCCTCGAGGTCGCGGAAAGCTACGATGTTGCCGTAGGTCTTTACCGAGTTCAAGATACGGTTGGTGCGGGAGTAGGCTTGGATCAGGCCGTGCGCGCGCAAGTTCTTATCCACAAACAGGGTGTTCAACGTGGTCGCGTCGAACCCGGTGAGGAACATGTTGACCACGATCACCAGGTCTAATTCGCGATTCTTCAGCCGCTGCGACAGGTCCTTGTAGTAGTTCTGGAATTTGTCGGCGCTGGTGTCGTAGCTGGTGCCGAACATCTCGTTGTAGTCGATGATCGCGTCTTCGAGGGCGGAGCGGGCATCGGTCGGGAGATCGACAGTTTCGAAGCCCTCGTCATCGATGATTCCGTCGTCGACAGCTTCGTTAGCGCCATACGAGTAGATCATCCCGATCTTGAGGCGCTTGTCAGTCGGCAGCTTCTCTTGCTCCCGCTTGAGCACGTTGTAGTAGATCCGTGCTGCCTCAATCGAGGCGGTAGCGAAGATGGCGTTGAAACCGCGCACGCGCTTTCGTTCGCGTACCGCTTCGGCTTGACGACGGGTCCGCGTCGCCTGAGACACATTGGTCACCACGGAGTGCTCGTAGCTGGATGAACGCTTCGTCTTCTGGTCGAAGTGCTCCAGGGTGTACCTAACGATCTCACCGATGCGGCGCTCATCGAGTAGCGCCTTCTCTCGGTCGATCGCCGAGACCTGCTTGTCGTCAGGATTACCGACCTTGATCGTGTTGATGTAATCGATCCGGAATGGCAACACGTTCTTGTCGGTGATCGCGTCAACGATCGTGTAAGTATGCAGCTTCTCGCCGAAGGCCTGCTCAGTGGTCTTGAACTGCGGGTTACCGCCACTGCCGCTGTTTTCGGCGAAAATTGGCGTACCGGTGAAGCCGAACAGGTTGTAGCGCTTGAACGCCTTGGTGATGTCGGCATGCATATCACCGAACTGCGAACGATGGCACTCGTCGAAAATGATCACGACGTGCTCATTAGTAATCGCGTGATTCTTATGAGCCTTAATAAACGTCGAGAGCTTCTGAATCGTCGTGATGATGATCCGGGCAGTCGGGTCTTCGAGCTGCTTCTTCAGCACCGCCGTTGAGGTGTTGGAGTTCGCCGCGCCCTTCTGGAAGCGGTCGTACTCGCGCATCGTCTGATAGTCGAGGTCCTTTCGGTCCACGACGAACAGCACCTTTTCCACGCTCGGCAGTTTCGACGCGAGCTGGGCGGTCTTGAACGATGTCAGCGTTTTGCCCGACCCCGTGGTGTGCCACACGTAGCCGCCGGCTGCGATTGTGCCGAGTTGCTTGTAGTTCGTGGCAATGTCGATGCGCTGCAAGATCCGCTCGGTCGCGACGATCTGGTAGGGACGCATCACGAGAAGTAAACGATCCGCGGTCAGTACGCAGTAGCGGGTCAGGATGTTAAGTAGCGTGTGCTTGGCGAAGAAGGTCTTGGCAAACGATGTGAGGTCCTGGATCGGCTTGTTCTGCGCATCCGCCCACCACGAGGTGAACTCGAACGAATTTGAGGTCTTGCGACCCTTGCCCGGCTTCTGGCCCTCCTTGAGGTGCTGACTGCGCGTGGTGTTTGAGTAGTACTTCGTCAGTGTGCCGTTGCTGATGACGAACAACTGCACGTACTCGAATAGCCCAGAGCCCGCCCAGAAGCTATCGCGCTGGTAGCGATTGATCTGGTTGAACGCCTCGCGAATGTCGACACCGCGCCGCTTGAGCTCGATGTGAACCATCGGCAGCCCGTTTACGAGAACAGTCACGTCGTAGCGGTTTGCGTAGCGCCCGCCAGCGCTCTCCCCCTCAGAAGGGTCGGCGCGTTCCACCTCGTACTGGTTGATTACCTGTAGCCGGTTGTTGTGGATGTTCTGTTTGTCCAGAAGAGTGATGTTCTTCGTCGAACCATCGTCACGTTTGAGGATCTGCACATGATCCTCCTGAATGCGTACCGTCTTCTCAGCGATGCCGTCGTTCTTTCCGGCGATCTTGTTCTCGAAGAAGTCAGTCCATTCTGTATCCGAGAACGTGATGTGATTCAACGCCTCCAGTTGCGCCCGGAGGTTGGCCACCAGCTGCGCCTCAGAGGTGATAGCCAGGTACTCGTAGGCCTGCGACTCCAGTAGCTTGACCAGCTCACGCTCCAGCGAAGCCTCTGACTGGTATGCAGCCTCCGACGGGGCATCCGGCACATACTCGGCGACAACCGTGCTCTCTGCCGAGACGGCGATCGGATCGTACTTGCGTGGCTTCGACTCGCTCATGCCGCGGCCGCCCATCTGAACGTCTTCAGGAACTCCTGAAACTCACCTTTTAGCGCCTCTTTGTACTCTTCAGCCACCTCAGAACTGTCCATATCCGAGAAACGATCATGGCTATAAAGGTTGAGGATCTTCGTCAACAGGACCGCATCGGGCCCGGTCAGTAGGTCACCCCAACCTCCCGAGTGCCCGAGGAAGTTTGCCGTTTTCTCTAGGAGCGCTCGGAACTGATTGAAGTGGCTTCGCTCAATCGCATTCGCAGCGATTGCCGATTGAATGTCTTCGACGATACCCAGATGATAACTGAATGGAGAATCGTTCGATTGCTTCTTCAGTGACCATCCGGCTACCGGTTTATTCTGAAGGACGTACGCTTGGTTCTTCTTTCCACGCAGTGAGTTAAATAGAACATTAAAAAAGAGAGCATGGTGGGTTGCGATCACGAATTTCAGCCCAAGTCCGGATGATCGTTTTACAAGCTCCGCCAAAGCGAGAGCCACTGAAACGATGCGCACATCGTCCATAGATGACACCGGGTCGTCTATGACCGCAAGCGTTATCTGGTCATAGCCAGTTGTAGAACGCAGATCAGGGCTATCACCAAGCGTATCAATTGCTTCGTTCAAAACAGAATAATAGACGCTCCAAACGAATATACTCTCCTCGGCCCGAGATATTTTGATGCCCTCCGCCGAACTATCATCACCTTTGTGTATACCGAAGCTGATCTCGCCGCTCTCGAAATCAATCCTTGGTTCAATTCTGCCGCCAGTGAAGGCTTGGAAGCTATCGACGATCGCAGTATCAAGACCTTGCGTGACGATGGTTTCTAGCAGCTCTGACTTCAGATCCATCTTGAGTACAACTTGCTCGTTATCCCAAGTGAATACGTCCTCCACGAAGGAGTTGTAGAGGACTACGCTCTCCGGATCACGCTCCTTCAGGTACTGAGCTAACCGCGTCTTACCGATTGTATTCGGGGCGTAAATCAGGGCGCTACGCGCATCGGCAAGGCCCGCCAACACATCGGCTGCCAAACTCGCGATTGTTGCATGCTGACTCGTCATCTAGATGGCCTCCTCGAAGGTCAGCAGCTTGTCTCGGTAGTACTCGTACTGCTTACGACGAGCCGCGATCTCAGCAGGAAGACCGACACTAAGATCGTTCACGAGGGCCTCGAAGCTATCCAGCCGACTGACGAGTCGCTCCTTCACCTCAAATGACGGATCAGGGATTGGAATTCGGTTCAGGTTGGCTTTATTCAACTTCGGCTGAGCCGCACCCGAAATATAGGGTGAGAGGTCAATCGAATTCAAGTAGATTTCGACGAAGCGACGTTCTGCATATGTCTCAAATTGCAGTACGTGAGCATGGTTGTTGACCCATGTCTTTCCCGAGATCGAGAACGCAATCGGCGTCGATCGCGCAAGCAGATTCGCTCCGTCCTCAGAAACTAGGAGATAGTCGCCATCGAAAATGAAATCGCTTACGTAGTCGACTACGCCAGACGCGCCGTAATACGGTATCTCTCCCGGAGTTCTAGCATCGCGAGTTACGGGCTTTCGCTTACTATCGAGATTGTGGGCAAGCTCCCCAAGAGGACGCAGTGGAGTCTCGGAGGAAAAATCGAGCAACTTCCCCCTATAGTGTTCATACTGACGGCGGCGCGCTTCCAGCTCTGTTTCCAGCTCTGTTTTTAGCTCTGCTTCCAGCTGAGTGAACTGATCCAATATTCGCACAATCTCCCGCTGGACCTCCAAAGGCGGCGCAGGAATTCGAATCTTGGCAAGCGCCGCACCGGACACGCGCCGAACTTTTGTACCGGAGACGAACGGCCGCTTCTGAGACTGGAACTGTTCCGTTCGGAAAAAATACGACACATAGCGCGGATCGAGACTGTGCCGGTAGATGTATGCGTCACCACTCAAAGCGACGTTTGTGTCACCTAGCCATGCTGTTGCTTTGGCAACTGCTTCGTCATCTTCACTTGTAGTCGCGATCAGCAGGTCCCCCGGATTGGCCTGCCGTAGCTTTGACGCTGTGTCGGCCGAAGTGAAAGATTTTGTCGATTCAGCCCATACACCATAGTGGGTATGGATTTGGCCATAGTGTACAGCGGGAAATCCCTCGTCGGTCAAGTCTTTCTTCTGAAGACCGTTGCCCCGAATGAACTCCCCCAAGTCACCAAGCGGCCTAAACCTAACCCCCTCCGGCGCTAGTTCAGCAACCAAGTTATCGATACGGCTCACAGCTCTGGCCTCACAATTCTGCGGATATCGTAGAGCGCCTCAGAAACTGACGTCAAACGACTAGTGAAGTCATCGAGAAAGCCATCCGTTACTTCGAAGTACTTGTTCTTGGCGTCGACACGACGATGTAAAATTTGAACTCCAGAGGGGCTGGTGATTGGGTAGGAATGAACAAAGTCGGAGCGTTCAGTATTCAACCGTTCAAACTCTGATGCAGCTCGGTTTGCTGGCTCAGAAATATCAGCACCGGTCCACTTCTTCACCACGCCGCGGAAGGTGTCAAGCACCTTCCCAGACATCATTCCCTGAAGGCAAGTGCGATCAGCATACGGGTCGAGATAAGTGATGATCTCCGTCATGAAGCTATTAATCGAAGCAAACCCGTATAGTGCTGCACCTAGACGGTAGAGATATGCATCATCAGCGGGAAGTGCAATCCGCGTGTTCTGCCTAATTGCCTCTACCTGACTCATTCGGCTCTCTCCAGATCAGCCACGATCTCATCGATGCACGTGCGAAGCTGTTGCTGCCGGACGACAATCCGACCGATCTCGGCGTTCAGTTCGGTGATGTCTACGATCTCACGGAGATCTTCTTGGTCGACGTAGCTAGATACCGCGATATTGTAGTCGTTAGCTGCAATATCTTCATTCGCCACGAGCTTCGCGACATGGTCGGCATCTACACGAGCCGCAAGGGTGTCGAGGATGCGATCCTGGTTCTCCGGAAGTAGCTTGTTCTTGTTACCGAGGCGCTTGAACTCTGCCGATGCATCAACGAACAACACGCTACTGTCCGACTTGGACTTCTTGAGCACGATTATGCAGGTGGCGATCGTGGTACCAAAGAACAGATCTGGCGGCAGCTGAATCACCGCGTCAACGTAGTTGTTGTCGATCAGATACTTTCGGATCTTCGCCTCGGCACCACCACGGTAGAGCACACCTGGGAACTCAACGATCGCCGCGGTCCCATTCACTGCCAGCCACGACAGGATGTGCATGGTGAAGGCCAAGTCAGCTTTAGACTTCGGGGCAAGTACGCCCGCCGGGGCGAATCGTTCGTCGTTGATCAGCAGTGGGTTGGCGTCACCCTCCCACTTGATCGAGTAGGGCGGATTGGAGACGATCGCTTCGAACGGCTCGTCATCCCAGTGCGCAGGATCGGTAAGCGTGTCACCGTGGGCGATGTTGAACTTCTCGTAGTTCACGTCATGCAGGAACATGTTGATACGGGCGAGGTTGTAGGTGGTCAGGTTGATTTCCTGGCCATAAAACCCGCCGACGTTCTCCTTGCCGAGCACCTTGGCAAACTTGAGCAGTAGAGATCCTGAACCGGCAGCAGGGTCGTAGACCCGGTTGACCCGCTTCTTGCCCACCACAGTAATCTTTGCGAGTACTTCAGAGACTTCCTGCGGCGTGTAGTACTCACCACCTGATTTGCCGGCCTGAGATGCGTACATCTGCATGAGATATTCGTAGGCATCGCCGAACAGGTCGATCGAGTTGTCCTCGAAGTTGCCGAGCGGTAAATCTCCGATGGCGTCGAGCAACTTGACCAGCTTCTCGTTGCGCCTAGCGACAGTGTTCCCGAGCTTAGAGCTGTTGACGTCGAGGTCGTCGAACAGTCCCTTGAGGTCGTCCTCGCTGTCAGAGCCGACAGCCGAACCTTCGATGTTCTTGAAGACTCGCTCAAGTGTCTCATTTAGGTTGGCGTCTCGCGCAGCACGCTCACGGACGTTTTGGAAGAGCTCAGACGGCAGGATATAGAAGCCTTTCTCGTCGACCGTATCTTTGCGTCCGAACTCAGCATTTGCATCGTCGAGCTTTGGGTAGTCGAAGTCTGTATCTCCGGCTTCATGTTCTAGACTGTTCAAGTAGGCGGTGAGATTTTCGGAAATGAACCGGTAAAACAACATTCCGAGCACATAAGTTTTGAAGTCCCAACCATCGACACTTCCACGAAGATCATTGGCAATTCGCCAGATGGTCTTGTGCAACTCTGCCCGCTGAGCTTCTTTTGATGTCGGCGACATTTCTTCTCCTCTGCCTCTTAAGGCCACTTAACAATCGTGTTGTTCACATTTTAGCACTAAATTGAAGGGATATACCATGACCCACGTCTGGTGCATGCACAAAGTAGCAGCCGACGCTGCCCGGCACGCGCGATGATGGCGCATTGATGACTTCGAAAGTTGGATCTATCTACTAAAGATGTCGCGCGGAACCTCCCACGTGAACTCCTCTCGATGCGGCTTATTGTCGTCGAACCAGAAACTAACGCCCTGCCGGAAGACTGATACCGCCATACGCTTACCGCCAACCAGAGGAAGATTATCAACACGAACCAGCTGCGTGGATTGCTTCCCAAATTTTAGCGTCAGAAGTTTAAGCGTGGGCGGGAGCGGGATTGGTAGCTGGAGCTGTATTCCTGCCTCGATCGAGAAGGCCCCTCTTGGGATGTCGATATTCCGCCACTCCGGCGTGAGTTCCGCCAACGGACCACCCAACTCACTATATTCTTTGTCTACTTGGTCTTGTGCGTCATTGACCCCGTAGACACTTACGCACTCCCCCCTTAAGGACTCATGCCCTGCCCAATATATGCGCATCGCGACAACAGGGCTTCCGTCGATTTCTCCTGCTTTGACAAAGTCGATACTTACGAAGTGCATTGCGCGAGCACCCGACATATAGCTGGCATCAACAAGGAGCTGAGCTAGCGGCACCATCCCCCTATTGCTCCATTCGCGGATGGTGCGTTGGTCACGATCGAGTATTTCTCCAGCCTCAGTAAGACGGTTTAACACATCGAGAGACTCAGAAAAGACGGTTAGGCGTGCTGCCTCGACATACTTGCTACTTGAGCCTGCCTTTGAAATTTCGCGCAACCATACCCACGCGTCTCGAGCGTTTGTCTGACTCGCGAGCCCATAGAGCGCCGGATAATTGACCAGAAGTTCCGGGACGATCTTCCCTCTTTCGCTGCGCAGTGTGCGTAGCTCTGAGACGACCGCCATGACCAGCTCGGGGTCGCGGGTACCCACTTCAGACTCTTCGGGCATGGCCAATTTCATCACTTTTGCTTCACGACTGCACCGGGGGTCTCGCTGTCTCATGGTTCGTAGCTGGCATCGCCGGCTTCACCCACTACGAGAGGAAGAGTCATGTCGACCCTTCAGCCCTACGGCCATCACCTCACCCCGTCCCCGTCCACCGCTGGCGGACGCCTGGCCCGCCAGACTGCTCGCGATCTGGCCGCCATCAACCATTCAACTCAGATCAGCACTGCTCGGGTCGCCGCAGCCGGCGAGGTCCAGCAGGCTCGCGTCGATGCCGTGGCTCGTACTGGCGCGTACGCGATGCAGCAGGTTGCGCTGTTGGCTCAGATGCAGCAGCAGCTTGCACTTGCGGCCCCGGCCGCATCCGGGGACCTGGACTTCATCAAGTCGATGACGACTATCGGCATCGGCCAGGTTGTCGCTGACACCAGCCGGGCGGTGAATCGATGATCTCCACCCTAGTGGTTGTCGCTGCCGTCATCGCAGTGCTGGCGGCGCTGTTCATCGCATGGTGCCTGATCGATGAGAGCGACGAGATTGACCGTCAGCTCGAGAACGCCCGCATCAACCGAGAGCGGCAGATCGCCGAAGCCCGGATCAACCACCTGACCTTATCCGCGCTTCAGCAGATGACCGCTGCTGCCGCACCGCACAGCGCGTTCTGTCAGTGCGCCCGCTGCGTCCGACCTGGAGGCCAGTCATGACCAACCCGACGCCCGACTTCGACATCGTAGAGATCCGAGTGCAGTCGGACTATGTCTCTACCGAAGATGTCGACCGAGCCAGGTGCAATCTGACGGAGTGGGTATTTAGCTCGGCGACCTCGAAGGCCTCAGCGTGCGGGTTCAACTGGACACCAAGGCCAGACGCACCCTCGACCTATCCGGAGCTGCGTGCTGCATTCTCCCACTCGATGGAGTCGGGAGATCCACTCGCCGTGTCGTCGGAGAACTCGACCTCGGTCATCTTGAGCTCGTGCGACGCCAACTTCGCCTGGCGGTTCGTCCACGACGTTGCTCACGTCGAGAGAGGCCTCAGCTTCTCTCTCGCCGATGAGTACGAGCTGGCGTTGTGGCACCTGTCTGAGCTCGAACGAGATGGGTTTAGTCCAGACGGTTTGGAGTACGCGTTCCTCAAAGCCGACACACTCGGACAAGTCACCATCAACGCAGTTGCCAAGCGGTTCCCAGTCGACCAGGAGCTGTTCGATCTGGAATGCCAGCAGTTCGGATTCGAACAGGGTGTCCTGCGCGAACTGCGCCGAGAATCACCATGAGCGACGGTCCTGGCGGTCTCGGCAACCGGTTCGTCAACCTGTGTGTCTCACTCCTAGTCGGCGCAATGGCGCTCTACGGCGCGGTCTACATCCTTCGCGAGATCTGGGTGCCGCTCACCATCGCCATCGCTATTGCCGCAATTATCGGCGGATCGGCCACACTGATCTATCGACATTTCCGTCGCTGGTAGATCGAATAGAGCCAAGTTCCATTCGCTGTTGTGGAATGCGCAGCGCGTATTGACCGCTGCATTCGTGCAGCGCATAGTAGGGATATGGCCGCTGCATTTGTGCAGCACACCCAGTCGCCATTCCAATTATCACGTAACCACCGAAAGGAGGGTGTATTCACCATGCCCAAAAAACACTCGCGTAAAGCTCAACCACTGAAGCGCGGAAGAGATCGGCAGATACGGATCCGAGGCCAGCTTCGTCCTGATCCGGATCTGAGACGGATGGCACGCACGATGGTTGCCATTGCCATCGCGCAGGCCGAGAAAGAGGCGCAGGAAGAGACCGAGCACCGCGCCGAACGCCAGGAGGCCGGTGATGAATGAGACTGCTCGGCTGGTCTTCTCCAGCTTGTCGATCCCCGCCCCGCTACCGATCGAGTCCGCTCACGCCGCCGTGGTCGCACTGGCAGGTATCAGCGGACAGCCGCAGATCATCATCGAGGTACGCGGAAGCAATCACCGCGTGCAATGGCGCGTCGGGATGCCAGTTCGTCATCGACACCAAGTGATCGAGGTGCTCAAGACTCACCTGCCGGGCCTTATCGTCGACGAACCGCAGCCGTTACCATCCGGTTCGCGGGGAGATGTCGCAGCGCGGCTCCGGGTTCGATCCCACGCTGGGGTCGATGGCCCGCTGGCTCACGAGTCCACCGAATCGGTAACGCGAGGGCTTCTCGGTGCGCTTGCCACCGCCGGTCAGCATGAACGGGCATACCTGCAGGTAGTGCTGGGGCCCCGGAGAGCGCCCCGGGTGCCTCCTGAGCAACTGCGAGGGGATAAGCGCGTGCACGTTGCTGTCAAGCTTCGTGAGTTTCGCTTCGACTGCGCCATACGCATAGCCGCGTCGGCCGCCGACGACGACAGGGCCCGCCGGCTAGTAGACCGAGTCATCACCGCCGCGCGGGGCTTGAACTCCCCGAGCGCGCAGTTCACCGCTACGCGTACCACGACCGCACAGTTCGACCGTGC
Organism: Rhodococcus sp. SBT000017; assembly: GCF_003688915.1. NCBI lineage: Bacteria > Bacillati > Actinomycetota > Actinomycetes > Mycobacteriales > Nocardiaceae > Rhodococcus > Rhodococcus sp. SBT000017. The sequence goes on from NZ_REFU01000001.1 coordinate 3,315,918, forward strand.
CCGCGCGCCATGGTTTTGGACTTCAACACTGAGTACCAGCGAAGTAGTCGCGCTGACCGCGTGGCCCATCGCGCGACGTGACGCCGCTCCACTCCCCGGAGTGCCGTCGCGACATCCGAAGCTGCTCCCGACCCAGACGAGCACACCAATGCAGGGTCGAGTATTCGGGTTATCAACCATGCAGCCAGACCGCCCCATCGCGATCTCAGTCCGCGACACGCTCTCCGGGGTATCCATCACCGGTCCAACCGGCGTTGGCAAGTCAAACCTGCTCGGCCAGTTTGCACTGGCGGATATCGCCGCTGGTCGTGGCGTCGTGGTGATAGATCCCAAGGGGGATCTCATCGACGACATCGTGGTTCGTGCTGACGAGTCGAGACTCGATGACATCGTCATTGTCGATGCCACGGATTCAGCGCCAATCGGTATCAATGGACTCGTCGGTGACATCGATCCCGATCTAGCTGCCGACACCATCCTGGGGGTTTTCCACTCCCTCTGGGCAGACGCATGGGGTCCGCGGACTCAGGATGTCTTGCACGCCAGTCTCCTCACTCTCGCTCGGCGAGGTGACGCATCAATCGCAATGTTGCCACTACTGCTCACTAATCCAGGTTTTCGGCGATCTATCGTCGGCAAAGTGGCCCGTGAGGATCCGATGGGTCTCGGTGGATTCTGGGCCTGGTGGGAGAGTCTCAGCGACAGTGAACAGGCACAGGCCACTGCCCCATTGCTGCGCCGAGTTCGCCCGATCCTCCTACGTCCCGGCTTGCGCGGCATCCTCGGCCAGCGCCGACCGAGATTCGATCTGGCCGACATCTTCACCAAGCGCCGCATCCTGCTGGTGAGCTTGGAGAAGGGCAAGATCGGCCCCGAAGCTGCCGCGCTTCTTGGCTCGCTCATCGTCTCGCAGCTGTGGACCGCCACCCTGGCGCGAGCCGCACAGTCGCCGAAGAATCGGCACCCGGTCACTATCCTGATCGACGAGGTCCAGGACTACCTCCGGCTCCCTGGCGACATCGGTGACGCACTCGCCCAGGCTCGCGGCCTCGGAGTCGGCTACACACTCGCACACCAGCATCTCGGCCAGCTTCCGAAGTCGATCCGTGACGCCATCACGGCGAACGCCAGGACGCGCATCGCCTTCCAGCTGAGCCATCCCGACGCCCGCGAGTTCGCCAGCCTAACGAGCGGCCAGCTCGAACCTGCGGACTTCGAAGCGCTACACGCCTACCAGGCGTACGCCCAGATCTTGCACCAGAACACCCCGGGACCGTGGGTCAGCGTCACCACTACGGAGATGCCCGATCCCGTCCGGTCTGCTGGCATCGTCCGCCAGCGCTCCCGCGAGCGCTACGGCCAGCCGCTCACCGAAGTCGAAGCCGATCTGCTGTCGCTGACCGAGCGCAAGACGACCCGCGAGACATTCGGCCGCACCAAGCGATCCGATACCGAAGGTGGCTCGTCATGACCAGCTACACCCCAGGACAGGGCATTCCGCCCGCCATTCCGTCCGGCTCATCCGACATCGCTTCGTCAATGCAGGTAGGGCGTGAATCTGCGCGTGATCGGGGGACGAATACTCCGTCGACAAGGTCGACGGAGAGCACCCGAGGGCTGCAGCCAGGCAACCAACGCCGCCGAGTGGACCGCGATGAGCTCAGCCGCATCAACGAGGCCATGCCGGAGCGTGACCGTGAAGTTCTTCGCCATATCGATGAGCACCGCTACCTCACTACACACCAGATCCAGTCCTTCGCGTTCACCGCTCACGGCAGCGCTGAATCGGCTGCCCGCACCGCACGCTATGTCCTGGCTCGGCTAGATCGGCTCGCCTTGATTCGCTCCCTCCCGCGACGAGTAGGTGGGGTCCGAGCGGGGAGTGCCGCACGCATCTGGCAACTGGCCCCGGCCGGTGCTCGACTACTTCGAGACGAGGGGCAGACCTATCGCACCCACGAACCGTCTCTGCGCTTCCTGCAGCACTGCTTGGCGGTCGCCGACGTTCACCTCGGTCTACGTCAACTAACGAGCCTCGAGAGCGTCGAAGCGATAGACGTGGCCACCGAACCACACTCGTGGCGGCGGTACACCGGGCCTGGTGGCGAACGCCGCCTACTGCAGCCCGACCTGGCGAGCATCATTCGGACGCGCGACTTCGTCGATCGCTGGTTCCTTGAAGTCGACCTCGGTACCGAATCGCTGCCGACCGTGCTGAAGAAATGTGGTCAGTATGAGACCTACCGATCTAGCGGTATTGAGCAGGACACCCATCACGCCTTCCCACTGGTGGTCTGGATCTTCACGAACCCGACGCGAGCCGAAAAGGTGAAGTCCTCGATCCTGCGGTCCCCCCGGCTCACGCCCGAGCTGTACCGATTGGAGACGATGGACGGCTTCGCGACCAGGGCGCAGGAGTGGCTGCAATGAGCGGTCCACCACGAAACCAGATTCTGATCGGTGACGCACTCGCCCACTTGGAGGAGCTGCCTGACGCAAGCATTGACTGCGTCATCACCAGCCCGCCGTACTTCCGACTGCGCGATTACGGTCACGACGACCAACTTGGCCTTGAATCGCACGTCGATACCTGGGTTACTCAACTACGCGCTGTACTTGCTGAGTGCGCTCGCGTGCTCGTGCCGACAGGAACTCTGTGGCTCAACCTCGGTGACACCTACAGCACCCACCGCCGAGAAGGCGCTGATCGCAAGAGTCTCCTGCTCGGCCCGGAGCGTCTAGCGCTCCAGCTACTCGCTGACGGCTGGACCATCCGCAACAAGGTCGTCTGGACCAAGACAAACACAGTGCCGTCCAGCGTGCGCGACCGGCTCACCGCCTCGCACGAGGTCATCTACCTGCTGACACGTTCACCCCGCTACTACTTTGATCTCGACGAGATCCGTATCCCCCACGTCTCAAGACCACCACGCCGGTCATCTAGACCGGTAAGCCGCACCGAGAGGGCGGGGCGCGGACCCAACACCCACAGCGATCGTGGTCTGCTCGACCTGAGAGCGAGCGGGCGAGTCGGCCATCCACTCGGAAAGAACCCCGGGGACGTCTGGGCAATGAGTGTCAGCAACTTCCGTAGCAGTCACATCGCGACGTACCCCGAAGCGCTCGTCCGCCGGGCTGTCCTAGCCGGCTGTCCACGCTTGCGGTGCTCCCGCTGCCAATCTCCCTGGATCCGCCAGCTCGTCCGACGTGGCGACCACGCTCGCCGAAAACCACCACGACCAAGCTGCAGTTGCGATGCTCCCGCCGAGCCTGGACTGGTCCTCGACCCGTTTATCGGATCAGGCACCACCGCCGTCGTGGCCGCCCGCACCGGACGCGACTGGCTGGGTATTGAGATTAACCCCGGCTATGCGGCCATTGCCGAAGAACGGATTCGAACCGGACTGCAGCACAAGACAACTACATCTACGAAACGAAAGGAGGTGCAATGAAAAATGAACACAATAGCAAACCGCACCATGAAAGCGAATCCCGCGAACTCCACCCACACATCTGGATCGGCAGCCTGGCCGACTACAACGCCGGACGGCTTCACGGGGAGTGGCTCGATGCCGCTGTCGACTCGATCGACCTCCAGGCGGCCGTCAACCGAATCCTGGCTAGCTCTCACGAACCAGACGCCGAAGAGTGGGGCATTTTTGACTACGACGACTTCGGTGACTTCCAAGTCGGCGAATACGAAGCGCTCGATCAGGTCGCCGCCGTTGCTCAAGGCATCGTTAAGTACGGCCCGGCTTTCGCTTCCTGGGCTGAGATTCACGACGGCAACCCCGACATGCTTGCTCAGTTTGAAGACTGCTTCATGGGCACCTACGAGTCGCCCGCTGCCTGGGCCCGAGAAGTAATCGAAGGTAGTGACATTGAGGTGACTCTCGACCGCGAGATACCTGCGGACCTCCGAGCGTACATCCAGTTTGACTACGACGGGTTCGCCTACGACGCCAGGCTCAGCGGAGACATTCACATTGAGGACGCTCCCGCAGGCAGTGTCTGGATCTTCCGGGTGATCTGACACGTTCGGTCACCCGTCGTCGAGAGACTGCGGCCGCACCAGTGAGCAAAATACTCACCGGCCGCACCACCTCGAAGACGGTGACCGGAGCACCCGGAGAAGACCTTCAGAAAGGAGTAGGAGACTCATGAAAACCCTGGCAATTCGTCTCGAAGACGAACAGCACGCGCGGTTGTCGATCCTGGCCAAGCTCAGCGGCGTATCGCTCACGGACACCATCCGCGAGGCGATCGAAAGTCGCATCGCCACGCTAGCAGCCGACCCAGAGATCGCAGCCAAGGCCGAAGCGCTGACTGCCGAAATCGATCGTGAAGCCGCCGAACAACGTGACGCCATCGCCACCCTGTTCGGTACCGGCAAGCGTACGACGTCGCGCGGGCGTCAGTCCGCGGAGTGAGTCACCCGCACACCAGGGAGTCAGGTCGAGCTGCAGCCAGCAGCTCCCTGACTCCCGGAAAAACCCTCGGACGAACTCGCAGAGGTAAGGACAACCTCGCAGAATTCTACAACAATTTCAGTACTGCATTTATGCAATTTAGGGAATAGAATAGGAATAAGACAACGAAAGATTCGGAGAATAACCATCATGACCAACACCACTAAAGCAGCCAAACTGGGAAAGGTCCTCAAGGAGCGTAGGAACAAACTTGAGTTGACCATAAAAGAAGTCGCTCGCCGCTCCGGCATGACTGACTCCAACGTCCTTCGCATCGAGCGTGGTGACATCCCCCAGCCGAGACCTGAGACCTTGAAATCATTGGCAGACGTACTGGGGCTGGAGCTCTCCGACCTGTTCAACCTCGTGGGATACGTTCAGCCAAAAGCACTTCCCAGCTTCTCCCCCTACCTTCGCAGCAAGTATTCCGACCTTCCAGAATCTGCCGCAAAAGAAGTGGAAGCCAGTTTCGCGAGAATTGCTGCGAGACACGGATATGACCCAAATGGACCACACAACGGAGAAGACGAAAGAGAATAAATCAAAGCCCGCTACGAAAGGAGGCTTATCATGACAAATACTTACAAACCATCAATTCTGACAAGCCTCCGGGCTGTGATCCCACAGCGCGAGGTGAGCTTCCTCGAAGCACTACAAACCGCTGAGATCCAGGCCGCTAAGCTAGCTGACCTGATCGGTGATGAGCGCGGCATCCTCGAGCACCACATCACCGGGTTGCCCCGCATCGTCGTGATCCGTGAATCCATCCCCGTTTCCGGCATGAGCTACTGGAACGGCCGGCATTGGGTAATTGTGCTCTCCGGCAGGGAGCCCTCCGTTCGCCAGCGCTTCACACTGCTGCACGAGTTCAAGCACATCGTCGACCATGGCTATACAGGCCATCTCTACCGGACTACCGACAGGAAGACAGCGGCCGAGCAGGCCGAAGCTGCTGCCGACTACTTCGCAGGCTGTGCTCTCGTATCTAAACGGTCACTCAAGGCCGCGTGGGGCAACGGCATTCAGCGCGTCGCCGATCTGGCATCCCACTTTGGCGTCAGCGAACCAGCCATCCGTGTCCGTCTCGCGCAGACAGGGCTCGACAAGACAGACGATGCACCTCTGGCAAGCCGCTGCGCCCGACCTATCCACACCGAGCACTACGACCGCCAGAGGTTCATCCGTGCACCACGATCAACCCCACGAAGGAGCTACGCATGACCCCCACACCCCCACTCGGGATCAAGCCGCTGGCGGTTCACTACCTCCGCGTCAGTACCAAGGACCAAGCTGAGCGAGGTGGGGAGACCGAGGGCTTCTCAATTCCCGCCCAGCGTGAGGCCTGCCTCCGCAAAGCCCAGTCCCTGGACGCAGTGACCGTCGCAGAATTCGTCGATGCCGGCGAGAGCGCCCGCTCAGCCAATCGCCCGGAACTGAAGAAAATGCTCGACTACGTCAAGGCGCACAAAATTCAGTACGTCATCGTGCACAAGATCGATCGCCTGGCTCGCAATCGAGTTGACGACGTCGAGATCAACCTTCAGCTGACATCCGTCGGCGCTCAGCTCGTTTCTTGCTCGGAGAACATCGACGAGACACCCAGCGGAATGCTGCTTCACGGCATCATGAGTTCAATCGCGGAGTTCTACAGCCGCAACCTGGCTACCGAATCCCGCAAGGGCATGCTCCAAAAGGCGAAGGGCGGCGGGACTCCAGGCATGGCGCCGTTCGGCTTCCTCAACATCCGCACCCGCACTGAAGATGGTCGAGAGGTGAAGACGGTCGTCATAGACCCCGAGCGAGGCCACTGGGTCACCTGGATGTTTGAACGCTACGCAACCGGTGAGTGGACAGCCGGAATGATCAAAGATGAGTTCGACAAGCGCGGCGTCACAACGGTCACTCGGCCAAACCGACCCAGCCGGCCGATCGCCCACTCGCACATCACGTCAATGCTCCAGAACCGCTACTACACGGGTGCTGTGCGGTTCGAAGGAGTCGAGTATCCCGGCAATCACCCGGCACTCGTCAGCGAAGCGCTTTTCGCCGAAGTGCAGCGCGTTCGTGAAGCCCGCCACCAAAGCCGTGAGAAGCCGCGGGTACACAATCACTACCTGAAGGGTTCGGTTTACTGCGGGCAGTGTGGCGAGCCTCTGACGTTCGAGAAGACCCGTAACCGCGCTGGCAATATCTACGACTACTTCTATTGCCTCGGCCGTCAGCGGCTCAAGAACGGCTGCACATTCCGCGCCATCCAAGCACCCCACCTCGAGGACCTGGTGACCGCGCATTGGCAAACCGTGACGATCGACGAACAGCAGGCCAGCACCGTGCGTGCGCTCATCCTCGACCACATGCGCGTCCTACTGCCCGATGCGGCCGAGACGCGACAAGTCGCGACCGACCGACTCCAGCAGCTCGAACGAGAGAGCCGCAAGCTCCTCGAAGCGTTCTACGCAGATGCAATCGGCACGGTTGAACTCCGCGCGGAGCAAGCACGCATTGCGGCTGAACGCGCCGAGGCAGAAGCAAAGCTCGGCGAGTTCGACCTCCAGGAATCACATCTCACCGCCAAATTGGAAAGCTGCCTGGAGATTCTGGGAGACGCACACCGGCATTACCAACTTGCCGACGCTAAGTCGCGTCGAGACCTCAACCAAAGCATCTTTAAGCACCTCTACGTCCACGACGACGACATCGTGGCCAGCGACCTGACCCCGGCCTACCAGCTGCTCATGAACGATGATCTAGCGGCGACGCTGGCGGCCGAACGGAAGCGGGAGCAAAAACCGATCGTTAGAACCAGTGACCTGATTAACGCAACAGAGGTCCCCGATCGATTCGACAGAGGCGCTGAACTGGCCGGTCGGGACCTACCGTCCCGCACCCGTAGAACCGCCCCAGACGACCGAATCCCAGGATTTCTCACCATCGAGCGACCCAGGGGTGCGATGTCATGGGAAAACGAAAGAACCACGGCCCCTGAGGACCGTGGTTCTAACATCATTTCTTTGGTAGCGGGGACAGGATTTGAACCTGCGACCTCTGGGTTATGAGCCCAGCGAGCTACCGAGCTGCTCCACCCCGCGTCGGGTATCCACCACGCTACATGCCAATTCGGCAGTCTCCCAATCGCCAGGTCAGCCGCACGCTCTACGGTTCCGAAGTATGCCCACCGCACTTTCTCCCGTCCTGACCTTTCCGCACGACGCCGTTGCGCAGATCACGCTGAGCAACCCGCCGGTCAATGCGCTGACCCGTCCGGCGACGCGGCGACTGCGCGCCGTCCTTCTCGAGCTGGCCGAAAGTGCCGCGGTTCGGGCGATCGTTCTCACCGGCGACCGGGTGTTCAGTGCCGGCTCGGACATATCCGAGATGCCCGAGATGCAGGACGGCGGTGACGTGCTCGCCCGCAAGAGCAATCTCGAGAACGCCACCCTCGAGTTGCTCGACGATCTGCCGCTGCCCACGGTGGCGGCAATCGACGGATTCGCGTTGGGCGGCGGCCTCGAGCTCGCGCTGTGCTGCGACCTCGTCGTCGCCGACGAAGGGGCTCGACTCGGACTCCCGGAAATCGACCTCGGAGTTATCCCCAGCAGTGGCGGGTCCATGCGTGCGTTGCGGCGGGTGGGTCAGGCACGCGCCGCCGAACTGGTGCTGCTCGGCGAGCCCGTCTCGGCCGAGACTGCTCTTCGGTGGGGCCTGATCAATCGGGTCGCTCCGCGCGGACAGTCGTTGTCGGTGGCACTGGGCTTGGCGCAGGCGCTGGCTCGCAAGTCCCGCACGGCCGTGCATGCGAACAAGCGTGCCCTCGCGCTCACGTTCGGCGAGTTCCCCGGCCTACCGGCACGACGGGCATTGCCGGTGTTCGAGGAGGCGTTCGAGTCGGCGGACGGCCGGGAAGGCGTGCGCGCCTTTCTGGCCAAGGAGTCACCGAAGTTCGGCTGAGCGACGCTTCGCGAGAATCGTTGCACCGGTGACGATCTCCCATCCGATGATGGTGTAGACCGAGATGCGTTCGAATGTTCCGCCGCCGAGGATTCCGGTGTCGGCGAGAAACAGGGCCAGCCCCACCAGGCCGGCCACTCCTGCAGTCGCACTGCCCACGGTGTACCAACGCGGCGCGCCGACGCGGCCGCCGTATCGGCCTGCGGCCAGCAGCACCAGATTGCCGCCGACGATTGCCATACCTGCACCCACCGCATGAGGCGTCGAGGCTCCGTCGACCGACGCATGGGCGAGCCCGACGACGATGCTGCCGACACCGTGCACAACGGAGGTGCCGGCCACGATCCAGCGCGCGCGGCCCTCGAAGAGCACCGACAGTCCCAGCCCCGCCAGGACGAACAACGTGCCGTCGACGATGAAGCCGGTGTTCATCACCGTGTGCAGCGGTGAGATGTCCGGGATCCCCAGGTCGCTGATGTTGTTGCGGGCGTAGCTGTACGGCCGGTCCGTCCAACCGAGCGCGGCGACGGCCTCGGCGGCCAGATAGGTCACCCCGCCGACGAGAAAGGCCCCAGCTGCCAGGACGGTAGTTCTCTTCACGACTGCAGTATCCACTGCGCTCACCTCGATGGGTCATTCCGCAGGCTCCACTCCCGGTCCCAAGGGTCATTCCGCAGGCTCCACTCCCGCGACCCCGATACACCCGGCGTGTACCGATTGGTACAGTACCGGCTCATGAGCGATCGCCACGACGTGGTGCCGGTACTCGCAGGGGTGTTCCGCGACCACGGATTCGACGGGTCGACCCTCGCGGTCATCAGCAAACAGACCGGCCTGGGGAAAGGCAGCCTCTACCACTACTTTCCGCGGGGCAAGCAGGAGATGGCCGAGGCCGTCCTCGACGACGTCGAGCAGTGGTTCCACCACAACGTGTTCGAGCCGTTGCGACACGGGACCGATGCCGCGTCGACCACCCACGAGATGTTCGAGCAGACCGCGCGATACTTCCGGTCCAACCGTCTGGTGTGCCTGTTCGGAGCGTTCACACTCGGTCTCGAACGGGCGGTGTTCTCGGGCCGCGTCGCAGCGCATTTCACCCACTGGATCGACGCACTCACTCCGGTACTGCGCCGTCTGGGTCACGGCGAATCCGCAGCCGACCTTGCCGAGGAGATCGTGGCCGGAATTCAGGGCGCGTTCGTGCTCTCACGTGCCTCCGGCGATGCAACGCGGTTCGATCGACTGTTGGCGCGCCTGGAAGCCTCGGCTGCGCGCGTGCCTGCGGGAGTGCACGTATGACGCCCAAGCCCCTGACGCCCAAGCCCGCACCCGAGCTGAAAACGTTCGGGGTACGAGAACTGCTGCGGCTCATCGTCATCGGGTCGGTGTTGGCGTACTTCCAATTCGTCGCAATCGGCCGTTGGGTGCGCGCGCCACGGCGCGGGTGGCCGCTGCACGCCTCGGAGGCCGTCGTCGACGCCTTCTTCGTTCTCGGTCCCACCTTCGTCAAGGTCGGCCAGTTGATGGGGTCCTCACCAGGGCTGTTTCCCAAGGTCCTCGCCGACACCTGCCTGCGCTGCCTCGACGAGGTGCCACCGTTCCCCGGGTCGCAGGCGCGAGCTGTGATCGAGGCCGATCTGGGCCGCGGAATCGACGACCTGTTCTCCTCGTTCGACGACGTGCCGCTCTCGTCCGCCTCGGTCGCTCAGGTGCATCTGTGCGTGCGCCGCGACAACGGCCGTGAAGTGGTCATGAAGGTGCAGCGGCGAGGCATCTACCACCGCATGAAGATCGACCTGCGTATCGCGTACCTCGTCGCCCGCGGACTCGAGAAGTTCATTCCGTTCTTCGCCACGGCCAACGCGTCGGCGATCATCGTCGACCTGCACGCTGCCACCTTCGCCGAACTCGACAGCGCCGTGGAAGCCAAGCGTCAGGACAGCTTTCGCGCGGCCATCAGCGCGTTCGGCGACAACGCCCACGTCACCGCGCCCGAGGTGTTTCTCGACTACTGCGGCGGGCGCGTCATCTGTATGGAGCGCATGCACGGCTCCCCACTCGACCGCTACGAGCCGGGTGAGCAGTCCGAGCTGATCGTCCGCCGCGCCGCCAAGGTATGGATGGAAGCCCTTGTGCTGCACGGCCTGTTCCACGGCGACGTGCATGCGGGCAACGTGTGGGTCCTCGACGACGGCAGGGTGGCGTTCCTCGACTTCGGAGTGATGGGCGAGATGGACGAGCAGTGGCGCGCGCTGCTGCTCGATCTGTTCCACGCCACCGTGATCGACGGCGACTTCACCCGGCTCGCCGGCACGGTGAAGCGTCTGGGAATCGTTGCCCCGCAGATGGGTTCGGACGCCGAGGTCGGCGCGATCCTACAGTCGGTGTTCGCTCCGATGCTCTCGGCAACCCTCGCGCACTTCAGCCTGGCGGACTTCATTCGAGCGCTGGTGAGCATGGGCAAGCAGTACAAGACGTCGAGCCCGGAGGAATTGATCCTGGTGGCCAAGCAGCTCGGCTACTTCGAGCGATACGCCATCGAGCTCGCACCGAACTGGGCGCTCGGGACCGATCCGTTCGTGTTCAAGAACGTCTTCCCTGCAGAGATCGCAGCCCTGGCCGAGGCAAGGGGCGTCGAGCTGCCGGAGTGAACCGGCAGCTCGACGCGGTGTCAGCGGGTGCTGAGTCAGTGGGTGAAGGCGAGTACCACTTTGCCTGCGGCAGTGCGGTTCTCCAGTGAGGCAATGGCGGTGGCAGCGTCGGCGGCCGGGAACACCGACGGCTCCGGTGCGCTGAGCGATCCGTCGGCGAGGAGCGGTTCGATCTCGGCCCACTGGGTGGCGAGGTAGCCCGGGCGCGTCATCCACCACGCACCCCAGCCGACGCCGACGACGTCGACGTTGTTGAGCAGCAATCGGTTGACCTTGACCGTCGGGATCTCACCACCGGTGAAGCCCAGCACCAGGATTCGGCCCGACGGCGCGAGCGAGCGGATGCTGTCGGTGAACCGGTCACCGCCCACCGGATCGACGACGACGTCGACGCCACGGCCGCCGGTCAGTTCCTTCACCGCGTCCTTCCACCCGTCGACGAGCACCACGTCGGTGGCTCCGGCGGAACGGGCGATGTCGGCCTTGGCCTCCGAGCTCACCACGGCGATGACGCGAGATGCGCCGAGTACCGGAGCCATTCGCAGCGCGGAGGTTCCGATACCCCCTGCTGCGCCGTGCACCAGGACAGTCTCGCCCGGTGCCAGACGACCGCGTTCCCGGAGGGCGAAGTGCACCGTCAGGTCGTTGAACAACAACCCTGCCCCTGCGGAGAGGGACACCGACTCGGGCAACGCGAACACCGTGTCCGGGGATACGACGGCGACCTCGGCCATACCGTCGCTCAGTCCGGTCAGGGCGGCTACTCGATCACCTGCGGAGAAGCCGGACTCCGGCGGTGCCGACCGAACGATGCCGGCGATCTCGCTGCCGGGGACGAACGGCAACTCGGGCTTGTACTGGTAGAGCCCGCGGGTGAGCAATGCGTCGGGAAAGGCGACGCCCGCGGCATGGACCTCGATGACCACCGACCCGTCGCGGGCAGCAGGCTCGTCGACGTCCACGACGGTCACCGAATCGGGTCCGTCGAGGGTGGAGATCTGTACCGCGCGCATGAGTTGTCCTCTCGGTCGGGATCGTTCCCTGCACGCCACCGTACAAAACTGCGGAACTCACCGTGGTTACCGGCATCCGGTACTGGTGATGTGCTCCAATCGAGGGATGGACACCACTCCCCTCACCGTCGTGCGGCCGGACGGTGACGCCCGCGGCGGCGTCATCGTCATCCAGGAGGCCTTCGGGGTCACCGATCACATCGTCGACGTCTGCAATCGCCTCGCATCCGCCGGTTGGGTCGCGGTCGCACCGCACCTGTTCCACCGGCAGGACGGCGTCACCGTGCTCGACTACTCGGACATGGATTCGGCCATGGCAGCCATCGGCGAACTCGCTGCGGACGAGGTGGACTCCGACGTGGATGCAGCGGCAAGCGCACTCGCCGAGGTGGGATTCGAGCCCTCGTCCATCGCGATCGTCGGCTTCTGCATGGGCGGCACTGTCGCGTTCCAGACCGCTGTTCGACGCCACCTCGGTGCGGCTGCGACGTTCTACGGTGGCGGAATCACGAAGAGCCGCTTCGGCTATCCCGCAATGGCCTCGGTGGGTGACGCCCTCCGGACGCCATGGCGCGGGTTCTTCGGAGACCTGGACGAGGGAATCCCGTTCCAGGACGTCGAGACGCTGCGCGAGATCACCGCGACGGCGCCGGTCGACTCCGAGATCACCCGCTACGAGAACGGCAAGCATGGATTCCACTGCGACGACCGCCCTGCCGTGTTCGACGCCGACGCTGCCGCTGATGCCTGGGGCAAGACTCTCGAGTGGTTCGACGCCCATGTCGCACGCTGAACCGCCGCGCTCCGACGCCGACCTGGCGGAGGAGACGGAACGAATCGTCGCCTTCTGGACCGATCTGTCGCTGCCCGGCCTGTTCGACGTCCACACGCACTTCATGCCGAAGAACGTGATGGACAAGGTATGGAGCTACTTCGACAGTGCAGGTCCGCTGACCGGCAGCGTCTGGCCCATCTCCTATCGGTTCGCCGAAGACGAACGGCTGCAGGTCATTCGGGGATTCGGAGTACGACAGTTCACGTCGATGATCTACCCGCACAAACCGTCGATGGCGGCCTGGCTCAACTCGTGGGGTGCCGACTTCGCGGCGCGAACCCCCGACTGCCTGCAGACCGCCACCTTCTACCCCGAGGACGGGGCCACCGAGTACGTCGAGCAGGCCTTGACGAACGGTGCCCGAATCTTCAAGTCGCACATCCAGGTCGGCAACTATTCACCGAACGACCCCCTGCTCGACGGCGTCTGGAGCGCGATCTCGGACGCCGAGGTACCCGTGGTGATTCACTGCGGTTCCGGCCCGGCACCCGGCACTCACACCGGACCGGGGCCGATTGCCGAGCTGCTGCAACGGTTCCCGAATCTTCCACTGATCATCGCGCACATGGGCATGCCCGAGTATGTCGAGTTCCTCGACCTGGCCGATCGCTACGAGAACGTTCGACTGGACACCACGATGGCGTTCACCGACTTCTCCGAGGCCGGTGCACCGTTCCCGAAGCACGAGCGGCCGCGACTGCTCGACCTGCAGGATCGCATTCTGTTCGGCAGCGACTTCCCCAACATCCCGTACCCGTATCTGCACGCCCTGCAGGCCGTGAGCCGACTCGATCTGGGCGACGACTGGGTTCGCGCCGTCTGTTGGGGGAACGGCGCTGCACTGTTCGGCTAGGGGGTTCTCTGGACCCAGAACTCGGCGATGCGTTCCGCGATGGCATTGCCCTGTGCTCGTCCGGCCACGGCTGCAGCCGATCGGACCGCGATGTCGGTGGCATCGGGGCCGATGGCGGCCGCCGAATCGGCATCGGGGACAATCACTTCCACCTTGGATCCACCGGCGAGCAGCCGCTCTCGTTCGATCTCGAAGGGATCGTCCTCGAGATCGAGCGCGCCGACCTTGAGCACCAGCACCTTCTCGAAACCGACTGCCAGATCGGCATTTTCGCTTGCACGGATACCGCCGTCGACGTACCGATGATCTCCGATCGTCACCGGTGGCCACATGCCGGGGATGGCGCAGCTCGCGGCCACCGCGTCGACCAGTTGAACGCCCGAGCCACGGTCGAGAACCCGGTGCCGGCCGGTCACCGCGTCGACAGTGACGATCCTCAGATCGCGGTTGGGCCACGAGTGCGTCGGCAACCGTCGTCCGACGATGGCGCGACGCTCGCGTTCGGTGATCGTCGATGCCGCCAGTGCCGCGGTGCCGATGCGTCGGCGGGTGTCCAGTGCACTGCCGTCGGAGTTCTGCGCCGCCCGAGCCAACATGGTGACCAGTTCGTCGATGGTCGCCTCGGCGTGCGGCTCGTCGTCCTGCTTCGCCTCGTCGGCTTGGCGGTCGAAGAACTCGGCCAGCGGAACTCCGCTGGAGATCTGAGCTGCCACCGAGGAGCCGGCCGACGTTCCCAGCAGCATCTCGGCGTCGGTGACGTCGGCTCCGGATTCTGCCAATCCCAGTAGGACACCCGTCTGCCACGCAATACCTGCGACTCCGCCGCCGCCCAATACGAGTGCTCGCCTGGTCATGGTCGTACCCCCTTCTTCGAAAAGATCCGTCAGGAACTTACAGCGCCGGTGTGTACACGTGGGCGCAGCCAGTCGACGAGGTCGTCGAGTACGCGCTCCTTCTCCGGTTCGTTGAACACCTCGTGGAACAGCCCGTCGTACGTTTTCAGGGTCAGGTCGTCCGATCCGGCGAGTTCGGCGATGAGTTCGCTGCCCGAGACATCGGCCAGTCCGTCCGCAGTCCCGTGCTGGAGCAGCACCGGAATCTTCAGCGACGGCAACCGTGCCGGGAAGGTTTCGCCTACGCCGAGCATGGCTGCGGCCAGGCCCGCCGGGACGGTGCCGTGGTAACCCAGCGGATCGGCGACATAGGCGTCGACCACATCTCGATCGCGCGAGACGAGATCGGGGTCGAGCTTCAGCACGGGAATTGCCGGTAGGAAACGTCCGAGGACCTTGCCCACCGCCACCAGGGCTTTCGGCTGTCCCACGCTCGGTGCCACTGCGGGCCCGGACAGCATCAGACCGTCGAGGTCGCCCTGATGGTCGAGTGCGTACGACAGTGCGACGGCACCGCCCATGCTGTGGCCGAGCAGGAAGGTGCGCTGATTCGGATGTTCGGCGGCTGCGATGCCGAACAGCGTGTGTAGGTCGTCGGTGAAGTCGGACCACTTCTCCAGCGACACCCGTTTGCCACCGGATCGCCCGTGTCCGCGGTGGTCTGGCGCGTAGACGACAAAGCTGAGCGAGCCCAGCCGTTCGATGACGTGCCGGTACCGGCCAGCGTGCTCGGCCAGGCCGTGAGCCAGCACAACGATCCCGGTCGGTGTGGTCTCGGGGGTCCAGACGTCGTAGACGATTCGGGTTCCGTGAACTCCGACGAACGCCGACTCGACATGCTTCATCCGGTCACCGTACAAGGGCAGCGTGGCGTCCGACGGCCCATCGGGGAACCTACAAATATTTGCTTGGGTAACTATCCTGGTAGGACGGGCGATGTAGTTGTGACACGCCACTACCGATTTGTCCTCGCACCTCGGGCACGGCACCGACCAGGAGTGAAGAAACCTTCAATGCGTGATGAGTCCGCCACGAGTACGTCGCCGCGGTGGCGCGACCCCAAACGCTACCTCTGGCCGCTGGGATTGATCATTCCCCTTAGCCCGTTCCTGGCCTGGGGGCTGGTATCGCTTCTCGGGCCCGGGGCGTTCTGGACCCTCGGCCTGATGATCATGGGTGTCGCACTGCCTCTGGTGGACAAATTCGCCGGAGTGGACCGCAGCAATCCCCCGGACGAGGCGATCGCCGCGCTGGAGAAGGATCCGTACTACCGCTGGTGCGTCTATCTGTTCCTGCCGTTGCAGTACGCGGGTCTGGTTGCGGCCTGCTATCTCTGGGCGCACGGCCCGCTGGGAGTCCCGGAGCGGATCGGCCTGGCCATCACCGTCGGCATCGTCGGTGGGGTCGGCATCAACGCCGCGCACGAGCTGGGCCACAAGCGTGAGCGTCTGGAGCGATGGCTGTCGAAGGTGACACTGGCACAGTCCCTGTACGGCCACTTCTACGTCGAGCACAATCACGGCCACCACCTCCGCGTCGCCACCCCGGAGGATCCGGCGTCGGCAAAGTTCGGCGAGTCGTTCTGGAAGTTCTTGCCGCGCACGATCGTGCACGGCCTGCGCTCGGCCTGGGAGCTCGAGACTCGACGCCTCGCCCGCCAGGGCCTGTCTCCCTGGTCGTACCGAAACAACCTGTTCAATGCCGCGGCCATGAGCGTTGTGCTGTTCGGCGTGCTGATCGCCGTCTTCGGTGTGGTGACCGTGCCGTATCTGTTCCTGCAGGCTGCGATCGCGATCGTCCTCTACGAGGCAGCCAACTACCTCGAGCACTACGGGCTGCTGCGGCAGAAGCGCAAGAGCGGTCGATACGGCAAACCGACCCACCGCGACAGCTGGAACAGCGACCACCTGTGGAGCAACCTGTTTCTCTACCACCTGCAACGGCACAGCGACCATCACGCGAATCCGGTGCGCCGCTACCAGGCACTGCGCACCGTCGACGAGTCCCCACAGCTACCGGCCGGATATGCAGTGATGATCTTCTGCGCGCTGGTTCCGCCGTTGTGGCGCAAGGTGATGGATCAGCGACTGATCGACTTCTACGACGGCAACTCGGAGCTCGTCAACGTCGACCACTCCGACCCCAAGGCAGTGCGGAAACTCGAGCAACTGTGCGTCGAGCGCGCTGAGGCGTAGTGAGAGTTCACACCGCCGCAGGTTCGTCGGTCTGGGCCCGCAGGTAGCGACCGAAGTGCGGCACCGTGAACGCGATGGTTCCGCGCTCGGCCGAATAGATCAGGCCCTTCTTGATCAGTCCGTCGCGAGCCGGAGACAGCGATGCAGGCTTGCGCTTCAGCTCGGTCGCCACGGCCGAGGTCGGCACCGAGCCGTCGTCCACGGACAGTTCGGCCATCGCACGCATGTATTCACGCTCGGCAGGCGTCGCACGCTCGTAGCGAGATCCGAAGAATCCGACGGCCAATTCCTCCTCCGCCGTCGGAGCGGCGACGCGCACGTCCTCGACGGTGATCGGGGTGTCGGCCGCGAGATCCCACGTCGCCTTGCCGTAGGCCTGGACGAAGTACGGGTAGCCGTCAGCGGCTGCATACAGCGCGTCGAGCGCGTCGGGGGTGAATTCGACGTCCTCGCGGTCGGCCGGAGCGATCAACGCGAGGTCGGCCGCGGCTCGTTCCAGTCGGCCGATCCGGTGGTAACTGAACAGGCGCTCGGAGTAACTCTTGGATGCCGACAACACCGCAGGTAGGTGTGGCAGCCCGGCCCCGACGATGATCAGCGGCGCGGTGTCCTGACTGAGCTCGTGACAGGCCGCACACAACGCGGAGATGTCCGCGGCACCCAGATCCTGCATCTCGTCGATGAAGATGGCGATGCCCACGCCCACGTCGCCGGCCAGCGCGGAGGCGTCGAGCAGCAGTTCCACGAGGTCGATCTCGATGTCGCCGGAGTCGGCGCGGCCGGTCTTCGCCGGGACGTCGATGCCGGGCTGCCACCGCTCCCGCATGCCCTTGTCCGCGGTGGCGCGTAGGGCGAAGGCCTTGAGGACGCCGAGGAATTCGTCGACGCGTTCGGGATCGCGATGCGATGCCGCGATGCCGCGGACCGCCATGTGCAGCGCAGACGACAGCGGTCGACGCAGTTCCTGGTCCGGCCGAGCCTCGATCTTGCCGGTGCCCCAGCCGCGGGCGATGGCCGCGGATCGGAGTTGGTTGAGCAACACCGTCTTCCCGACGCCTCGCAGCCCGGTGAGTACGACGCTGCGTTCCGGCCGGCCGCGGGTGATGCGTTCGAGTACGACGTCGAAGGCGTCGAGCTGCTTCTTTCGGCCTGCGAGCTCGGGTGGGCGCTGGCCGGCGCCGGGGGCGTAGGGGTTACGCACGGGGTCCATGGGGCCAAAGTTACAACGAATCGTGCGATATATGCGGACATCTAGTTCGTGTCCTAGAGATCTGTATTCACTCGATACTTGCGCGCGACTGCGACGGAGGACTACTTTCTGGGGTGTGAAGCGCATTCTCGTAGTACGCCGCCGTAGCGGGGTCTGATTCGGACCGACCCCTCGCTGCGGGTCGTTGTGCTCTCTCGGTCCTCCCTTCACATTCGCCAGGACCACCCTCATGAATGCATTTGCTTCCACTCTCGCCACAGATCCGTTCCACGCCCGTTTCGGTTGCGCCCTGCCGCGCACGATGCGCGACGAGATCACCTGGCAACACATGTCGTGGACGAACTTCACCGACCGTTTCTCGCCCACCACCGGCCCTCTTCGACTGGGGTCATGGACTGCCGACAGTGCAGCTGGCGGTAGGACGGCTTTCGACGCGACCTTCGGCGTCGGCGACACGATCATCGCCTGTGCGGCAACGACTTACGGGCCGATCGAGGCCTTGACGTCGATGCTCCACAACGCCGGATTCCGCATCGAGATCCTCTCGTTCCACCAGCAGATCATCGGCGACGAGACCGCCACCTTCGTCCTCACCGAGCACGACGGTCGCCGCGAATGGTCGATGGGCATGGATACCGACGCACACCTGTCGGCCGTGCGAGCCGTCATCGCCGGAGCGAACATTCTGCATCGGTAGCGCTTTCTTCGACGGTCTAGCGCGTATGCAAGACAGGCGAAGACTTTCCTAGGGCATCTCGATCGTCTCGGCGCGCTGCACTTCGGCCAGTGCGCGTCGCAGATAGGTCTCGGCTCGGCCACGGCGCACCGCGAGCAGGTCTGCGACCACCAGCAACGCGTGCGCCGGACGCGGCCTCACTCGCGACTGCTCTTCGACGTCGGACACCCCCAGCGCTCCGGTGAGCACCTCCACGAATCCGGCGATGTCCAGGTTCGGCAGCCAGCCGGCTCCTCGTACGGTTCGGCCGAGCACCTCCTGGACGTTCTCGCCGGTCAATCCATCGCTGTATACCTCTTCGAGCAACGTGCGTACCATTTCGGCATGCACGTGGCCGGCCTGCGCCGAGTCCGAGCGGCCCAACGATTCGACGGCATCGTCGAACGCGACCGAATCCTGCGAGGCGACAGCAGCCAGCGCATCGTTCGTGGCATCGGCGATGCGCCGAACTTCGACTGGCCATTCAGCAGGCCAGGTGACGGGCATACGACTCGGGGGAGTCGACACGGGGGAGGAGTCGGTCATGACAGAAGTGTCTCATCGGATACCGTCACGGTTCCCTTTATGTGTTACCGGTGTTTATACTAAGTCTCGCACTGTGGCATCGGCCACACCTGCGAACGTGGAGGAGGTGGCTCGATGAGCGAACGGAAGATCGTCGCATCGGATCCCGGTGAAGTGATGCTGCAAGCCAGAAACGTCAAGTTCGACTGGAGCGATCTGCCGATGCACTGGGTGCCGGGCGATCCGTACACCACGCACGTACTCAACGTGCTGCATCTACTGCTGCCCGCCGGCGAGCACTGGTTCGTCGACACGTTCAAGGAAGCCCTGCCGTACATCGACGACGAGAAGCTGCGCGACGACGTCATCGGCTTCATCGGCCAGGAAGCCGTACACGCCGAGGCCCACACCGGCGTCCTCGTGCATCTCCAGGCCAAAGGACTCGACCCGACTCCGTTCACCGACCAGATGGAGTGGGCCTTCGGCAAGGTCCTCGGCTCCGATTCGGTGACCAGCCTTCGATCGAAGAACAATCTGGTCGAGCGCTTGGCTCTGATCGCCGCGATCGAGCACGTGACGGCATTTCTCGGTGACTGGGTACTCAACGCCGACGGTCTCGACCGCGCGGGCATCCACCCCACCATGCTCGATCTGCTGCGCTGGCACGGTGCCGAGGAAGTAGAGCACCGCTCGGTCGCCTACGACACGCTGCGATACTTCGACAAGCGCGAGGTTCGCCGATTGCGCACGTTCGTCGTGGTCGTGCCGTTGATGGCCTACATCTGGATGCGCGGGATCATCTTCCTGATGAAGAACGACCCGGAGCTGCAGTCGGCCCCGAAGTCCGTCCGCAAGCCGCGCTCGGCACTGTGGCGGAAGTCGGTCAAACGCGGCACCCTGCCCGCGCTGACGCACGTCGGCCGCAGCATGTCGCGCTACCTCAAGAAGTCGTACCACCCCAGCCAGGAAGGCTCCACAGCTCAGGCCGTCCGGTACCTTGCGTCCTCGCCTGCCGCTCAGGCTGCAGCGAGGTGAAGCTCTCTTCACGGCGCGTCCCGCGGCTGCTCCCCAAGGATGCTCCGCCGGACCTGCGCGGGCGCGGACGTCCTGATCGCTCGATGCAGCTGCTCGGTACGTTTCTCAACGGGTACATGCAGGCGGCGGCCGGAGCGGAGTACAACGACGCCGTCGCCGGCCACAACCCCGATTCGGCGTTGAAGTTGGTCGTCACCGAACGCGAGATCGTCGCCGAGGACAACGATGTCGCAGCCCTCACCCTTGCGTCGCCGACGGGTGCACAGCTGCCCATCTGGCATCCGGGCTGTCATCTCGATCTGCACCTGCCCTCGGGCCGTCGCCGGCAGTACTCACTGTGCGGAAATCCCTCCGATCGCAGCTCCTATCGCATCGCGGTGCGCCGAATCCCGACCGGCGCAGGCGGATCCATCGAAATGCACGGACTGCAACCCGGCACCGAGGTCACCGTCCGTGGCCCCCGCAACGGATTCCCTTTCGTCGGCGACGGCAGCGCACTGTTCATCGCCGGCGGTATCGGGATCACTCCCATCATCGCGATGGTCCGCGCCGCAAGAATTCTCGGCATGGACTGGCAATTCGTGTACTGCGGTCGATCACGCGACACGATGCCCTTCCTCGACGAGATCGAGAGCTGGGAATCGGACCGGGTGTTCGTCCGGACCGACGACGTGCACGGGTACCCCACCGAGGGTGAATTGCTCGAGCGCGCACCCGCAGGCGGTGCCGTCTACTGCTGCGGCCCCACCCCCATGCTCGACGCAGTCCGCCGCGACTTTCGCCAGTGCCCCTCCACCGCACTGCATTTCGAGCGATTCGGCCCGCCGCCGATTCTCGACGGCACTCCGTTCGAGGTGCAGTTGATCAGCACGGGCGCTGTGCTCGACGTCGCCGCCGACGCCTCCGTGCTGACGGCGGTCAAGGAGCAGAAACCCAACGTCGCGTACTCGTGCCAGCAGGGCTTCTGCGGCACCTGCAAGGTCCGGGTGCTCTCCGGTGAGCCCGAGCACCTGGAAAACAGACTGACGCCGGAAGAGCAGCGCGATCACATGCTCATCTGCGTTTCGCGCGCACGCAGCGGGCGTCTCGTACTCGATCTATAGAACGGAAAACTGTTGAGCAGCAACGCGGTTCAGACGACAGTCATCAACGAGGGCATCCGGCTGGCGGTGTTCGAGAGCGGCAATCCCGACGGCGATCCCATCGTCCTCGTGCACGGCTGGCCCGATACTCATGAGCTGTGGAGCCACATCGTGCCGCAGCTCGAGGACCGCTTCCGGGTGATCAGCTACGACTCCCGCGGCGCAGGCGAGAGCTCGGTCCCCGCCGAGCAGTCGGCGTACAAGCTGGCCCGGCTCGCCTCGGATTTCTATGCCGTCGCCGATGCCGTCAGCCCCGACGCCCCAGTCCATGTACTCGCCCACGACTGGGGTGCCGTCGAGGTATGGGAGGCCGCAGCCCAGCCCCAGGCGAAGGACCGAATTCGTTCGTACACATCGATTTCCGGGCCGAACCTCGATCACCTCGGCAAGTGGTCGCAGTCGCGCCTGCGCAAACCCACCCTCACCGGCATCAAACAGGTGCTCGCCCAGGTACGCGCGTCGTGGTACACCGTCACCTTCCACATCCCCGGCCTGTCCACGTTGCGCATCAAGCGGCAGTTCGCCAAGGGGTGGCCGGCGTTCCTCCAGGAGTTCTCGGGCGTCGATCCGAAGCTCGTCACCCAGAACCCCACACTGTGGTCGGATGCCACCAACGGCACCAAACTCTACCGGGCCAACATCATTCCGCTCCTGGGCAATCCACGTGAGCGGTACATCGACATCCCCGTGCACCTCATCGTCAACACCGAGGACGTCGCAGTGCGTCCGTACCACTACGACGACACCGGCAAGTGGGTGAAGAACCTCACGCGCAACGACATTCCGGCCGGACACTGGTCGCCGATCTCCCATGCCGACGACATCGCACGATTGACGAGGGAATTCATCGCCTCGCTGGACTGATGTTCACGAATCACCCCGCCAGGTGCCCGCGCAGCGTCGACGCGGTGTAGTCGGCGCGAAAAATACCGCGCCGCTGCAGGATCGGAACCACCTGATCGACGAAGTCCTCCAATGAGTCCGGGTAGCGCGGACACATCAGATTGAAGCCGTCGGCACCGCGGCCGATCCACGACTGCATCTCGTCGGCAATCGATTCCGGCGTGCCGATCATTGTCGCGTGGCCGCCGCCCGCGGCGAGGGTGCCGAGCAACTCCCGCACAGTCGGGGCGTCCTTCTCGATGATCCGCAGGATCGTCTCGTAGCGACCCTGCGGTCCGGCGAACTCGGCCGCCGGAGGCAGGGACGGTACCGGCGCGTCGAGTTCCCAGGCAGCACAGTCCTGTCCGGTGAACGTCGACAGCATCGCCAGTGACTGCTCCGTGGGCAGCAGCTCATCGAGTTCGGCCTTCTTGCGGCGAGCCTCGTCCATGGTCGACCCGATGTACGTCACCAAACCCGGCATGATCCCCACTGTCGCGCTGTCGCGGCCCGCATGGCGGATTCTCGCCTTCACGTCGTTGTAATAGCTCTGCGCTGCAACGAGATCGTAGGCGACGGCATAGATCGCCTCGGCGTACTTCGCGGCCAGATCCCGGCCCGGGCCCGACGCGCCGGCCTGAAACAGCACCGGCCTCCCCTGCGGCGACCGCGGCACCGTCAACGGCCCGTCGACCCGAAAGTGTTTGCCGTCGTGGTCGATCGAGTGCACCTTGGCCGGATCGGCGTAGTGCCTGCTTCGATCGAGCGTCAACGCGTCGGCATCCCACGAATCCCACAGCGCCAGAGCCGTATCCACGAACTCCTCGGCGCGGGCATATCGCTCCTCACGAGCCGGGATGACGTCCATCCCGTGGTTGCGTGCTTCGGCGTCGAACATGGAGGTGACGACGTTCCAACCAGCACGGCCGCCACTGATGTGATCGAGCGACGCCAACATGCGTGCAGCGTGGAACGGGGTGTAGAACGTCGACGAGACCGTGGTGACGAGGCCGATGTGCGTGGTGGCCCGCGCCATGGCGGACAGCGCGGTGATCGGCTCGAGGAACCAGGTGCCTGCCCCGGCCGGGTCGCGTACCGAATGACCGTCGGCGAAGAACACCGCGTCGAACTTGCCCCGCTCGGCGAGCTGCGCGAGTTCCTCGTAGT
Source organism: Rhodococcus sp. SBT000017 (assembly GCF_003688915.1). Taxonomy (NCBI): domain Bacteria; kingdom Bacillati; phylum Actinomycetota; class Actinomycetes; order Mycobacteriales; family Nocardiaceae; genus Rhodococcus; species Rhodococcus sp. SBT000017. The sequence goes on from NZ_REFU01000001.1 coordinate 3,339,451, forward strand.
ACGAGATGTCGCCGAGGTCCTCCACTCGCGAATCGGGGTGACGCCACGCCGCGCTGTGGTGGCCGCAACCGTAGAGAAAAGCGTTGAGGTGCATGTCAGTCCTTGACCAGTCCGCCGTCGACGACGAGATTCTGGCCGGTCACCGACCGCGCCCACGGCGATGCGAAGAACAGCAGAGCGTCGGCGAATTCCTCGGGGGTGGTGACGCGTTGCAGCGGGGTCGAGGCGGCGATGAAATCGAACACCTCGGCCGGGGTCGCGGAGCTGGCGTCGGTGGTGCGGAGCAGTCCACCCGAGACCATGTTGACGGTGATGTTGTCTGCGCCCAGATCGGCGGACAGAGTGCGGGTCAGCGAGAGCAGCGCCGCCTTGGAGGCCGTGTAGTCGTGGTACGGGACTACCGGATTCTGGAACAAATTGGTGCCCACGTTGATGATTCGTCCGAACCCCGCCTCGCGCATGCCCGGCAGTGCAGCCTGGGTGGTCAACAACGCCGCGCGGACGCTGCCCCGCAGTTGAGCGTCGAAGCGCTCCCAGGTGATCGTGTCGGCTTTGGGCCGTGCGTCTCCGTCGAACGAGAAATCGGCCAGCGCGTTGTTGACGACGGTAGTGATCGGGGTGCCGAAATGCTCACGCGCGGTATCGAACAGCGCGGCCACCGCGGCGTCGTCGGTGACATCACCCTGGACCGCGATCGCGTTCTCACCGAGTCGGTTCGACAGCGCTTCGGCGGCATCTCTGCTGTTGCGGTAGTCGATCACCACTCGGGCACCCTGGCCGGCGAACGCCGCGGCGATCGCTGCTCCCAGTCCGCGTCCACCGCCGGTGACCAACACTGTCTGCTCGTCGAATTTCATGCGCCTCGCCTCTCGTTCGAGGTCGGGACCGTCACGAGGGAACAGGAATACCGCAACGCCACGACATTCCCTTCGCTGGTCCTAACCAGATCAGGTTCGACGGGTGTGTTCTCAGCCCTGACGGGCACCCCGTGTCGCGGTCGACTGTACCTGTAGCGGTTTCTCGCCGTGTCTTGTTTTCACGCTAGAGAGACGAATGGAACCGAATGCACGCGTTCAGCCGATCACGGCCCAGCCGTGCGGCGGGACGCTCACCCGCCCGTCGTGCAGATCCGCTTCGCCTGCGAGCACCTCGTCGCCTTGAACCGGGTAGTCGATGGCGTCGTCACCGAGGTTGAGCGCGACCGTCAGCGATTCGCCGTCGGCGTGCGCGCGATAGAGCAGTGCGGTGTTGGTGAGTTCGAGCGTCTCGGTGCGCGCGGAGTACAGCCACGGATTGCGACGCCGAAGTGCGATCAGCTCCTGATGCACTCGGTAGACCGGCCAACCGTACGGAGCGAGATTCTCGAACGTGTCGGGGTACTCCGGACGCACCTCGTCGTCACCGCCGACTCGATCCTCCTTGATTCCGCGAAACGCCTGCTCGTCGCCGTAGTAGATCATCGGCATACCGCCCACGGTGAACAGAACCACCAAGGCGTGCAGCAGATGTCGCTCGTCCTCGATGACGCTGGCGATGCGGTTGACGTCGTGATTTCCGACGAACGTGGCGGGCACGAAGGCGTCGAGCCAGCCGTTGTGACGCTCGAGCGCATGGGAGAGCTCGAAGAAGTTGAGCTCGCTCAGACCGCTCCAGACGGCCTTCCACAGCTCGTACTGAGTGACCGAGTCCAGCGTGGAGGCCGAGACGATTCGGTCGTAGTCGCCGTGAATGACCTCGCCGAGAAAGTAAGCGTCCGGGTGCTTTTCCCGAACCTTCGGCAACACCGCGGCCCAGAAACGCGGCGATACCGCATAGGCCGCGTCCAGCCGCCAGGCGTCGACGCCTCGCTCGAGCCAGTGCGACAGGACGTCCACGACGTACTGCTGCACATCCGGGCTCTCGTGATCGAGTGCGACCAGTTCGTCGTGGCCCTCGAAGTTGCGATGCGTCGGCTTTTCACCGGACCAATCGAGGTGGAACCACCCCGCGGCCTCGGAGTCCGCACCCTCGGTCAGCGCTTCCTGAAACTTCGGAAAGCTCTGCGCCACATGGTTGAAGACGCCGTCGAACATGATCGTCAGGCCGCGGGAGTGCGCCGCGGCGATCAGGGAGTCGATGTCCTCGTCGGTGCCGAGCCTGCCGTCGATGTGGAAATAGTCGACAGTGTCGTAGCCGTGCTTCTCGGACTCGAAGATCGGACCGAGGGCGATGCCCGACGCGCCGAGTTCGAGTGCGTAGTCGAGCCAGTTCTCGATTCTGTTCAGCCGGTGCAGATCCGCCTGAGATTCACCGTCCCAGCCGTGTACCGGCGCACCGGTGAAGCCGAGCGGGTACAGGTGCCACCAGATGGCGTGCTTCGTCCACTCCATCAGGACTCCATGATCGAGTCGCGGCCCAGTTCGCCTGCGCCGGTATGACCGGACAGGCTCGTCACCAGGTCGAATTCGGCCAGCAGGCAACGTAATACGTGCGCAACACCCTCCTGACCATCGAGTGCGAGGCCGTACAGGAAGGGTCGGCCCAGCAGTACCGCATCTGCCCCGAGCGCCAACGCCTTGGCCATGTCTGCCCCGGTGCGCACACCGGAGTCGAACAGGATGGTCAGATCGTCTCCGACGGCATCGACGATGGACGGCAACGCGTCGAGTGACGGCCTGGCCCCGTCGATCTGACGCCCACCGTGGTTGGAGACGACGATGCCGTCCACTCCGTGCGCGGCCGCCTCTCGCGCGTCGCCCACCGTACAGATTCCCTTGAGCACGATCGGACCGCTCCAGTGCTCGCGCAGGAACGCCAAGTTCTTCCACGACAGACCCGGGTTGGGGAACATCTGCGCCCAATGCATCGCGGCGGCAACAGGATTCTCCTCGACCGGCTGCCCCAGGCCGGCCTGGAACGCCGGATCGGTCAGGTAGTTCTCGATACCCAGGTTGGCCAGGAACGGCAGGTAACCGCGGTCCAGATCGGCGGGCCGCCAGCCCAGCAAGGTCGTGTCGAGGGTCAGCACCAGGGTGGTGAATCCGGACTCCTTCGCGCGCTGCAGGAAGCTCAGCAGCACCGATTCGTCCGTCGGCCAGTACAGCTGGTACCAGCGGGGAGCGTCGCCCCCTGCCTCCGCGATCTGCTCGAACGAATGCGAGGCCTGTGTCGAATGGATGTATGGCACACCGAGTTCCGCGGCTGCGCGAACGGTGGCGAGCTCGCCGTCGGGGTGCGCGAGCGTCTGAATGCCCACGGGAGCGATCATCAGCGGGGCCGGCATCTCGGTGCCGAGCACGGTGCACGAATGATCACGAGCAGCCGAACTCCGAAGCATCCTGGGGGCGATGGCCCACTTGTCGAAGGCCGCTCGGTTCGCCCGTGCCGTCGAGCCGCTGCCCGCGCTGGCGACGATGTAGCCCAATGCCTCGGGCGAGAGCTTCTCGGCAGCCTGGTCCTCCAGCCTCGCCAGGTTGGTGGTGATCGGCGGTGTCTGCTGGGCGAACATTCCGGCGGCGTAGATGCCGAGTTGGTGATCGCTGAAGTTGCTGGGCCTGGCCTCGGTCATCGTTCGACCCTACCGGGGCACCGCCGAGGATCGGGCGAGAAATGCGTCGAGCAGCGCCGAGCAGCGCGACCGAGCTGCGGCTTCGGCCTCCGCGATGGCCCGGCGGATTTCGCGGGTGTCCACCGCATGTTCGACGCCGTCGCGGTCCCACGCGGCGGCCCACGCGTCGTAGGTGTCGAGGTCGATTTCGGGGTGGAACTGCAGCCCCAGGTGCGGTCCGCATACGAAGGCCTGCTGCGCGGCCTCGTTGCGCGCGATCACCGTGGCCTGCGGCGGCGCGGTGAAGGTGTCGCCGTGGAATTCCATCCACGGGCCGGGGCCGATGAGCTCGGGATCGGAGGTGTCGATGTCGACGAATCCGTACTCGGGATGCTCGGACTTGCGGACCGACCCGCCGAGCACTCGCGCTAGCAACTGCCCGCCGAAGCACACACCCAGGATCGGGACCTGCGCGTCGATGGCGTCCTGCAGGTAGACGATCTCGGGCGCGAGCCACGTCAGCGTGTCGTCGTAGGCGGCGTCGGGCGAGCCCATGACCACCATCAACTGCGCGTGAGACAGTGGCGGCGGCGGAACGTCGGGGCTGTGATCGAAGGAGTGCACCTCCAACTGGAAACCCCTGGTGCGTAATTCGGCGTCGAGAGTGCCGATGTCGCGTCGCGCCAGAGTCGGATCCTGATCGTGGACGAGAACTACGGCGCGCGGGTCGTTCGTGTATGTCACAGGGCTCCTTTACGGTGTTCGTGCACACCGTACGACAGACTGGATCCGATGCCACCTCGTAGACGCACAGCCCGATCCACCACTGCCCGCACCGTCAAGGCCGGGCAGAGCGCCGCTGCGCGAAAGTTCGCGGCCGCGAAGAACGGTGAGCCCGCTCCCAAGAAAGCAGCAGCAAAGAAAGCGGCACCGCGGAAGAGAGCCGCCCCGCGCAAGACGTCGCCTCGCAAGACTGCTGCCCCCGATCTGCGGGTGCCCGATCCCGGTGAGCGCGTCTGGGTGTTGGACGTGCCGTTCGAGGATCGGTCGGCGGCGGGCGCTGCCGGGGCGCGCTGGTATCCCGGACCGCGGGTGTTCGCGTACTACGGCACCGAATTGCCCGAGTATCTGCAGCCGTACGAGTCGATGCCGTACAGCCTGCAACGGTGGCTCGAGGACGATGCCAACGAGAACTGGCGGGACGAGATGGTGCGGGAGCGCGCGATGCAGCCGCGTGAGACCCAACTCGAATCCGTTCGACGCCATCTCGCCGCCCTCGACGCGGGATTCCCGTACTTCGCGCAGATGGATTCGACGGGTCTGGGCAAGACGTTGGCGGTGTGCGAGGCCGTTCGGCAGATGTCGGCGGCCGAGATCGGCACGGTGCTGGTGGTCGCACCCAAGGGCGCATTGCCGGGATGGCGGCGCACCATCGCCGACAGCGAGGCCGACATCGAACCGTCCGAGCGCAAGCGCTGGCTGCTGATCACGTACCAGTCGACGAAGAAGCTCCTGTCCGTTCCGCCCGAGACCGACCTGGGCAAACGCAAACGGACACAGAACAAGCGGACCATCTCGCTCGGCGAGCTTCGGTTCGACATGGACGTGGTGATCGCCGACGAATCGCATGCGCTGATGAACATCGAATCGCAGCAGTCGCAGATCCTCTGGCGGTATCAGGAGGCGGCGCGCTCGGTGGTGTGGATGTCTGCAACTCCCGGCTATCAGCCGCTGCACTTCGCCTACATGGCACGGGCCGTCGAGCGCAGCCGCGGGGTCGAGATCCTCGGCGACGACGAGTATCTCGGCTATGCGGTGACGATGAAGTGGGCCGAGTTCCTCATCGAATCGGGGTTCGCCGTCAAGGCAGGCAAGGCGACGACGGGATTGACGACGTGGCGGTGGGAGCCCGAGGACGCGGCCCGACGCGCCCGCGATATCGCGTCCGTACATGGGTGGCTGTCGGGAGGTGCTGTGCCGTGGTCGATTTCGCGTCCCTCACCGCCGACCCCACGCGAGCCGCTCGGCCAGGAACTCACCGCCGCGCAGAAGCGGCTGTACAACTCGGCGTGGGTGGACTACCGCAAGGAAGTCGGGCTACCGATCTGGAAGGCCGTCGGCGGCAAGCGCGTGCTGCAGAAGAACCCGAGCACCCGCGCCGCGACCCTGCGATTCCGCCAGAAGTGTTCGTACCTACGCATTCCCGCGTCCGCCGACCAGGTGCGCACCTGGGTCAAGGCCGGCAATCAGGTGTTCGTCTCGATGTTCTACCGCGAGTCGGTAGCGGCGTTGGCGCAGACGCTTCGGGACGAGGGCCTCGAGGTCGCGGTCGTCGACGGGAGTATGAGCAGCCCGGATCAGGAGGCGTCGATCAGACGCTTTCAAACCGGCGACGCGTCGGTCATCGTCTCGACAACCACCAGTGCGATCAACCTGCACACCAACGAATTACTGCTCCCGGAGGGCACGGTCTCCACCCTCGCACCACGCGTGACGCTGATTCACGATCCCCGGTGGACGCCCATCGACATTCGGCAGATCGAGGGCCGGGCCAACCGAATAGACAAGGACCACAACCACACGACGTCGACCTGCTACTACGGCTACGCCGAGGGCACGGTCGAAGAAGAGATGGTGCTGACCGGTATCGAACGTATCGCTGACCTGGGATCGATCGTCGGGCAGGCGGATCTCATCGACCCCGAGGCGTTTCTCGCCGCGAAAGTGGACGCCGGAAAATAGCGACAATTGTGAGCAATCGTCCACGCGCCCGAGTAGGTTCGGTCCCATCGGCAATTCGTCGGTAGCGGGCTCACAGTGGCACCAGGAGTAGTCATGATCGTTCTCGGAATCATCCTCGCCCTCATCGGCTATTTCGCCGGCATCTCGATCTTGACGACCATCGGCATCATTCTTGTCGTCGTCGGCGCGGTTCTGACGTTGCTCGGTTCGATGGGGCGCGCAGTCGGTGGCCGCAAGACGTGGTTTTGACCTACGAGTTAGAACACACGTTCGATTTCTGTTAGTCTGAGCGGGCCCCCGAAGTTGGCGATGCGGCCAGCGGAGCCACTTCGGGCGGTCCATATCGGACGGTAGACAGTGTCGAAGGCGGTTGCGCGCGATGGCATCCGACGAGCGCGACACCGACCCGGTTGCCGGATCGCTCTATCGCGTCGGCGATCGGTGGGCAGAACGAGCGCCTTCTCGCTGCACCAACGGCCATCCACTCGTCGCCGGTTCGGTATTGGTGGGTTCACGGGCCTGTTCGTGCGACCGCGGACATCACCGCACCCATCAGTGCGAACGCTGTGGCGTCGTGCTGTTCACGCCGGAGCTACGCAACTCGTGCAGTGACGCCAGCTTCGATTCCCGCGCTGCGCGAACACAGTCGCCCGTCGTGGACAATCGACGGTATGAACAACAGTGAGCCCGTCGTCGATCTGGGTCAACTGAGACAAGATTTCACGCGATTCATGATGAGCTACAAGTTCGGGATCGACGAGCTGATCACGAAGATCAACATCTTGAAGCAGGAATTCACCCACATTCACCGGTACAGCCCCATCGAGCACGTCTCGTCGAGGTTGAAGACTCCGGAGAGCATTTTCGAGAAGGCGCAGCGGAAGAAGTGCGCCCTGACTCTCGATGCGATTCGCGAGAACATCTTCGACGTCGCCGGAGTGCGCATCACCTGCAGCTTCATCTCCGACACCTACCGCATCGCCGACATGCTCAGCAGTCAGAGCGACGTGCGCGTCGTCGAGATCAAGGACTACATCGCGAACCCGAAAGCCAACGGCTACAAGAGCTTGCATCTGATCGTCGAGATTCCGGTGTTCATGTCCGATCGCGTCCAGCCGGTCCTCGTCGAACTGCAGATCAGAACCATCGCGATGGATTTCTGGGCGAGCCTCGAGCACAAGATCTTCTACAAGTATCGCGGGCAGATTCCGGAGACTCTGTTGGCGGAGCTGACCGAGGCGGCCGAGAGCGCCAACAAGCTCGACGAGAAGATGGAAAGCCTGCACGACGAGGTGGTCGAGCTGGGCGGCGAGGCGGAGAACTCCATCGCTCTCGGCGCGCTGCCGCCCATGGCTCTGCCTCCCGAGTTGCTGCACATGCTGCTCACGGCGCAGGCCGAGGCGATCGACCCCGATCGGGCTTGACGGTCACCACAACGAAAAACCCCGCTGCTCGACGGGCGAGCAGCGGGGTTCTGTTCTCGTATGCGCTAGCCGATGTGGACCGGAGTGTCCCCGACTGGCAGGTCGTCCTTCTTGGCACGGACCAGTACCAGCACGACCGGGCACACCAACGCGACCAGGATCGCGGCGGTTCCGAAGGCCCACGCGTAGCCCGACACCTCGGCTGCGAAAGCGTGATCGATGGTGGCGAGCACGAAGTTGCGGATCGGTTCCGGTAGCGCGGCCAGCATCTCGTCGCTGGGGATTTCCTGGCCGGCAAGAGCCTCCGCAGGAACTCCTGCGGGCGGCGTCGGTGCCGGGTTCTCGGCGAGGAACGTCGTCTTCGACGAGGTGTACACCGTGGTGAACACCGCTGCGCCGAGTGCGCCGCCGACCTGAAGCGTCGCGTTGATCAGCGCGGATGCGGCACCCGCATCGTGATCGGGGACGCCGATGAGAGCGACGTTCTGCATCGGCACCATCAGCAGGCCGAGACCGAGCCCGAGCAGTACGACTCCGGGGAGCACGTGCGTCCAGTACGAGGTGTCGACGCCGATCTGCGTGAGCAGCAGCAGGCCGATCGCCGAGACGACGGGGCCGACGGCCATCATCGGCTTGGGCCCGATCTTCGGTACGAGTGCCGAGGCGATCGCGGCGGTGATCAGGATTCCGCCGGTCATGGGCAGCGACGCGACACCGGCGATGACCGGGCTCATCTGGAGCACGATCTGGAAGTAGAAGGTCAGATACAACGTGCCACCGAGCAGTGCTGCACCGATGACGGCCGACCCGATGTATGCGGCACCGCGGTCGCGGTCGAGCAGAACGCTCAGGGGGAGCAGCGGGTTGGCGGACTTGGATTCGACCACGACGAACGCGGCGAGCAGCGCGAGGCCGAGAGCGATGAAGGAGATGGTGGGTACCGTCGCCCAGCCGTCCTCGGCTTCGGTGAAGCCGTAGACCAGCGAGGCCAGTCCGAGCGCGACGAGGATCGCTCCGGGCAGGTCGTAGCGGGTGTCGCCGTGTGCCTTGCTCTCCTTGACCAGCGGGACTGCGGCGGCGATGGCAATGATGGCGACGGGGATGTTGACGAGCAGGCACCAGCGCCAGTTCGCGTACTCGGTGAGCACTCCGCCGAGGAGCAGTCCGACGGCTGCGCCGCCACCGGCGATCGCGCCGAACACGCCGAATGCCTTGGCGCGCTCCTTGGTGTCGGTGAACGTTACCGTCAGGATGGCCAGCGCTGCGGGTGCGAGCAGTGCAGCGAAGACGCCCTGACCTGCGCGTGCGATGAACAGCTGCCAGCCCTCTTGGGCGAGTCCGCCGACGGCGGAGGCAACGGCGAAGCCGGCCATGCCGACGATGAACGAGCGCTTGCGGCCCCAGTAGTCCGCGATTCGACCACCGAGCAGCAACAGCGCGCCGAACGCCAGCGCATAGGCGGTGATCACCCAGGTGCGGCTGGTGTCGCTGATGCCGAGGTCGATCTGCGCCTGCGGTAGGGCGATGTTGACGATGGTGCCGTCCAGCACGATCGTGAGCTGTGTGATGGCGACGATGCAGAGCACCAACCACCGGCGCTCGTAGTTCGGATTCGGATCCGACGCTTCGCGCTCGGAGACCTGCGACATGTTTCTACCCCACTCGTACTCGTTGATTCTCGGGCCCGAAAAATGTCCCGACGAAAACGTAGGCGATGCGGCACCGAGTGTCAAACGAACTAGTTGGTTGGCGGTAGGGTGGCCGACATGAAGCCAGACGCCAGCGCAACCCGCGCCCGCATCGTCGTCGCCGCACGCACAGAGTTCTCCGAGCACGGATTGGCCGGGGCACGGGTGGATCGCATCGCGGTCTCGGCGAAAGCGAGCAAGGAACGCCTGTACGCGTACTTCGGAGACAAGGAAGCATTGTTCCGGGCCGTCGTGGAAGACGGGTTCGCGCGCTTTCTGGAGTCGGTTCCCTTCACCGTCGACGATCTCGGGGGATACGCCGCACGCGAGTATCTGCACCTCGCCGCGAACCCTCAGGAACACCGACTGCTGCTGTGGACGCAACTTCAAGGCGGTATGGCGGTCGCGGGTGCCGACGACATCCATGCGGTGATAGCCGAGCGACGACACGCCATGGCAGTTGCGCAGCAGGACGGCCTGATTTCCGACGCCTACACCGTCGACGACCTGTTCACCATGATCTTCGGCATCACCTCCGCGTGGATGACTGCGCCGGGCAGCGACTGCGGACCCGTCGACGACACCGAACACCAGCGCCGGGCGTCGATCATCGAGGGCGCGGTGCGACGACTCTGCACTCCGTAGCGTTGTCTATCACTCTCTAGTCTTCAGCCAAGAGTCATGAATAGTGGGGTAGCGGGCCGGTTTACTCGCAAACGCGCGCGCGTTCGTCACACGCGCGCGAATTCGACACCGATCCGTTGGCAATTCCGAACGCGTCTGACTATTCCGCGCGCGTCTGTCGAGTTCACCGACCCGCGAGAATTGCCGCCTCACGCTCGGCCGGGAGTCCGATGGGCGGCCGATCACCCCTCATCGGCGTCCGCCTGTTCATCGATTGCAGCCACACCCACGTGTCTGCCACAGTCTCCTGAATCGGACGTGTCCGGAGCCCCGCGTCGAATGCCTTCGATACGTCGGATGCATGCAGCGAATCATGATCAGCCCCCGGCGGAATCCAGATCGGAAGCTCCGTCCACGGCCGCACACCTGCAGCGCCGAGGACATCCGGCTCCACCCAGCACAGGCGAGCATCGGACCGGGTGGCTTGGATGCAGGCCTGCAGAACGTCGCCGATCGTGGCATGACCTGGCCGGCTCACCACGTCGTACGGTCCGCCGAGACCCCGCGCGGCTGCAGCCAGACTCCAGGCGACAAGATCGCGGGCATCGACGTACTGCAGTGCCAAGTCAGCGGGACCGGGCGCAAGCACATCGCCGGCGCGCTCGATTCTGTTCAGCCACCACGGAAGTCGGCCGATGTTCTCGTACGGCCCGAGAATCAGCCCGGCGCGGACCAGCAGCGCTCGATCGCCGAAAGCCGCAACTGCCGCTCGCTCACCGCCCAACTTCTGCCGCGCATAGTCCTCGCCAGGCCCCTGCACCGTCGGCCAGGTCTCGGTCGATCCCGCTCGCGGCGCGTCGTACACCGACCGGCTCGAGACGTAGATGTAGCTGTCGACCCGTCCGGCGAGCATCGCCGCCGACTCCTCGACGACGCTCGGCTCCCACGACCAGGTATCGAACACCATGTCCCACTGCCCCTTCCGCAGTGCATCGAGTCCGCCTGCGACTCGCCTGTCCCCGAGGAGTGGGGTTGCCCGCGGATTCGGACGAGAGTGTCCGCGGTTGAGGACCGTGACATCCCACTGCAGATCGAGAGCATGTTCGACGGCAATTCGCCCAACGAAGTCGCTGCCGCCGAGGACCAATAGCTTCATGCACCCAGTGTGCCGGTGATCCGGTCCTCGTCGCCGTCGACCGGCCTGATCGGATCTCTGCTCACAGCAGCGCCCCGCGTCTCCATTGTGGTGCCTACTGCTCTCTACGGTAGAAATTAGAGAGCCGAATAATCATCTACCGATTCGCTCGATCAGTTTCATTGCATCGAAGGGTGCGTATCCTTTGATGTCGTTGTCGAAGTACACGTGGACGTCGCGGCCCGTGGCCGACCAGTCGGAGATCTTCGCGGCCCATCGATCGAGCGCCTCATCCGTGTAGCCGCTGGCATACAGCTCCTCGTCGCCGTGCAGGCGGGCGTACATGAAATCGGCTGTCGGAGTGTCGACGTACGGGTACTTGCCTGCGGTGTCGGCGACAACGAACGCAATATCGTTCTCTCGCAACAGGTGCACGGCCTCGTCGGTGGCGAAGCTCTGATGCCGGGCCTCCACACAGTGCCGCAGGACCCGAGACGACCCAGCCGGCAACAACACTCGATCCTCGGCCAACTTGCCGTCGCGAGACTGGGCCAAAGTGACTGCATCAGAGACCGTCCGAGGCAACATGGCAAAGAAGTCCGACATCTTCTGCGCGTCGAACTCGAGGTTAGGGGGCAACTGCCACAGGAACGGTCCGAGCTTGTCGCCCAGCGTCAACACTCCGGTGGCGAAGAAGTTCGCGAGTGCCGCCTCGACGCCGACGAGCCGCTTGATGTGGGTGACGTAGCGACCACCTTTGATGGAGAACGCGAAGTCGTCCGGCGTCTCGTTGTACCACTTGGTGAAGCTCGACGGCTTCTGCATCGCATAGAACGTGCCGTTGATCTCGATCGAAGTCAGATGTTCCGATGCGTACCCGAGCTCCTTACGATGCGCCAGGCCCGCCGTATAGAAATCTCCTCGCCACGGCGCGTACGTCCAACCGGAGATGCCGATCAGGACTCGGGGTCGATGCGACGCGGGCATGAGCAGACTGTAGACGGGCGGTACCTTCGTATCCGTGCGATCCACCCCACGGCACGTCGATGCGTTGACGTATGTGTTCACGGCCGTATTCGCTTACGGCACGGTCGTTCATCTGGTGCAGCTCGTCGGCGGTGGATCAGATCCATATCCGGGGGTACCGGTAGCCATCGCGTGGTTCTTCGTCGCGCTCGTCGTCCTCGATCCGCTCGCGGCAGTTCTCATTGCTCGACGCAGACGTATCGGATTGGTGTTCGGCGCAGCGATCTTGCTTCTCGATGCGGCGGCCAACGCCGTCGTGAACTACCCGCCCCACGATCCGACGGACGGAATAACGGCAGGTCGCGTCGGACAGGCCGTGGTCACTGCCTTGGCGGTGCTGTTGGTCTGCACAACTCCGCGACTGTGGCGCTGGTATCGGTGAGCCCGGTGTCGACTACGAAGCCGTGCCCGACGGCTGACCGAGATATTGCAGTACTGCCATCACTCGCCGATGGTTGGTATCCGACGGGGGTAGCCTCAACTTGCCGAAGATATTTCCCACGTGCTTCTCGATTGCTCTTTCCGAAACATGCAGGGATGCAGCAAGAGCCGCGTTGGTCAGTCCCTGCGCCATGAGGTCCAACACTTCGCGTTCGCGCGCGGTCAGCGCATCCAATGTGCTCCGCTTTGCGCTGGACCCCACCCATTGAGCCACCACTTCCGGATCCAGCGCTGTCCCGCCGGCTGCGACCCGAACCAATGCGTCGACGAATTCACCGACGTCGGCGACGCGGTCCTTCAGCAGATAGCCGACCCCGGACGTACTGCCGGACAACAACTCTGCAGCGTATCGGGTTTCGACCCACTGGGAGAAGACCAGTACGCCCACGTCCGGATGGCGGCGTCGCAGATGTACTGCCGCAACGAGTCCTTCGTCGGTGAAGCTCGGCGGCATTCGCACGTCGATGATCGCGACGTCGGGCGCATACTCGTCGACTGCGGCCACCAGCGCCTCGGCATCACCCACCATCGCCGGCACCTCGTATCCGCGATCGATCAGCAGCTGCACCAACCCGTCTCGTAGGATCACACTGTCCTCGGCAATGACCACCTTCATGATCCGATTCCTCCAGACGTCACGGGCAGATGCACTTTCACGGCGGTGGGGCCACCTACCGGACTGTCCACATGCAGTGCTCCGTCGACGGATTCGACTCGAGCCTGCAAACCCTTCAGGCCGGTGCCGGCTCCGAGAACCGCACCACCGATTCCGTTGTCACGCAGGCTGATCACGACACTCGCTATGTCCGCGTGCGCATCGACCCACACCTGCGAAGCATGGGAGTGCTTGGCTGCGTTGGTCAACAGTTCGGCCACCGTGAAGTATGCGATGGTCTCGATGCTCGGAGCCGGACGGTGTGGCAACAGTACCGTCAGCTCGACCGGGATCGGGCTGCGCGAACACAGTGTCTGCAGGGCCGCTTCGAGTCCGAGATCGAGTGCGGGCGGGTGTATTCCGCGTACCACCTCTCGAAGCTCGACGAGCGCTTCCTTTGCGGTGCCGTGGGCAGCCGACACCAGTTCCGACGCGTCTTCGCCGCGTGCCAACTTCTCCTCCGCTCTCCCCAGCGCCATGGCCATGGTGACAAGTCGAGCCTGTGTGCCGTCGTGTAGATCTCTCTCGACCCGTCGAAGAGTCGCAGTCGAATTGTCGACCACCTCCGCGCGGGACGTCTCCAGGTCCGAGACTCGCCGATCCTCGTCGGAGGCAGCGAGCAGCAATCCGGTCAGCGTGCGCTCCACCGCTGCCATCGCTCGAATCGGCCATGGCGCAATGAACAGCCCACAGATTCCCAGCACGGCCACGGCCAACATCTGGGGCAGCGTGTCGAAATAGGTCTGATCGATCTGGATCAGGGATTGGCGGGCCACCCCGTCCGCGTCGTAGCTGACCGGCTTCACGACGGCCCACACCACAGGCGACACGACCAGAAAAGCCGAGATCACCGCGAACATGAGCACCACGAACACGTTGACCACCGACAGCAACGACTGGATGACGAGAAACAGCACCGCACGCCAGCCGACCCGATCGGTCAACCCGGCGGCGATGGACCCGGAGATTCCGCGAGCACGGAAGGGGGGAGGAGCAGCCACCGGAGTCGAGAGCATCGTCTCCGACAGCGCCCGGTAGGCCACACCCCAACTCCGCGCACCGACGATGACGGCGGCGATCAAGGGAATGCCGATCAGGACTATCACCAGGCTCAGCCCGAATACCGCGCCCAGGAACAGGTACGTCGCTCCGAGGAATCCCAGCATCGAACCGACGAGCAGATAGCCGCCCTCTCGCCACGTTCGCCTCGCGAACGGTGCCCGCAGAATCGCAGCAGCCACTCTGTCCTCCGTGTGTTCGATTCGTTCGTTGTTGGTCATTCCCGAAGTCTGTCGGCCGAAAGTCCCCGAATCGATGGTGGCAACCCGTGGATTCGTCGGTGTAGCTGGCACCACCATCGCCACCGGACCATAATCGGTTCCTATGCGGTCGGGTGGACGAGCGGTGGTACTGACGCTGGTCGCTGCCGGTGTGTGGCTCTTCGCGACGCCGCAACTCGATCCCGGAACCGCAGACTTCGTCGCCGCGCCGGCACCCCTCGCACCGGCAGCTCCCGTCGTCGAACCGCCACCGTTGACGCCCGAGGAGCTCGCGGCTCGCGTCGATCCCACCGTCGTCACCCTCTCGGCGTCCGCAGGATTCTCCGGGGTCGCCGGCACCGGCTTCGTCGTCGCCCCCGACGGAATCGTGCTCACCAACTTCCACGTCGTCGAGAACGCCACCGAGATCAGCGCAGTGCACATGGGCAACGGACTGATCTACGACGCCACCGTGTTGGGTTACGACAAGTCCCGTGACGTGGCAGTCGTGCAGTTGATCACCGCGGCCGACCTGCCGGTGGTCGAGCTTGCTCCGGACCCACTTCCCGAGGTGGGTGATGCGGTGACCGCCGTCGGGAATGCCTCGGGTGCGGGGGTATTGGTGCCTGCCCCGGGGGCGGTGACCGCCCTCGATCAGCAGGTGCGTACTCGCAGTTCGGTGGACGGCTCAGGAAATACGTTGGAGCGAATGATTCGCGTCGACGCCGATGTGCGATCGGGGGATTCGGGCGGGCCTCTCTTCGACGCCTGGGGCCGTGTGGTGGGAGTGAACACCGCGGGATTGTCCGACGAGGCGCGCAACGGAACCGAGTTCTCACCCCCACAGGCGCCCGAGGCGTACGCCGTCCCCATCTCAGAGGCGGTCGCGGTGCTCGATCAGGTGGTCGCCGGCCAGTCCGGTGGCACCGTACACGTGGGCCCCACACCGAATTTCGGGGTCTCGGTGCGTGATGTGTCGGTCTTCGAGAACAAGCCGGCGATCGGGGCGGCCGTGGCATCGGTGACGTTCGATTCCCCGGCGGAGGTCCTGGGATTGTCGGCGGGGGACGTGATCGTGACGTTCGACGGCAGGGAGATCGAATCCTCATCGGACCTATCGGAGGCGCTGCTCGGACGTCGCCCGGGTGATTCCGCCGTCGTCGATTGGGTCGATGACACAGGCGTAACCAGCTCCGGCACAATCACTCTCGCCCCGGGAATGCCGACTGCATGAAGGTCAGTCCTGCAGCACCGACAACACATTGCCCGCCGGGTCGGTGAACCAGGCGATCAGCGGGCCGCCGTGTCGAAAGATTCCCTTCTCGTCGGTTCCCATGGCAGGAGTGGAGCCTGCGGAACGACGCTGTATGTCCGGATATTGCTCGAACACAACACCTTTGGCGATCAAGGAGTCGACTGCGCTCTCGATATCGGCAACCGGGAAGTTCAGGATGGTGTACTGCGCGGGCACATGTTCCGGACGCGGATAGATCAGCACGATCGCCCCGGACCCCAGGTGCAGCTCGAGCATGCCCATCTCGTTCTCGGTCACCGTCAGACCGAGTGTCTCGGCGTAGAACGTGCGCGCCGTCTGCAGGTCGTCGACGCCGAATCCTGAGAACGGCTGCCTGGTCAGCTCCATGATTGTCATGGTCGAATTATTGCGCTCTCGCAGGTGCCGCGGGCCGATATCTTCAGTAGCGTGGCTCCTGTGACTATTCGCCTCGGTTATCAGATGCCCAACTTCAGCTACGACGGTTCGGTCGCAGAACTCTTCCCGCAGGTCATCGCACAGGCCCGCGAGGCCGAAGCGGCAGGGTTCGATACGGCGTTCGTGATGGATCACTTCTACCAACTCCCCGGAATCGGCAAGCCCGACGAGCCGATGCTCGAGGCCTACTCCGCGCTGTCCGCCCTCGCGACGGCCACCGACACCATCCAGCTCTCCGCGCTGGTCACCGGCAACACCTACCGCAATCCGGCGATTCTGGCCAAGACCGTCACCACGCTGGACGTCGTCAGCGGCGGGCGCGCGATCCTCGGTATCGGTGCCGGCTGGTACGAGCTCGAGCACCAGAGCTTCGGACTCGAATTCGGCACCTTCACCGACCGTTTCGAGCGACTCGACGAGGCACTGCAGATCATCGAACCGATGCTGCGCGGACAGCGCCCCACATTCGACGGGCTCTGGTATCAGGTGGAGAACGCGATGAACGAACCTCGCATCCGCGACGATCTGCCGATCATGCTCGGCGGCGGTGGCGAGAAGAAGACGTTCGGCCTTGCCGCTCAGTTCGCCGATCATCTCAACATCATCTGCGACGCAAACGAACTGCCGCGCAAAGTCGCTGCGGTCCAAGCCCGATGCGAGGAGGTCGACCGCGACCCGAAGGATCTGGAAACGAGTTTCCTCGCGTTCGTCATCGTCGACGAGGACGGTGACAAGGCCAAGGAGCTGCAGCGCGAGTTCGTACTCAAGCAGGGCCTCGATCTGACGAACCTGTCGGAGGAGGATGCGGCGAAGGCCACCGATCGGCACTTCTGCGGAACCCCCGACGACGTCGCCGAGCAGGTGCAGAAGCGCGTGCTCGATCAGGGTATCGACGGCATCATCATCAACCTGATCACCAACGGCCATCAGCCGGGAGCCGTCGAACTGGCGGGTAGAGCCCTGAAGCAGCTCGTCTAGATTTTCTCTCCAGCAGTAGCCGCGGGGGCGCGTGCAGTGGCATAGTTCCCCCGTGGCTCAGCTGAGGATGAACGGGCACCGTGTCTTGGTCGCCGACCTGACCGGCGACTCCCTGCGCGCAATGTCGGGCTCGATGGTGGCCTACGAGGGCGATGTCGCCTTCAAGAGCGCCGGCATGGGTGGTGGCGGAGGCTTCCGCGCCGCACTCAAACAGAAGGTGACCGGCGAGTCGCTGTCGCTGATGGACGTGTCCGGCAAGGGCACCGTCCACTTCGCCGTCGACGCCCAGGACATCACTCTCGTCGAGGTCCAGGGCGACAACCTCCACGTCGAGTCCTCCCAATTACTGGCTCTCACAGGGCAATTGAAGACGGATATCAAATTCTCCGGCTTGCGCGGCGCAAGTTCGGGCCAGGGACTGTTCACCACCGTCGTCAGCGGATCCGGCACCGTGGCATTGCTGTCCAAGGGTGGGCCGATCATCGCCCTCGCCGTCGATCCGCAGTACCCACTGGTCGTCGATCCCGACGCCTTCGTCGCCCATCGCGGCCAACTGAATCAGAGCTTCGTCACCGACGTCACGTGGCGTTCCGCCATCGGCGGCGGCAGCGGCGAGGCCTTCTCTCTCCGCTTCGACGGCCAGGGCGTCGTCTACATCCAACCCGAGGAGCGCTGACGTGCCGCTCGAACTGGTCAACAGCAAAGTCGTGAAATCCGTTCTGGCACCGAATCAGAACGTGCTCGCGCGTCGTGGATCGATGCTCTACTACACCGGCGACGTCCGGTTCGTTCCGCATTCGATGGGCGGCTCGGCCGGTGCCATGCCGGGCATGGGCGGCATGGCCGGGATGGCAGGCCGAATGATGGCAGGCGAGCACACGGCGATGATGGCCGCCGAGGGGCAGGGCGAGGTCTTCTACGGTCACGCCGGGCTGTACATCGAGGTGATCGAACTCGACGGATCGTCGATGCTCACCGTCGAAGCCGATCGACTCCTGGTGCACGACGGCTACCTCCAGAGCTCAATCGTGGCCCTGACCTCGCAGGGCGGCGTCCGAGGAGCGGTGCGCGGTGCGATGACCGGGCAGGGTCTGTTCACGACACAACTGACCGGCCAGGGCAGCGTCGCGGTTCTCTCGCACGGCGGGGCGACTCCGCTGCAGGTCGGGCCTGATCACCCCCAGGTCGTGGTGGATCCGCAGGCGTACGTCTGCCACATCGGCAACATCAACGTCGACATCTCCGCGAACGTCGGGTGGCGCGACGCCGTCGGCAAGGGCAGCGGCGAGGCAATCCAGTTGAAGATGACCGGCATGGGCACCGTATGGGTGCAGGCGTCCGAGCAGAAGTTCTAGGAGGGACACCCTATGGGTCTGGACATTCACACCCCGTACACCCTGCCGGTCAACGACAACGTCCCCGGCAACGACTACGCGTTCTGCGTCGAGCTCGCAGGCCAGCCGTGGTTCACGTCGAAGGGCGCGATGATCGCGTACTACGGCAATGTTCGTTTCGAACCGCTCGGGCAGACGTCCATGCCCGCCATCGTCGCCGCGCGGTTCTCCTCTCCGCTGTACTCGAACGACTGGGTGCTCGCGCAGGGCCAGGGCAAGCTGATCCTCGGCGATCGCGGGTTCAACATCAACAGCTACGACCTCGACGACGGCAACCTCACCATCCGGGCCGCGAATCTCCTTGCGTTCGAGCCGACTCTGGATCTCAAGCAGTCCATCGTCCCGGGATTCCTGACTCTGCTCGGCACCGGCAAGTTCCTGGCCTCGTCCAACGGCCCCGTCATGTTCGCCGAGCCGCCGCTGCGCATCGACCCGGAAGCCCTTGTCGGATGGGCAGATTGCCCGTCGCCCTCGCATCACTTCGATGCCGACTGGATGCAGAACTTCCTCGGTGCAGCCCGCGGATTCCTCGGTGCCAACAGCGGCGAGGAGCGTCAGTTCGACTTCACCGGTACAGGCACAGTGCTGATCCAGTCCAGCGAGAAGGTTCTCGACGATACGCATCTGTTGCGCTACGTCGAATCGCAGACGGTCTCGCTCGGCCAGAATTCGTTGCGAGCGCTGCACAACACCATCGGTGCACGACTACAGCAGTAGCCCGGCTCGCAGCACCTCGACGGTATCCACGGCGCACGTTCGGAGAAGACGCGCATACTGGAGTATCACCTGAGGAGGTACCGCCATGGCCAACCAAGGACCCTTCGGATTCGGATCCGACGACTTCGACAAGTTCGCACGTGAGGCGACCGAGGGACTGCGCGAGGTGGTCGGCTCACTGTTCGCCTCGGGCACCGGGGCGCCCAAAGCTCCGCCGGAGCCCGAAACCACAGGTCAGAAGGGTGACGGAGTCTGGGCGATCTACAGCGTCGATGACGCCGGATCACCGCAGATCGACCAGCTCTACGCCACCGAACTCGATGCCCTCCGTGCACACAAGGACAACACCGACCCGCGTCGACGCGTCCGGTTCCTGCCGTACGGCGTGAGCGTCAGCGTCCTCGAAGACTGAATCGGGTGCACGCCGCACCGATCGGCACTATGTGCCGTCGGTGAGAGTGGTCAGTAGCGCGCCGAGCTCCGGTACCGATGACGCGATCCAGCGCGCACCGAGGTTCTCTGCCGGAAGCCCGTATCCCCATTCGACGAACACTGTGGGGATCCCCCACTGGGCCGCCCCGTCGACATCGTGAATCCGGTCCCCGACCATCGCCACGCCGGGTGTGCCGCCTGCGGCCTGCGCGATCGGCGTAGTCGAAGTCTCGGTGAGTGCACGGGCGATGACATCGGACTTCGACTGCCGCGAACCGTCGGATCCGGCAATGAAATCGAAGTATTTCGACAGACCGAAATGCTCGAGTACGCGGTGCGCAGTCAGCTCGGTCTTCGATGTCGCTACGGCCATGATCACGCCGGCGTCCTTCAGACAGGACAAGACTGCGTCCATTCCATCGAAGACCGAATTCTCGGCCCAGCCGCGTTCGCCGTACCTCTGCCGGTAGGAATCGACGGCTCGCGCAGCACGAGTCTCGTTCAGGCCGAGAGATAGGAACGACTCCAGCAGTGGGGGTCCAATGACTGTGCTCAGCATGTCGGCGGTCGGTTCAGGCTCTCCGATATGCGCCAATGCGTGCCGAAAGCCTGCCCGGATCCCCGGTGCCGAGTCGGTAAGAGTCCCATCGAGGTCGAACAGGACGGTCTCGGCTCGGAACGAATCAGGTGGGTCAACAGGTGTCACGGCGACATCGAATTTCTGATGACTGCAGAGACTGCGGGGTATCGAGTTCTGCTGCGTGGTCGGGTACATCCATCGCTCCCTAGGTGGACGTTGCGAATGCTGGTTCTTCCCGCGTGGGCGACTTCATCGTCGGGTAATCGGTGTAGCCTTCGTCGCCGCCGCCGTACAACGTGGCTTCATCGAGCTCGTTGTACGGCCCGCCCGCCCGGATACGATCGACCAGATCGGGGTTGGCCAGGAACAGCGCACCCAAGCACACCGCGTCTGCTGCCTGTTCGTCGAGCACGGTGCCTGCGATCTCGGGCGTCACGGGACCCGAGTCGGTGTGTTCGTGGGGATTCAGCACGAGCGCGCCCGTCCATTGCTCCCGGACGGCAGCGGTGATGGATCGGTTGCCGGATTCCATGACGTGCAGGTACGCCAGGGCTGGTAACCGATCGACGAAGTGGCGGTAGAGCGCGGCAGTATCGGACTCGGTGATGTCGTTGTACGGGTTGGCCGGCGAAATGCGGACACCGACGCGGTCGGCACCGAGTGCGCGAGCCACGGCGCTGATCACCTCTGCCGGGAATCGCACCCGACCCTCGATCGATCCACCGTACGAGTCGTCACGGACATTGGTGTTGTCCGAAAGGAACTGGTGGAGAAGGAATCCGTTGCCCGCATGGATCTCGACACCGTCGAACCCTGCGTCGATCGCACCCGTCGAGGCCGCGACGAAGTCGGCGACGGTCTCCGCGATGTCGTCCTCGGACAACGCGGTTGGGGTGAGGTAATCCACCGGACCGGTGGGTGAGAAGCACGTGCCTGCAGCGGCGATCGCCGATGGGGCGACCGACGTGTGCGCGGACGGGTACAAGCTCGGATGTCCGATACGACCGGAGTGCATCAACTGGGCGACGATTCGCCCACCGGCGGCATGGACGGCGTCGGTGACCTGTCGCCAGGATCGAACCTGCTCCGCCGAATGCAGACCTGGGGTCGAGGCGAATCCCTGACCGATCACGCTCGGCTGGATCCCTTCGGAGACGATCAGTCCCGCACTCGCCCGCTGCGCGTAATACGTTGCCATGGAGGGGGTTGCACAGCCGTCGACGGTTGCTCGGTTCCGTGTCATCGGGGCCATGACGAGTCGGTTGCTCAGCGTCAGGGCACCGAGTTCTGTCGGATCGAAGATGGTGGTCATGCTGCTCCAGTCTCTCGCGTCGGGTGTGTCGTCTGTGCTGTGGTGCGTGCGTGGGCGGCGGCGAGTATGCCGCCGACTTCGGCGGTGCTGATCAGAACCGCCTTGTTTGCTTCGGAGGTTCTGCCGCCGGTCATCTCGTCGACGGCTCGCATCAGATACTTGGTGATCGCGTTTCCGCGGATGCCGTCCCGCTCGGCGGATCGCAGCGCCGTACCGATCGCGGCTTCCGCGAGTTCACGGTCCACCGCGTCCTCGGCTCGGGGCGGTGTGGTGATCAGGACTCCGCCTGATCCTCCTGCATCCCAGTGGTTTTCGACGATCCGAGCAATCATGTCCTCGTCGTCCACACGGTGTGGACTGCGGATGCCGCTCGATTCGCAGTAGAAGGCAGGAAAGTCGTCCGAGCGGTACGACACGATCGGCACACAGTGCGTCTCGAGGAACTCCATCGTCAGCGGCAGATCGAGTATCGCTTTCGCTCCGGCGCACACCACCGCGACCTTGGACCTGGTGAACTGGATCAGGTCCGACGAGACGTCCATCGACTTCTCCGCACCTCGGTGCACACCGCCGATCCCCGCCGACGTGAAGAAGCGGATGCCCGCGAGTTCTGCAGCGACCAAGGACGATGCGACCGTCGTTGCACCGGTGATGCCTCGTGCCAGTGCGACCGGTAGATCTCGGCTGCTCACCTTGGGGATGCCCGGCGTGGACGCGTACCGCTCGATGTCGGATTCGGTCATTCCGATCGAGAGTCGGCCTTCGTCGATTCCGATGGTCGCCGGGATCGCACCGCCTGTGCGCACCGCGTTCTCGACCTCGTACGCGGTCTGTGCATTGTCCGGGTACGGCAATCCATGGGTGATGACGTTGGACTCGAGTGCGACGACGGGTAAGCCGCTGTGCAAAGCCTCTGCGACCTCCTCGGTCATCCGCAAGGGAGTTTTCGACATTCTCATGCGTGCTCCTGCGATGTCTCGAGTCGAGAACGAACTTCCGGCTCGGGTACCTCGTCGAGCGCACGATCGGACGGACCGGCGATGCCTCTGATCGCAGCTGCGAGTTCTCCGACGCCAGCCGACCGCAGCACCGAGTAATGGTCGCCCTTCAGCTCGACGATCCGGGGTGTCGACGTGGAGTATCCCGATTGATTTTCGACGAAGGAATAGTCGTCACCGTTTGCTTTGAAGATCGTCACCGGCGCGGTGAGTGTCCGACCGGCCATCTCCCGAAATGTGTACTCGAACTCGTACGTCTGTTCCACGACGCGCACGATGTTGGTGATCAGCACCTCCCCGAGCGCCGGAAGCAGACCGTGTACGTATCTGACGAAGCTGCTCTCGTCGGCGACTCCGGCGGCCATACACCCGTCCAGTTCGGGACCGGCGATCTTCCCGGTGAAGACCGACAGCAGGATGGTCAGATATCCGTGATCGTCGTAGCTCGCGCTCCGAGTGGTTCCTGCGCCCTCCACCACCGGGTTGCCCGGGCAGATCAGAAACAGCTCTTCGACGTCGTGGCCCGCCTGTTCGAGCTGCCAGGCGGTCTCGAAGGCGACCCGCGCTCCGAACGAGTATCCCCACAACCGATACGGTCCGTGGGGTTGGACTCGGACGATCTCGGCGACGTCGGCCGCGGCCATCTCGCCGATCGTGCGGTAGGCCGTCTCGCCCGGGTTGATGCCGTGAGCTGCGATCCCGTAGAACGGACGCGTCGGGCTCGCCTCGGCCCCGAGCAGTCGAAGATTCATCGGGTAGCCGCCGAGGCCGGGCCAGCAGAAGACCGGCGCGGACGTTCCCACGTTGTGCAGCAACGACAATCGCGATTCGGGACCGCCAGCGTCACCCTGGATTCTCGCGGCCAGGTCCCTCAACTTCGGACGCTCCAGAATCACCTGAATCGGAAGCTTCACCCCGTATTCCGCATTGATTCTGTTGACGAGCGCAACGGCAATGAGGGAATTGCCACCGGCAGTGAAGAACTCGTCCTCGACGGACACCGAGTCATAGTGCAGGGCCGCGCCCCACACCTCGGCCAACCAACGCTCGGTGTCTGTCGCCGGTGCGACGTAGGGCGCGGACGAATCGGCAGCGAGCACCTCCTCGGATCGGCTCAGCACTGTGCAATCGACCTTTCCGTTTGCGGTCAACGGCAGCGCGTCCATGACGAGAATGCGATTCGGGATCATGTAGTCGGGAAGGAAGTTCGCGAGCTCGTCCTTGATGATCTCGGCGGGGCCCCGCATGTGCACGGCATCCTCGTTCATTCCCTCACTCGCCAGCTGTTCGGCACCGATCGGTCCGCCGACGCAGTAATACGAGGCTCCCGTCGGAAGCCCACACGAGGTGAGGATGTCGTCGATGCGCCTGGCGGCAGGTAGCGGATTCCCTGTCTTGGAGCTGTAACCGGAGGACATCAAGCCGATCCCGACGTCGATTCCTCGACGCTGAAGACGGTGAAGAGCCAGACCGAGTTCGATGTAGTCCATCCAGTATTCGTCGACACGAGAGACCAGCGCGATCGAGAAGCTCGCACGGTCGTAGACCTGCTGATTGATCGCGATCACGTGCCGGGATTGCACCACCGAATCCGAGACGATCTCGAAGTCTGCGACGCCGTCGAATCGATAGAAGCACGATGCCATCCCGACGACATCTCCGTGTGCCTGGACGTATACGTCGACATCCAGGGTCCGCGGCACATCCTGTGCGGCAACGATGTCGAAGCTGCCCAGGTACTCGTCGCCGACGGGCAGTTCGAGTCGCTGCGACACCGTCGGATCCCACGACCCCGGTTCGACCGTCGAGCCGTAGCGAGCCAGCGCCGTCTCGAACACACCGATCAGATGCCCTGCCTCGAACTCGAGTACCTCGAGTACATTGTTGCGGTAGACCGGTTCGATGGCGCTTCGGCGCCCGACGATGTGAATGCGGCTGGAGCCTACGGTCGTGTTCGAGTGCATCGACACGAAGGCGTGATCGACCGGGTGGTAGTAGTACACACCAGGTTCGAGGGTGTCGTTGCCCGGCGTCTCGAGATAGATCTGATCGGCGTACAGGGCTCCAGGGGATGCATACGCGTACTTGGGAAGCAGGCGCTCGTCGCTACGGAACTGCCCGAACCACCGCATGATCTCTCCGAGTTCGTCCCCGGTGAGATCGTCGAACGGACGCGGCGTCGCCGAGGACCGGTGCGTCCGCGGCGTCGCCAGCAAGTCGAACAATCGGTCGCGCGACATCCGCCCATCACCGTCGAAGAAGCGATAGGTTTTGCGCGCGAACACCTCCGATCGCTGCAGCGCCGTCTCTGCTCGGCCGGGCAGTTCGATCACGGCCCGGTCTGCAAGCTCCTCGGGCCGCCGAACTCCCGGATCGGCGAGCTGCGCCTTGAGCTGCACCTTGCTCGACTTCGACTGATGATGGCTGCCATGGTTGCCCTGGTCCATCAGGGCGGCTTCCTTCGGATTGAGTTCGACGCACGCGACGAGTGTGCGGCTCCCGGTTCGGCTGTCGTCGGTCACGATCGCCGCAGCCCGACGCACCCAGGTGTGTTCCTCGATCGACAGAGCGATCTCCTCGAGCTCCACCCGGTAGCCTCTGAGCTTGATCTGATTGTCGACCCGCCCCGAGAACTGAATCGAACCGTCGGGGTTCCAGTATGCGAGATCACCTGTCCTGTATAGCTTTTCCGTGGGAACGAACGGCGACACGATGAACCGGTCACGCGTCTGGTCCTGGCGTCCGAGGTATCCCCTGGCGAGCTGCACTCCCCCGATATAGAGCTCACCGACCTCACCGATGTCGGCCGGAGCCAGGTTCTCGTCGAGAATGAAGCACTGCGTGTTGTCGACGGGCACCCCGATGGGAACCGATCCTGCTCCGTCGCGGATCGTGTCCGGGTCTACCAGGAACGCAGTGGCGTTGATGGTGCACTCCGTCGGTCCGTACAGGTTGACGAGCGACGACCACGGCAGCTCGTCGGAGAACGCTCTGGCGAGCGACAGCGAGAGTGCCTCGCCCCCGGAGAACACCCGCGACAGGCTGACGCAGCTTCGGAAACGGTCCGAATCGAGCAGCGCAAGCAAGAGTGTCGGCACACACTGGAACGTCGTCACGCCGTGCGCGTTGATGGCATCGACAAGAGCCTCGGTGTCGCGGTAGATACCCGGCGACCCCATCACGACTCGACTGCCTACGGCCGGTGCCAGGATCTCCCACTGGGCGGCATCGAAACTCATCGGTGTCTTCTGCAGTACGACTGCACCGTCGCCGAGGTGGCCGCACGATGCCATCCAGTTGATCTGCGACACGATGCTGCGGTGCTCGATCATCACTCCCTTCGGCCTACCGGTGCTACCCGAGGTGTAGATGACGTAGGCCAGATCGCCCGGGTTCGGACGAGCCGACGGTGCAGACGGTGTTCGCGGCGTGATGGTTTCCAGCGATACGACGCGTGTGCCCGCGGGAACCATGTCGGTGAGGTGCGCCACGAGGTGCTCCTGAGTGACGATGACCGTGGTGGCACTGTCCTCGATCATGTATCGCAGTCGATCGTCCGGGTACTCCGGCGACAACGGCAGGTATGCGGCGCCGGCGAACAGAATGCCCCAGGCACCGACCATCGTCTGTGCGGACGGTTCGACGTAGAGCCCGACGCAGTCGTCTGCGCCGACGCTCATGTCACGCAGGTGCGCTGCGACTTGTTCGGCGCGCTCGTGCAGGGCGGAGAAGGTCAGGTCGCCGTCGGAAGCGACGACGGCGACCTGATCCGGCCGGCTCTCGGATTGGCGTCGCAGCAGGTCCGGCAGGCTGGCGACGAGATGGGCGGCTTGAATGCGTGCATCGAACTGTCTTGTATCCAACGGGATTCCCCTGTGAGTCGGAACGGCAGTAGGTGTCGAACGCAGAGCTGACGAGAATCAAACGGGTTGAGTCGGTTTCACGGTGGAACGGGCCGCGGCGCGGCGAGTTCGGATCGGTTGCGCGATGATCACTGCTGCAACGACGGTCGCAGCACCGACCAATTGCAGTGGTGAGAGTGACTGGCCCAGAACGAGATACCCCAGCACAGTCGCGGCGAGTGGGCTGGCGAACGACAGGAACGACACCGCAAGCGCGGGAAGTTTGCCGATACCGCGGAACCACACCGCGTAGGCGAGAAGCGCACCGATCACACTGAGGTAGAGGAACCCGGATACGTTCTCTGTCGTAATGGAGTCAGGAAGACCTTCTCCGAACAACATGAACGGCAACAGAACTGAGCCTCCCACCGTCAGCTGCCACCCGGTGAACGTCGGCACCCCGACGCCCTCGGGTCTGCCCCATCTCTTGGTCAGCACCAGACCGGAGGCCATGCTGGCGGCACCCGCCAGTCCTGCGAGTACTCCGATCAGATCCAGGCCGGCGTTCGGCTGGAGGACCAGAAGTCCCACGCCCACTGCACCCATGACACAGGCAACGATGTGAATGCTCTTGATCCTCGCCCCCAGCAGTCCCACACCGAGAACGAGCACGATCATCGGCTGAACACTCATGACGAGTGCCGCGACACCGCCGGGCAGGTGATACGCCGCAACGAACAGGAAGTAGAAGAACGCGCCGATATTGAGCACACCGAGCACGATCGCGCGCCACCACCAGATACCCTGGGGTAGAGCACGTCCCAATGCAACAAGGATCAGACCGGCGGGAAGTGCACGCACGACCGATGCAAGAAGAGGACGGTCGGGCGGAAGGAGTTCGGTCGTCACGAGGTACGTGCTTCCCCAGACCGCGGGCGCGAGCACGGTCAGCAACGAATCGCGCACCGTGCTTCCGGATTTCATCGCACCGGTCCGGCGTGCACGGTTCCGAAGAACCTGTCCCCGAAATCCCCGATGCCGGGGATCATGAACGCCTCGTCATTGAGGCGCTCCTCGATCGACGACGTGACGATCTGCACCTGCGGCCTCGCACGGCAGACTGCCTCCAGCCCCTGGGGTGATGCGAGGAAGTTGACGAAGACGATTCTGTCCTCGCGCACGCCTGCCTCGACGAGAACGTCGATCGCGGCGAGTGCAGACCCGCCGGTCGCCAACATCGGCTCCAGCAGAAGAACGTGGCGGGACGCGATGTCATCGGGGAGATGCGAGTAATAAAGTCGTGGCAGCTTCGTGTTCTTGTCCCGCTGCACGAGAATCTTTCCGATACTCACTCCTGGATACAGCTCCCGAAACGCCGATTCCATGCTCTCACCCGCCCGGATCACCGGGACCGCACAGACCCTCGACGCGAACCGAAGACCACGGTAGGTTTCGCCGACGGGAGTGGTCACCTCGTGATAATCGAACGGTAGAAGATCGACAGCCGCCTCGAGCAGAAGCCGGTTGATTCTGCCCGCGTAGTTCACGAAGGCTTCCTGCGTTGCGTGCCGATCTCGGATGATCGTATGCATAGCGCGCAACTGCTTGGTCTGGACGAGAAGGTGGATGCCTGGACGATCACGGGTGGTTGTCGTCAACGCGGTCGAGTTCCCGCGCAGTTCTGTCGAAGTCATGGCCCGTTGTCCCTCAGTTGATTTCGGCGAACGCATCACGAGCACGCGTCACGAAGTCACGAACCTTGACGGCATCCTTGCGTCCGTCGGCACCCTCGAGCAGAGAGTGAGCGTCGACTGCCGCCGGGCGCACCTGCCTGATCGCGTCGGCGACGTTGTCCGGGCTCAGGCCGCCGGCCATCATGAGGGGCTTGGGCGAGCGCGCGACGAGTTCGGCGCTCACCGACCAGTCGTGCAGCAGACCGGTCGCACCCTTGGCTCCCGTGCGCGGATCGAAGGTGTCCGTGATGAACATGTCGACGACATCGGCGGTTCGATCCACCTGCGCAAGTAGTTCTTTCGCATTGTCGGTCCGCACCACGAGGCTCTTGAGAACATAGAGTTCGGGCGCGATGTCCTTCAGGATTCGCAACTGCTCGTCCTCGACGTCACCGTGCAATTGCACCGCGCGAACCCCGAGTTCGCGACAGAATCCGGCAACCTCGGCGGCGTCCGTCAGATAGGAGATCAGCACACCCTGGTGAGGTGCCGGCAGCCCCGCGATCGCTTTCGCGGCGTCGTACTCGGTGATGTCGTCCTTGCCCGACGGGAGTCGAAGCGGGAACCCGAGCCAATCGACACCGGCTTCGCACAGCATCTGTGCCTCTGCCTCGTCGATGATGCCTGCGACCTGTACGAGTGCGCTCATGAAATTCTCCCAGAAGTGTCGGTGAGTGTCGTTCGGTAGTGCTGGTAGTGCACCGAGGACGAGACCGGCCGTCGGCCGGGGTGGCGTCGTTCCTCGGCTGCGAACCCGAGCGGAAGTAGCAGCGCGACTGCGATATCGGTGCGATCGTCGACGCCGACCACTTTCTTGACTTGCGCTTCGTCCCAGCCGTTCATGGGCGAGCATGCGAGGCCCTGCTCGGTGGCGGCGAGCATCGCGAAGCTGGCCGCGATCACGGCGTCCTTGACTGCGTACTCTCGCTCGAGGCCGCGTTCGAGAAGGTCCTGCTGAAATGTCCGGCTGGATTCAGCCGACCCCGCGATGAACTGCTCCGACCACGCACCCGATCGGCGCGCAGAGTGGAACACGTCGTGGTTGTCCCGTCGCCATGCGTCCATCTCGGCGAGAAAGACCAACACGACCGGGGCTTCCCTGGGGTGTGGTTGACCACCGGTTGCGGCCTCGAGTCCGGCGCGGACATCGGGGTCGCTCACCACGACGATGGATCGGCCCTGGTAGTTCCATGCGGACGGCGCTTCGAGCGTGAGTTCGAGCACCCGGTCGAGCGTGTGTGTCGGTATCGGATCGGGCAGATAGTGCCTATGACTTCGACGTGACCTGATCGCGTCCGATACGGAAATTCCTTCTGAAGGCCTCATGTCTCGTTCCCGAATATTTCGATGTCGAATCATTTGACAACGAAAAGCTACTTCAAGTGCTACCGTCTGTCAAACAGTTCGATGTCGAAATATTGAGTTGCACCCGCAGTGCACAAGGAGAGTTCGTTGACCGACGCAGTGGATTCGTTTCTGGAGCAATGGAAACGAGAGCGGCCCGAGATGGAGGCATCACCCATGGGCATAGTCGGACGACTGTCGCGGACCTCGCGATTGGTCGAGCACGAGATCCGCGGCTACTTCGCCGAGGAGAACATGGAGCCCTGGGAATTCGACGTGTTGGCGACTCTGCGCAGGTCGGGGCCGCCCTACACTTTGACGCCGAAAGACCTGGTTGCGCGGACGATGGTCGGCTCGGCCGCGATGACCAACCGGGTTGACCGACTCGTGAACAAATCCCTCGTGACTCGCGAAACCGACCCCGCGAACCGACGCAGCATCCTGATCACGCTGACCCCCGAGGGACACGACGTGGTCGAACGCGTCGTGGACGGCCATGTGGCGAATGCAGCCCGCCTGGTGTCGGACCTCGAACCGAGCGAAAGACGCGAGCTGGAGCGGCTTCTACGAAAGTTGTTGATCTCCCTCGGCGACACCGGCGGTGCCTGACCGCAGGTGATCGCCCCAGATCGACGCCGCCGAAGTCGATGTCCTCCGTGCATACGAAGACGACTCCGACTCGCGTCGACGCGTTCGTTCGCTGCCGTGCTGCGTGAGCGTCAGCGTTCTGCAAGGACAGAATCGGGTGCACTGGACCGCGTTAGGCGCGGCTGGCTGCACCCGATTCACGCAGGCTCGACTCCAGCGAAGCCAACGACTCTGCGAGGAAGGACTCGGGGACCGACGGCAGTCCACCTATTTCGGCGCGGGTGGCTTCCGGGGTATCGGTCCAGTCGTAGGTGAGGGTCACTGTCGTGCCTTCGTCCGCCGTCGCCAGGTCGTAGCGCCACCACCAGCCGCCGTAGCCGATGGGGCCATCGTCCGTCCGTGCTCCCGGCAGCCACGCGATCGTTCGATCCTGCACGTAGGCGATCACCAGATTGTGCATCACGTAGTGCCCACCCGCGGCGTCGAGGAACATGTTGACCGCGAACACCTGCCCCATCGCGGTAATGGGATTCGTATCGACCGCCGCGAGTACCCAATTGCCCGGTTCGGTGTCCTGATGCCGGTTGGGGTCGGTCAGAACAGCGAAGATCTCGGCCGGGCTCGCGGCCATCGTTCGGCTCACGAAAAGGCACTCTCGGACGGCGTTCATGCGCTGCGGACAGCGTAGGCAATGGCTGCACTGGCAGAGGTCATGATGATGGTGCTCATGCAGGGACAGACTTCTCCGGATGCCGAATCTCACCGGCACCGAGTTCACGGTCGGTTTCGGGGGTCCTCTCCTCCAGGAAACCCCGGCAGACCGTCGATACTGACGGCATTTCGCTCGGCGCGGTACTTCACCATGCCGTCGACGCCCTTCTTTTCGGCGTGCCGTTGGATCAAGTCGCGTTCGCCGGCGAGATCCATGATCGGTACACCCCAGCCGCAGGAATCGCTGATTCGCGTCACATCGACCGAAATCACTGCGCGAGTGCTCGGATTCGATGGGTGGCGGGCAACCACGTCGTCGAACATGGGACTGCCCGGCAGCCAGACCGATCCGGTTCCGTGCAGACGGACTATTCGCGGTCGAGAGTCGAACGCGGCGAACATCAAACACACTCGGCCGTTCTCTCGAATGTGCGCGATCGTCTCCACTCCGCTGCCCGTGTAGTCGACCCAGGCGACGTCGCGATCCCCCAGCACTGAGAGCGAATCATGTCTTCTGGGAGAGACATTGACGTGTCCGTCACCCTGTAGCGGCGCAGTTCCGACGAACCACATCGGCTGCGCCAGGATCCATGCCTTCAGCGAGTCGTCGATGCGCTCGAATATTTTCCCCACATTCGGACCTTAGCGTTGCCGACGCCCATTGTCGTTCGGCGAATCGATGTCGCTTCGTCTCGCGTCGGTATCGTGGTCCCGTCACCCGAGAACGCAAGGATGCGACACCGAATGCTCTCGATACCAGAGTCCATCTCGATACCAGAGTCCATCTCGATCCCCCTGGGACAGCCCGTGTTCGTTCAGGCACTTCGCTACACGGCATTGTTCGATCAGAAGCCGTTTGCCGAGGCACTGCTCATCTATACCGACAACGGCGCATACAAGATCATGTCTCCGGGCGAGGATCATTACGGCAGCTACGTCTCGTACACCGACGTCGCGGCGAACCCGCAGCACGTGATCTTTCTGTCGTGGCCGTCGGAGGATTGGGACCGCAACGTCGCCTCCCACACTCTGACGTTCAATCCCGATTCCGCGGCGTTCACTCAAGTACTGGTCCTGCCCGGCAATCCTGTGCCTCGCTCGCAGTACGGTTACGCGCTGCCGACTCCCGATCCGCAGAGCGTCGACATGGCGGCATCCTGGGGCCAGGTCCGCGACACCTACGCCGATATCTTCGGGCAGCTGGAGATCCTGACAGCAGCTCGATAGCCGCCACGGCAGTCAGTTCCGAAATCCCTCTACTGCATCCGCGGCCTGGTCGACGCCGCCGTGTGCCCGCACCTCGGCACTCACCGCCGCAGCGCGCGATGCCATTCGGCGAGCCTCGGCAACCGCGTCGGCGAGGCTCGCAGCCGTCACTTTCTCGAACTCGAGGTGCACGCCGACCCCGAGTTCGGCGAGCATTGCCGCGTTCCCGAATTGATCCACTGCCTGGGGGATGGCAACGGTCGGGACGCCGAACCACAGTGCCTCGGTACAGCCACCCATCCCGGCGTGGGTGATGAACACCGTGGCCGCATCGAGCACGGCGAGCTGCGGAATATGCTCGTGCACTTCGACATTCGCAGGTAGAGTACCGAGCGCAGCAGGATCGACGCGTCGGCCGATCGAGATCACCACGTGCCAGTCGGTGTTCGCGAAGGTTTCGATACACAGTCGGTAGAACTCGGGTCGCTCGTTGTAACCGGTGCCGAAGGAGATGTACAGGATCGGCCCATCGGGTGCGGTCCAACTGCGGTCCTTCAGGCGTGCCGGGTCGAGGCACGGTCCGACGAAGCGAACGTTGTCGGCCACCCGGTCGGCGTTGGGCTGCATCACTCGCGGAATCAGCGACAGGCAGTGCGCCGGATACGTGATCCACTCCCAGGGATCGGCGTCGATGTCGTTGTCTCGCAACCACGATGCATAGGTATCGCGATACGCAACGCCCGTTGTCGACTCTCGGATAGAGGTCATCCCATCACCGAGATCCTCGGCATATCCGTCCCACGCCACGTAGGTCGGCGAGAGTTGCACGGCCGTCACCCCGTATCGCACACCGAGGACGGGTGCTGTCATTCCGCCGATGTCGTACAGGAACAGATCAGGCTGATCGTCGTCGTAGAACGCGGTGAGCACGGGATACGACGCGATTGCCTCGTCGAGGAAGACCTGCATCGCCGCCGCCGGATCGTCCGGCCACGACGCCTCTCCGTCGGGAAGTATCGAGGAGAACGGGACCACCTCGACGCCCGCGGGCTCGACCACGTGCCGCAGAGAATCACCGACGGCATAGGTGACGCGGTGCCCTCGCCGGACCAGCTCGGCAATCACTGCCAGCGATGGATAGATGTGGCTGGGGGCCGTCGTGCCGATCATGGCGATGTGCATGGTGCCCACCGTAGGGTGCATCGCGCACGGAGAGCTAGTGGATTTCGTTGGCGATCAGATCCAGCAAGCCGGGAAATCGATCGTTCAGCTCCACTCGACGCAGCGTCACTTTACGACTGTTTCCGCGATCGACCTGGAACACCAGTCCTGCTTCCCTCAGCACTCGAAAGTGATGCGTCAGAGTTGATTTGGTGACACCCAGATCGAAGGACATACAGGTTCGCTCGGCTCCGTCCTCGTCGCCGACGAGTTCGGTGACCACCTTGCGGCGCAGTGGATCCGCCAGTGCCGACATCACTGCACCGAGTTGCATTTCCTCGGGCTCCGGATGCCCGTTCTCGTCCGCCATCGGATCCTCCTGACAATAGGTACGACTTGCGCCGTACCTTCAAACCTGTTCTAGTACGAAAGTCATCGTACCTAATTCAGTTCAGGGGGATCCATGAGAGCAGTTCTGCCGGTCGTACTCGCAGCACAGTTCGTCGTACCGATGTCCATCTCGGGCACCGCCATCGCGCTCCCGGTGATCGCCGCAGATCTCGGCTCCGATCCGACGCCGCTGCAGTGGGTCGTCAACGG
Source organism: Rhodococcus sp. SBT000017 (assembly GCF_003688915.1). Classification (NCBI taxonomy): domain Bacteria; kingdom Bacillati; phylum Actinomycetota; class Actinomycetes; order Mycobacteriales; family Nocardiaceae; genus Rhodococcus; species Rhodococcus sp. SBT000017. Next base: position 3,373,278 of record NZ_REFU01000001.1, read on the forward strand.
CTTCAACGTCGCGTTCGCACTGTTCACCGTCGTCTGGGGTGCGGTCTCGGATCGCATCGGTCACCGCACGTCGTTTCGCATCGGCGTCGTACTCACGGCCGTCGCCAGCCTGGTCAGCGCCCTGGCATCCTCACTGCTCCTGCTCGACGCCGCGCGGGTGTTCGCCGGCATCGGTGCCGCGGCGGTCCTGGTGGGCTCGACGTCCATTCTCTCGCTGCATTTCCAGGGGACCGAACGAGCGACGGCCTTCGCCCTGTTCGGCACCGTGAACGGACTGGGGTTGGCACTCGGGCCGACCATTTCCGGACTGCTGATCGCCGTACTCGATTGGCGCGGAGTGTTCGCCGCTCAGGCGCTCGTTCTGCTCGTCGCGGCCGTCGGAACACTGGCCCTTCCTGCTCTGCGAAGCGCATCGACACCATCGAAACTGCTGGATTTCGGCCTACTGCGCAACCGCCGCTTCCTCGCTCTGTGCCTCGTCCCGGTCGCCGGAGCCATCGGATTCGTCACCCTGCTCACCTATCTGCCCGCTGCGCTCAGCGCCGTTGCGTCCCTCACTCCCGGGCGAGCCGGACTGTTCATGCTGGCGATGACGATCCCGGTATTGATCGCCCCACTGACCGTCGCCAAGCTGACCGAGATGTTCGACGCAATCACCCCCGACCGCGTCGTTCTCGTGAGCCTCGGCTTCCTGGTTCTCGGCAATCTCGGCATGCTGGCCCTGCAACCCGGCCTCCCGCTCGCCGCCGTCGTGGTTCCGATGATCCTGTTGGGGCTGGGATTCGGACTCCCGATCGGCCTGGTCGACGGTGAAGCACTCGCGGCAGTTCCACCGCACAGCAGCGGCACCGCAGCAGGAGTACTCAATCTCTTCCGCATCGGTAGCGAGGCCGTGATGGTCGCCGGCTACGCCTGGCTGCTGACGATCCTCGTGCGGGGCGAGGTTCCCGACCGAGCCGACGCGGCTGCCGCCGCGGCCGGGCAACCGGGATTCGCCGATGCCTACGCCCACGCCTTCACCGAAGTGATCGCCCTCGTCGTCGTGGCCGTAGCCGTCACCGCAGCACTGATCGTCGCCCTTTCCCGGACGGGCAGATCCGACGTATCGTCGGCGAATGCCCTTTCTGCAACCGGTGACCCTCACTGACGATCTGGTGACCCTGGAGCCGCTGAGTCACGATCACCTCGAAGGTCTGTGCGACGCCGCGCGCGACGGCGAGCTGTGGAATCTCTGGTACACCAGCGTGCCGAAGCCCGAGGAGATGGCGGCCGAGATCGACCGACGACTCGGACTGCTCGACGCAGGCACGATGCTTCCGTTCACGCTGCGCCGCAACGACACCGGACAGATCATCGGAGCGACGACATTCTGCAACGCCGACGCCACCAACCGTCGCGTCGAGATCGGATACACCTGGAATGCCCGCTCCGCGCACGGAACCGGCACCAATCCCGCAAGCAAACTGCTGCTGTTGACGCACGCATTCGAGGAATTGGGATGCATCGCAGTCGAATTTCGTACCCACTGGATGAACCTGCAGTCGCGGACGGCGATCGCGAAACTGGGTGCGAAGCAGGACGGCATTCTGCGCAATCATCAACGCATGTCCGACGGTTCGTTGCGCGACACCGTCGTGTTCTCGATCATCGAATCCGAATGGCCCACCGTCCGCAACGAACTCCGTAGGCGTACCGCACGGTAGGTTGACCCCATGCGTGTGGATGGGCGGGACATTCCCGTAGCGGGAAACCTGCTTCAGCCGCTGGTGCGGAGAACCAGCGACATCATTCGAGTCGTATCGGCCGCGGCACTGCTGGGCGTGGTGATCGCCGGTTCGCTGATCACCAGAAATCAGTGGGATGCGCTCGAGCAATCGGTGTCGAACATCGTCGGCGTGCTCGGCCCCGACCAGTCCAACGCCGTCTACATCGTCTACGGCGTCGCCATTCTCGCGCTCCCGTTCGGCGTCCTGATCGGACTGATCGCGGGCCGCAAATGGAAACTGCTCGCCGGGTACGCGGCCGCGGCACTGCTGGCCGCGCTGGCGCTGTCGATCACCGGAACCGGGATCTCCACTCCCACCTGGGACCTCGACGTACCCGAGCGACTCGACACGTTCCTCGCACAGTTCCTCGACGATTCGCGCTGGATCGCGATGCTGGCTGCGGCTCTGACGGTCTCCGGCCCAGGCCTACCCGCGAAATGGCGTCGGGCATGGTGGACGCTGTTGCTCGCGTTCGTGCCGATGCACCTGGTCGTCTCCACCGTGGTCCCGGCTCGCTCGATGCTCGGACTCGCGGTCGGCTGGCTCGTCGGGGCCGTCATCGTGTTGCTCGTCGGCACCCCGGCGCTCGAGGTTCCGCTCGACGCGGCGGTTCGCCTGTTCCACAGCCGCGGTGTCACCGTGCGCAGCTTCACCGTCGTCCGTCCGGCCGGCCCCGGCCCGTTGGTGTTGAACGCACACACTCTCGACGCCGATGTGGTGGTCGAGTTGTACGGGCAGAATCAGCGCAGCGGCGGTGCCCTACGTCAGTCCTGGCGGTGGATCACACTGCGTGGCAGCGAAACTGCGCCATTGCACGCGTCGATGCGCCGGGCCGTCGAGCATCGCGCCCTGATGGGCCTTGCCATCAAGGGGTTGGGTGCGGCGGGAAGTCACCCACTGGCGGTGGCCGCGCTCGACAGAGGATGGACCCTGTACGCGCACAGCCTTCCCATCGGTGATCCGATCGAGGCGGAGCACGACGACGCCACCCTCGGCGCTCTGTGGTCGGCCCTGCACACTCTGCACGAGAACCAGATCTCCCACGGTGACCTGCACCGAAACGAACTCCGGATCCACGACGGCAAGGCCCTCTTCTGCGGCTTCGGCCATGCCGAACTGGGTGCCTCTGATTCCCAGATGCAATCCGACGTCGCGCAGTTGTTGCTCACCACCGCAGACCTGTTCGGCTCCCAGCGCGCCGTCGCGACCGCCATCGACGTACTCGGCTTCGAGACCGTGGTTGCGGCCTCGGGTCGTTTGACCAAGTCCGCCATCCCGCCGCGTATTCGCCAATCGGTGCGCGACGCCGACAAGACGATGAAGGCAGTCCGGCTAGAGGTTCTCGAGCAGACCGGTGCCGCCAAGATCGAGGCCGAACAGGTCACCCGATTCAGCCGCAACCAGATCATCTCGCTCGTGCTGTTGATCGGATTGGTCTACGTCGCATACCCGTTCATCAGTGCGGTGCCCGCGTTCGTCACCGAACTCGGTTCGGCGAACTGGTGGTGGGCTCTGCTCGGTCTGGCGGTGTCCGCGCTGACGTACGTCGGTGCCGGAGCCGCGTTGTGGGCGTGCGCGTTGGGCAAGGTCAGCTTCTGGAATCTGACGGTGATGCAGGTCGCCAACACCTTCGCGGCGACGACGACACCCGCCGGCGTCGGCGGACTGGCCCTGAGCGTGCGCTTCCTGCAGAAGGGTGGGTTGGGAACGGTTCGCGCGACGGCGGCTGTGGCGCTGCAACAATCGGTCCAGGTGATCACGCACGTGAGCCTGCTGATCTTCTTCAGCGTCGTCGCAGGCACCTCGTCCGGTCTGTCGAACATGGTGCCGGGCAACACCGTGCTGTATCTCATCGCAGGTGCCGCTTTCGGCGTCGTCGGGACGTTCATGTTCGTACCCAAGCTACGACGCTGGCTGCGGGTCGCCGTTCGTCCGCAGATCAAGGAAGTCCTCGGCGAACTGGGCGAACTCGCCCGCGACCCCAAACGGTTCTCGATCATCATCCTCGGCTGCGCGGCCACGACGTTGGGTGCCGCGCTCGCACTGTGGGCGAGCATCGAGGCCTTCGGCGGCGGCACCACGTTCGTCACCGTGACGGTGGTGACGATGATCGGCGGAACTCTGGCCTCGGCCGCGCCGACGCCGGGCGGTGTGGGTGCCGTGGAGGCCGCACTCATCGGCGGTCTGGCCGCCTTCGGAGTGCCCGCCTCCATCGCCGTGCCGTCGGTCTTGCTCTATCGCGTCCTGACCTGCTGGTTGCCGGTGTTTCTCGGGTGGCCGACACTACGGTGGCTCACCAAGCGAGACATGGTCTGATTCGTCCGATTCAGGGTGCGTGTTCACCGTGAGTGCTAGCGTTCATGCAGGTTGGGAGCCTCATACGACGGAGGGCGTTGCGATTTCCGATCCGGGAGAGTTCATTCCCACCGCAGAGGAGCGATGGGTTCGGCTGTTCATCAGCGGAATGACGCTGACGTTCGGACTGGCCGGTGTGCTGATGATCCCGGCGGGACAGTTCTCCGAGTCGGCCTCGATCGCGGTACTCGTCGCGTCGGCCACCACGATGCCCGTGGCCATCGCCTGGTACATCCGTCCTTGGACTTCCCCGCGGCTGGCGACCGCCTACGTCCTGTACGCCGATGTCGGCATCGTGTCGGTTCTGTTCTCGTTCCGCACCCACTTCGACGCCATGCCGGGTTGCGCGATGTTCGCGATCGTCGCCGCCTTCATCGTCGTCGGAAGTTCCTACCGAATGGTGTTGATTCACCTCGGCGTCGCCACCATCACGCTGCTGACGCTCGGTGTGCTGGCCGTCTCGGCCGGTGCCGACCCGTGGTCGACCGCGTCCCGCATCGTGACCATCGGTTCTCTCTACGCGGCACCCTTCATGATCAAGGCGTACATAGGGCAATTACGTCTCAAGGCCGCGCGGGCGCTGACCGACCCGTTGACCGGCCTGTGGAATCGCCGCGGTCTGCTGGACACCGTGGACACCCTGGGTGTCTCACCGTCCGAGGCCGGTCAAGCGGTGGGGGTCACGGTCCTCGATATCGACCGTTTCAAGCAGATCAACGACCGATTCGGGCACCCCTCGGGCGATGCCGTTCTCATCGAAGTCGCCCGACGCCTGTCCGAGGCTGTGGGCGATCGGTCGGCGGTCGCACGACTGGGCGGCGACGAGTTCGTGGTTGTCAGGTCCGGAACTCGCGAGGAGATCACTCAGTCGGACAACAGGATTCGGGCCGCCCTGGAGGAGACGTTCGACGGTCCTCAGTTCACCACCAGCCTCGGATCTGCGGTCGAAGCACTCGATTCCGAGACCAGCATTCACGTCCTGGTTCGACGGTTGATCGCGCTGGCCGACATCGAGATGTACCGATTCAAGGCACGAACCTCCGGCAACGCGGTGTCCGATCGTCTTCCCGAAACGAACTCGCACGAGCAGACGCGGAGCCGGATCGACGAACTCATCGCATCCGGCGGCCCCGATATCTTCTTCCAGCCCATCTGCGACACCGTCACCGGATCCGTCGTGGGTTTCGAGGCGCTCTCGCGCTTTCCCTTCGGTGCCGGATCGCCGCTGTCGTGGTACCGCGACGCCACCGAGGCCGGCATCGGTCCCCGCCTCGAACGTGCGGCACTCGACCGGGCGCTCGACGCGATGCGCGCGCTGCCACCGGGATCATTTGTCTCGCTCAACGCATCCGCCGACACCATCCGTACGACGAACCTGCTCGATCGACTACGCCCGCACCTGGCGTCCCGGACGTTCTACCTCGAGATCACCGAGCACGAGCGTGTCGACGACTACCTCGCGGTCACCCGCGCCATCGACAGTCTGCGTGCTGCGGGAGTGCAGATTTCCATCGACGACGTCGGTGCCGGATTCGCCGGTCTACGCCACGTCATCGAACTGCGGCCGGACATCCTCAAAGTGGACTATGCGCTGGTCCACGGGATCGACCACGATCCCCTGCGGCGAGCAGCCGCGACCGCGATCATCGACTTCGCCCGGCAGATCGACGCCACCGTCATCATGGAAGGCGTCGAAACCGAAGCGGAATTGCAGGTGGCGAACGAACTCGGAGCCCAGATGGTCCAGGGCTTCCTCACCGGCCGACCGGAACCGGCGTCCGCACACTCCCACCAGCAGGTGACGAGGTAGTCGAATCCGGCCGCGTCGCGCCGGTCGGTCAACGGATCTCGCGCAGCGCCGCGACCAACCCTTCCTCGTCGACGCGGGTGCTGCGGCCGTCTCGAATCACCACCTCACCGTCCACCCAGACAGTGTCGACGACCTGGCGGGTTCCGGTCGTCAACAAGGATGCACCCGGGTCGCGTACCGGTAGACATGCGAAATCGCGCTCGAACCGCACCATCGTCAGATCCGCGACATCACCGACCGCCACCCCGCCCGCCCTCAGCGGTAGTCCCAGAGCTGCGTTGGCCCCACCGGACGCCATGTCGATCATCGCGTCGAAGCCCAACAGGTCGGCCTTCTTGTTCACGGCCCGCTGCACGTACGCGCCGACACGCATCGTTTCGAGCATGTCCTGGGTGTCGTTGCTGGCCGCACCGTCCACCCCGAGTCCGACGTGCAATCCCGCAGCCAACATGTCCGGGACAGCGCGATCCCCGATCCCAAGCGCATGTTGCTCAACGGATTGTACGAAATTCCGACTCCGCGCTGCGCCAACTTCGCGCGGCCCTCCGCATCCAATTCGACGCAGTGCACTGCCAGCACACGATCGTCGAGAAATCCGTGTCGGTCGAGGTATTCCACCGCGCCGACGCCAGTGTGCTCGCGGCACATCGCATCATCGGTGCTCGTCTCGAGCAGATGGATCATCACCGTCATGTCGCGGCAACGGACGAACTCGCTGACGGCAGCCATGCCGTCCGGGGTGAGCGACCGAGGATTCGGCACCGCAACTGCAGGCGAGATACGTTTCGCTGCAGTTACTTTCATCAGATCATCCAGGTGGTCGAGAACGTCGGTCAGTGGCTGCATCAACCGGGGATCGAATCCCCACCGCCTGGTCGGATCGGCGCGGTCGGCGGTTCCGCGGCCCAGCACCGCCCGAATTCCCGTGTCGTGCAACCCCCTGATCACCGCATCGTGCACCTCGGTGGAGGGGTGGGGCCACATATGCTCCACGAGAGTCGTTGTGCCACTGCGTAAAGCTTCGAGTGACGCTGCGACCGTCGCGGTGTACGCCCGCTCGGGGGTGATGGCCACCGAGTCCTCCGCGACGGCGAGAAGCCACTCGAGCAGGGGAGTGCCCTCGGCGATCCCGCGCATCAGCGACTGCTGCATGTGGGTGTGAGTGTTGACGAACCCGGGAACGAGGTAGGCACCGCTGCCGTCCGTACCGCCGCCACCCGACAACGACGCGTCGCGGATGTCCGTCACCACGCCGGCGTCGACCACGATATCGCGGTGCGGCAGCCACGATCCGCCGGAGTACACGGTGACGTCACGAACGATCGTGTCGTGCATGGGTATGGCCCCCTCGTATCGCTTCGTCGTCACCCTGCAGAGGTGGAGCCGGTGAAATTGGCGTTGATCCGTTGGTAGAGGTAGTCCTCCGCAGTGATGGGCGCGTACTTGCCGGACGGACCCTCGATCACCGCGTCTCGATTGGCCTGAGCAAAGAACGCGAGGCTGTAGCGAGCGCCCTGATACTCCTCCGGGCCGGGGTTCTTGACGCGGTGAAAATTGGACGGCAACAGGTCGTCGCTCCATCGCATCAGCATGTCGCCGATGTTGCAGGTGATCGCGTCGTCCGACGGTTCGATCGGGGTCCACTCCTGCGCGTCCATCTCGCGACCTGGGCACACCTGCAGACCACCCTGTCCATCGCGCTGGAACAGTAGTGTGAGGCAATCGAAGTCGGTGTGCGCACCTGCGCGCCAGGTGTCGGCTGCCTCGCCGATGGCGAAGTAGTGCAACATCCGCAGCGTGCTCTGGTAGCTGTCGGCCGACGGATCGTGGGCCAGGGTGAAGAAGTCCTGATCGAACCCAAGCCGGACGGCGAAACACGAGAGCAATTTCATCGCAAGTTCCCAGCATTTCGCCTCGAACGACAGGATGGTCTCGCGGAAACCGGCCACCTCGTCCTGCGTCGGCCAGAGATCGTCCATGTGTGGACGCGTGACCTGATACGACTCCTTCTGATCGGGTGTTCCGATCGACGGCCGCACCTGCGACTTGTACTCCCAACCGGAGTTGTAGCCCTTCTTCAGCGGGTACTGCGCCTTGATCTCCTCCGGCAGTGCGAAGAATTTCTCGGCTGCTGCGAAAGCGCGTCGAACCTCCGCCGAGTCGATTCCGTGTTCGACCACCTGAAAGAAGCCTATATCGGTGGCGGCACTCCACAGTTGTTCGGTGATCTCTTCACGACGAGAGTCGAAGTTCGACAGATCGATTCGACGGATCTCTCGGGTCGTCGTCTCGGTGCCGATGCCGCCCATGCGGGCTTCGCGGTCCAGTTCGGTCAGTGGGTAGTTCATCGGTGGTCATTCTCCTACAGGTGAGTGTTCGTGGTGGGTGGTGCGCCGATCAGGCAGTGCCGATCAGGGAATGCCGGATCAGGAGATGCCGATCGAGGGATCGGTGAAACGGTTGGTGAAGAGTTGCTCGGCAGTCAGGTCTGCCGGGAGACGAGCTCCGTCGGCGGCGAGGACGGGCCCGAGTTCGGCGAGATTGTTCTGTGTGCGCGCCGCGTCGTACGTTCCCACCGACCCGTCGGCTTCGTTCGCGATCAGTCCTTGCTCCTTCAGCAGCGCCGAGCTGAACGCGGCTTCGCCGTCGGTGTACGGAGTGAACGACGTGTCCTGCGCGACGACATCGACGATGGTGGAGTCGGTCTCATCAGGCGCGGTGATGTAGTCGGCGGTCGCCTGCTGGACCAACGGAACGAGCTTGTCCAAGCAGGGTGACATCGCGTCGAGCTTGTCGGCTCGGACCGAGAGGTTCGATGCGTAGATATCGAACCCGGTGTCCTTGACGAGCTGATACGAGACCGGCTTGTCCCAGGCAGGTGTATCCGATTCGTAGGTGTAGGGCTCCGAATTGGCGAAGCCCTGCTGGGCGATCTGCGGATCACCGACGAATCTGGCCGGAGCTCCGTCGTACCCGGTGTCGAGTTGCGAGGACTTCAGCAGCCCCTTCTGCACGAGCCACTGCGGAAATATCTGCTCTTTGGAGACCACGACGGTGGCGTCGGATCGTCCGATGTCGGCGATCGACGTCCAGTCCGGGTGGCTTTCCGGATCCCACATCAGGATCGCGGGGCTGTACTTCAACAGTGGCGTCACTCCGACGACCGGTTGATCTGCCGCAGCGGCGATCACCTGGTCACCGTGCACGATGCCAAGATCGATCGAATCGTCCACGTACATCTGTGATGTCACCGACTGGAACCCGATGGCCGGCCCACCCGCTCGGAGCGAGAGGTCGATGCCGGTGTCCTTGCCGCCTGTCACCAGTGGGCCGGTGACGGACTTCTCGTCGGTGTTCACGGAGTAGCCGGGACCGAGCATGCGAAACAGCGCGCCCATGTCGGACTGCGGCTGCCACTGGAGCTGAACAGTGAGCGTCGACGGACACAGTTCGGCCAGACTATCCTGCGCCGCAACGGCTTCCAGGGGTTCCGAACTGGCCGATTCGGCGTCGTCGGCGCTGCACGCGCTGACGCAGACCGACACGGCAACTGCAACCGCCGCAGCGGCGGCCCGAGTCTTCTTGGTGACCATAGCGAGTAACTCTCTTCTGGTGGAGGTGTGAGACACGTTGTGGGAAAACGGCATTCGGCCGAGGAGGCGACGAGCGGCTGAACACAGTGTGCGCGAGCGGTGATTACATGTAAAGAGGAAAGTAGCCCTGCGCGCCGTTCCGAGCCCGGAAGAGTGACTGAACTGCTGTTCAGAGCCGATCGACCGACCACAGGTCACCTAGAGTTTACGAAGAGAAACGCGTACGTAATGCATGCAATACATCCTTTCAAGTACTTAATTACATGCAATCGACGCCTGGAGATTCAGATGGATCTGATCGATACCGTGTTCGATGTCGACGCGACATCACTGATGAAGAACTCACAGATCACCTTCGACAAGGCGGTCAAACGATTCCCGACCGGCACGACAGCACTCGACGGTATCGACCTCGATGTCCGCAGAGGCGAGTTCGTTGCCGTGGTCGGTCCGTCGGGCTGCGGAAAGTCCACTCTGTTGCGCATGGCCGCCGGCCTGGAGCGGTGCACGAGTGGCAGCGTCTGTGTCGCAACGCATTCCGTAGGGTTCATCTTCCAGGAACCGACGTTGTTGCCGTGGCGCAACGTCGAGGGGAACATCGAACTCTCGGCAGAGCTCGGAGGCGTCGCCAAGAACGCTCGTCGCGAACGTGCAATCGCGGCCATCGACGCGGTGGGGTTGACCGGCTTCGCCGACCAACTGCCGAGTGCGCTGTCCGGAGGCATGAAGATGCGGGTGTCGCTGGCCAGGGCGCTCACGTCGCTGCCCGAGGTTCTGCTGCTGGACGAGCCGTTCGGTGCCCTCGACGAGATGACGCGATACGACATGCAAGCTCTTCTGCACCGACTCTACAACGAGAAGAAGTTCACCGCAATGTTCATCACACACTCGGTGTCCGAGGCCGTCTTTCTCGCCGATCGCGTCGTCGTCATGACGCCCCGACCCGGCAGAATTCACTCGGTGGTGGACATCGAGTTCGACAGGCCCCGCACCGAGAGCCTGCGATTCGACCGGGCCTTCACCGAGTACGTCGCACAGATCTCCGCGAGACTGCGGGGAGTTGCGTGATGACGCAGACGCTGGCGGTCCTCGTGCCCCGTATTCGTGCAGCCGGAGCGGTCGGGGATCGCGGCGCAATCCCGGCGAGAAGGCCGAAGACCCCGTTGAGCGTGATCGGTGTACCCCTGGCGTCCTTCGCGGTGGCACTGCTGGCCTGGTACGCCGTGACATACCTCGTCCTCGAGCCGCAGAGACGTTTCCTGCTCCCGGCGCCCCACCGCGTCCTGACGCTCTCACTCCTCGACTCTGCACACCTGATTCCGATGCTCGAGGCCCTCGCCGTCACGGCTCGGGTGACCGCCATCGGGTTCGTCATCGCCGTCCTGTTCGGTGTGACCGTCGGTGTCCTGATGAATCAGGCACGCTGGATCGAGCGTGCGGTGTACCCGTATGCCGTTGCGCTGCAGGTCATTCCTATTCTCGCGATCGTGCCGTTGATCGGGCTGTGGTTCGGCTACGGCATGGTCGCCCGTACCATCGTCTGCGTGATGATCGCGGCGTTCCCGATCATCACCAACACGCACTTCGGATTGCGCTCGGTCGATCGCGGGCTGCACGAACTGTTCACCCTCGGCCGAGCGAACCGGTGGGAGCGCTTGACCAAACTCGAACTGCGCGCGGCACTTCCCTCGATCCTGACCGGCATCCGCACCGCCGCGGGACTGGTGGTCGTCGGCGCGATCATCGGTGACATGTTCTTCGCAAAGGGGGAACCGGGCATCGGGACCCTGCTCGACGTCTATCGCAGCCGGCTGCAGTCCGAGGACCTCATCGCGGCGATCGCCATCGCTTCGGCGTTCGGAATCGCAGTCTTCTCGTTGTTCGGAATCCTCTCTCGCGCTCTCGTCGGCAGGTGGCACGCATCGGGTTCGGACTCGTGATTCGGGTATCGCAGGCGGTGTAGGCGAGAATGTCCATCGGCACGATACGACGCACGTAACGGATGGAATCCATGACCACTTCCGAACGGGAACTTCTCACCGAGTCGGTTCATGCAACTCTGCGAGAGCAGATCTTTTCCGGGGAGTTGCCTCCCGGCACCCCGCTGAGCGTCCCGGCGTTGGCCGCCAAGTTGAACGTCAGCCGCACACCGGTGCGGGAGGCGGTGCAGCAGTTGATCTACGAGGGTATCGCCGTACACACCCGCAACGCCGGTGCCAAGGTGGATTCGCTCGATGCCAACACCATTCGATCCGTGTTCGAGGTCCGAGAACTTCTCGACGGACTGGCAGCACATCGAGCAACGCTGAACGCGACGAACGACGTCATCGACGAGCTCAGGGGCATGGTCGCGGAGCAACACGCGCTGCTCGACCGGCCTGCAGACGCACAGCGCGATGCACTGCTGGACCTCCGCTTCCACACGCGCATTCGCGATGTGGCCGACAACCGTCCGCTCAGTGACGCACTGTTACGACTCGACAGTCAGGCGCACCTGTATCGCACCGACATGTGGTCGGGCGAGACCGCTCGGCGGCTCGCGGTGTCCGAGCACGAACGCATCGTGGACGCCATCGAGACCGGCGACGCCGAAGCCGCCCGGATCGCGGCCTCGGCGCACGTCGCGGGGTTGCTCGTGCGCATCACGCGAACCTGAGTCAACGACCGATCAGAACGACGAGTCGGTCGTGAACTTCGTCAGTGTCGGCGGTGCGGCGAGCAGCGGCGGCAACTCGGCGATCTTGCCGGGTCCGGCGCGGAACTCACGGTACTTCGCATCGGCCTCGGCCGATTCCCACGTCTCGTAGGCAATCATGTGTGCCTCGTTCTCCTCGTCGACCCACACCTCGACACCGAGGCAACCCTCGAATGCGCGGGTATCGGCGAGCACCGTCCGCAACAACGCACGGGCATCGGCGACGGACTCGGGCTTGAACGTCAGATCCAACAGAGCGATGAGAGCCATGGCTTCACACTAGTCATCTGAGCCGAAGTGCCAAGTAGAACTCGATTCTGTCCTCGAGTCGCGACAGATCGCGGCCGGTGAGTTCCTCGATGCGCTGGATGCGGTATCGGACGGAATTGACGTGCATGTGCAGTTGTTCGGCACAACGCGTCCAGGCACCGTTGGTGTCGAGGTACACCGACAGTGTCTCGACGAGATCACTGTTGTGCAGATCGTCGTAGTCCACGAGGGGAGTCAGCAGCCGAGAGGTGAACATGCGTCGCACGTCATCGGGAACGTTGGCGAGAAGTATTGTCAGCGTGGCCAATTCATCGTGCCCGACGACGCTGCAGTCCGAGCCACGGCGCTCGGCGAGCCGGCGGGCGTAGCGCGCTTCCTCGATCGCGCTTCGGATGTCGGCGGGCGCGGTCGGAGCGCTGACACCGATCGAGGTACCGCTACCGATCAGTCCCGGTGCCAGTGTGTGGACCGCTCGCCGAACGGAATCGGTTCGGTCGGTTCGCGCCTCCACCAACGCGATGGCCTCGTCGTCGACGATCCCGACCGTGATCTCCAACGGTGCCAGCACTTCTCGCAGCAGTGGGCGTAGCTCACCGAGCCGCAACGTCTCGCCGGATGTGGCCACAGCCACTGCAGCGTACCGTGTTTCGATATCGAGTCCGATGACGTGCATCTGGGCGAGAATGTCGGCGGCCGTCGCACCACCGACGATCGTGCGCACGAATTCCTGCGCCAGAATTCCCGACCCGGACAGGCGATCGTCGACACGACTGCGCTCCACGGCCACGATCGACGCCAGCTGCCCGGCCAGGGACAGCCTCGGGGCATCCCATGCCTGCCAATCGCTCTCGAATGCCACGAACCAATCCACGACCCGCGGCGCGGACTCTCCATCGACGGCGAACACCGAGACTCGCTGCTCTCGGCAGTACCGCGGCAACCGCACCGCCGTCATGAATTCCTGAGCCACGGCTGCGGTGTCCGGTGGATTGTCAGATCCAGCGAGTACCCGTCCCGAAGACGTGACGACCCAGCAGTTCATGCCCAGATCGGAGCTCACCATCTCCAGCAGCGGACCCAGTCCACCACCCGGGCCGGCGCTCGCCACGAGGCGTCGATGCCGGTCGAGCACGAGACTCAGGTCCGAGGCTCGCGCCGTCGACAGTTGCCGGACGACGCTCTCGGTCACCGTGGCGAAAGCGATGTCGGCGGGTACCCGAAAGAGCGGCAGCCCGTGCTCGAGGCAGGCGTCCACCAGATCGTCGGGCACCACGCCGTCGTCGGATGCCGCCAGCGCTGCGATGCCGGCCTTGGACACCGCCCGTACGAACGTCCTCGAGTCCTCCGGGCCCGTCCGCCACATCAGGCCGGTCAGGACCAGCTCTCCGCCACTGAGGTAGCGGCTCGGATCGAGCATGTCGGTGGTCACGACCCATCTGATGGTCGGATCGAAGTGCTCGGGAGTGACGATCGGCTGCAGCTTCAGGTCGGGGAGATCGGTCAGATCACGCAGCCGCACGGTGAATCGACCTCCTCTTCGTAGGATCCTCCAAAACCTACACTGTGATCGCCGTCATACTTCGTCGTTCCTGTCTCTCGTTCGCGGTGCGCCCGGCGGCTGTACTGGGTGAACACGACCGAAAGACACGTGAGCGGAGAGCAGCACGATGGAATTTCTACGACCACAGACCTGGGGCGACGCGTTGGCCGCGAAGGCCGACGATGTCGACGTGGTGCCCATCCAGGGTGGCACCGACGTCATGGTCGAGATGAACTTCGACCTGCACCGGCCGGGCGCATTGCTGGATCTGAACCCGATCACCGAATTGACCGAATGGGAACAACTCCCCGACGGCACGCTGCGGGTGGGGGCGGGCGTGCCCTACGTCCGCATCATCGCCGAGCTCGGAGACACGCTTCCCGGCATCGCCCAGGCGTCCCGCACGGTCGGCTCACCGCAGATCCGCAATCGCGGCACCGTCGGCGGCAACCTCGGCGGCGCGTCACCCGCAGGCGATCTGCACGCGCCCCTGCTTGCGGCGGGCGCGACCGTGGAGGTCGAATCGGCCGAGGGCGGTGTTCGCATGATTCCCGCGACCGAGTTCTACCTCGGCGTCAAACGCAATTCCTGCCGGCCCGACGAACTCATCCGCGCCTTCCACGTGGCACCGGCGGCAGGACCGCAGTACTTCTCGAAGATCGGCACCCGCAACGCCATGGTCATCGCCGTCTGCTCGTTCTCGATCGCACTGTTTCCGCAGGAGGGTCGCGTCGGTACCGGTCTCGGCTCCGCTGCGCCGACGCCGCGCCGGGCTTACGATGCCGAGAACTACCTCGCGGCCGAACTCGAGTGGGACGGTGCCCTCGATCCTCGGGTGTCGGAGGAGTTCGGCCGATTGGTCAGTGCAGCAGCAAGTCCCATCGACGACGTACGTGGCACTGCCGATTACCGCAAGCACGCCCTGTCCGTGATGGCCCGGCGAACACTGGGTTGGGCATGGCGGGACCTCACAGCCGCACGGAAGGTGGCCTGAACATGCGAGTCAACTGCACCATCAACGGAAAAGACATGGAAGCCGACGACGTCTGGGAGGGCGAGAGTCTGCTGTACCTGTTGCGCGATCGCATGGGACTACCCGGATCCAAGAACGCGTGTGAACAGGGCGAATGCGGCTCGTGCACCGTCTATCTCGACGGCATACCGGCGTGCGCCTGCCTGGTGGCAGCCGGACAGGTCGAGGGCCGAGAGATTCGTACCGTCGAGGGCCTCGCCGACGGCGACAAGCTGGACCCGATGCAAGAAGCGTTCGTCGAGTGCGGAGCCGTCCAATGCGGCTTCTGTACGCCGGGACTCGTGGTTCAAGCCCACGATCTGATCGAACGCGTTCCCGATCCATCCGATGCCGAGATCCGTGAATCTCTCGCCGGAAACCTCTGTCGCTGCACCGGATACGAGAAGATCCTCGATGCAGTTCGGCTCGCAGCAACTCGAAAGGCCGAAGCCAAATGACCACGGTGATCTCGGGTGCCTACATCGCTCCCATCGTCGGGGACGAAATCCCCTCCGGATACCTCGTTGTCGAGGGCACCACGATCAGCGCCATCGGTTCGGGCCCGGCACCGGTGATCGCCGGGGCCGAGACGATCGACGCGTCCGGCTGCCTCGTCACCCCCGGCCTGGTCAACACCCACCATCATCTCTACCAGTGGGCGTCGCAGGGCCTGGCCAAGGACAACACACTCTTCGAATGGCTTGTCGCACTCTACAAGCCGTGGTCCAAGATGGACGCCGAGGTGGTCGGGGGAGCCGCCGCGGCCGGTCTCGGTTGGCTCGCGAAATCGGGATGCACCACGAGTACCGATCACCACTACATCTTCCCCAAGGGCCGAGGCGACCTGTTCGCCGCCGAGATCGATGCCGCACAACGCATCGGCGTCCGATTTCAGCCGTGCCGCGGCTCGATGGACCGAGGTGTGTCCGACGGTGGATTGCCGCCGGACGAGGTGGTCGAATCGCTCGACGACATCCTCACCGCGACGGCCGAGGCGATCGACACCTATCACGACGCTTCCTTCGGTTCGATGCTCCGCATCGCGGTCGCACCGTGTTCACCTTTCTCCATCAGTAAAGAGCTGCTCGTGGAGTCCGCAGGGCTTGCTCGCGCCAAAGGTGCTCGGCTGCATACGCATCTGGCCGAGACCCTCGACGAGGAAGAGCACTGCCTCGCTCAGATGAACTGCACCCCGGTCGAATACATGGAGCAGGTCGGCTGGCTGGGCGACGACGTGTGGTTCGCCCACGCGGTACACCTGCACGATTCCGATATCGCGAAGATGGCGGCCACCGGTACCGGTACCGCCCATTGCCCGAGCTCGAACGCACGACTCGGCGCGGGTATCGCCCGGATCTCGGACCTGCTCGCC
This sequence comes from Rhodococcus sp. SBT000017, assembly GCF_003688915.1. Lineage (NCBI taxonomy): Bacteria > Bacillati > Actinomycetota > Actinomycetes > Mycobacteriales > Nocardiaceae > Rhodococcus > Rhodococcus sp. SBT000017. The sequence continues at coordinate 3,389,691 of NZ_REFU01000001.1, forward strand.
GCCGGCGCGCCCGTCGGCCTCGGAGTCGACGGTTCGGCCTCGGCCGAAATGGTCCCGCTGGCCGGCGAAGTCCGTCAGGCGATGTACATGCAGCGAGCAAAGTACGGACCAACAGCACTGACGGCGCGTCAGGCACTCGAGATCGGAACACTCGGCGGTGCAACGGTACTGGGCCGTCAGAGCGAGATCGGTTCGCTCGAAGTCGGCAAGCTCGCCGACATCGCGATCTGGCGCACCGACGGTTTCTACTCGGCCGTGGACGACCCCGTCGTTGCGTTCGCGTACGGGCAGACACCACCGCTCGCGCGGTTGATTGTGGGCGGTCGAACGATCGTCGAGAACGACATCCTCGTCAGCGCACCGCAGGACGAAATAGGCCGTGCCGGTGCGGATGCACACCGTCGCCTGATGAAACTCGCGGAGGACGTGCTGTGAGCGCCCCGACCACTGTTCCAACCACCGCGGCCCCCACCCGGGCTCCCGCCGACATCCCCGCACCGGGACGCGGCCGCGTCGGCGACAGCCCCCTGCGACCCGACGGCACACTGAAGGTCAAGGGCGAGTTCGCGTATTCGTCGGACCTGTTCATCGACGGCATGCTCTGGGGCGCAACGCTCCGCAGTCCGCATCCGCGGGCGAAGATCGTCTCGGTCGACATCTCACAAGCACTCGCGACACCCGGCGTCGAGGCAGTACTCACCCATGACGACGTGCCGGGGCGCAAATGCTTCGGGCTCGACCACACGTGGGATCAGCCGGTGCTGGCCTTCGACGAGGTGCGGCACGAGGGCGAACCGATCGCGTTGATCGCGGCCGATCATCCCGAAACAGCCCGGCGCGCAATGGAAAAGATCGTCGTGATCTACGACGTTCTCGAGCCCCTGACCGATGCCCGACGCGCCGCACTCGACCCGGACTACCCGAAGGTGCAGGAACGCGGCGGGGTGGCGCGCCATCAGCCGGTGCGCGTCGGCAACGTCGCCGCCGCCAGGGCGACCGCGGACGTGATCGTCAGCAGCGACTTCGCCGTCGGGATTCAGGATCAGGCATTCCTGGGACCCGAATCGGGACTGGCTGTTCCGGCCGAGGACGGCGGCGTCGACCTCTACGTCGCGACCCAGTGGATGCACAACGACCTCGCGCAGATCGGGCCGTGCCTCGGACTGCCCGAGGAGAAGATCAGGATGACGCTCGCCGGCGTCGGTGGAGCATTCGGTGGCCGCGAGGACCTCTCGATGCAGATCCACGCGGCGATGCTGGCCATGCACACCGGCAAGCCCGTCAAGATCGTCTACAACCGCTACGAGTCGTTCTTCGGACACGTGCACCGCCACCCCGCGCAGATGCACTACGAGTACGGCGCGACCCGCGACGGCAAACTCGTGTTCGCCGATGTCGAGATCATCCTCGACGGTGGGGCGTACACCTCGGCCACCCTCAACGTCGTGGGCAACGCCGCCTCACTGGGCGTCGGTCCCTACGTCATTCCCAACATCGAGATCGACGCGTACGGGGTGTACACCAACAACCCGCCGTGCGGGGCAATGCGTGGATTCGGCGCGGTGCAAGCATGTTTCGCGTACGAGTCGATGATGGACAAGCTCGCCGAGGCCTGCGGAATCGGTCCCGTCGCCATTCGGCAGATCAACGCCGTCAGCCAAGGTTCGATCCTCGCGACCGGCCAGGTGATCGAAGCACCTGCCCCACTGGCCGAGATGCTCGCCCGAGCCGAGGCGATGGAACTGCCTGCCCCCGTGGACGCGTCGGACATCCGTAATCTGCCGGGCGGGGCGTCGCAGACCACCCACGGCGAAGGCGTCGTACGCGGGATCGGCTACGGAGTCGGCATCAAGAACATCTGCTTCTCCGAGAACTACGACGACTACTCCACCGCGCGTGTTCGGCTGGAGGTGATCGGCGGCGAGGCAACAGCATTGGTACACACGGCCGCTGCCGAGGTCGGACAGGGTCTGGTGACGCTGGAGGCGCAGATCGCGCGCACCGAGCTGGGCGTCACCAAGGTCGTCATCCATCCCGCCGACACCAAGGTCGGCAATGCCGGCTCCTCGTCCGCGTCGCGCCAGTCGTACATGACCGGCGGCGCAGTCAAGACAGCATGCGAGGCCGTCCGTGAGGCGGTGTTCGTCCTCGCCGGCCTGTACCTGGGCCGCGCGGTGGCCGACCTGAGCCTCGACGGCGGCAAGATCGTCTCGGCCACCGACGGTGCGCTGGCGACGATCGAGGATGTGCTCGGCGAACGGGTCATCGAGCAGACGCGTGAATTCCACCATCGCCCCACCAGCGGAATGGATCCGGTCACCGGGCAAGGAGCGAGCCACACTCAGCTCGCACTGTGTGTCCACCGCGCCGTGGTCGACGTCGACGTCGAACTCGGTCTGGTCAAGGTCGTCGAGATGGCGGCCGTGCAGGACGTCGGCAAGATCCTCAACCGGCTTTCACTCGAAGGCCAGATCCACGGCGGCACAGCGCAGGGCCTCGGTCTCGCGGTGATGGAGGAAATAGTCGTCGTGGACGGTCTGGTGAAGAACCCGTCGTTCACCGACTACCTGATTCCGACGATTCTCGACATGCCGCCCATGAAGCTGGACATCCTCGAGAACCCGGATCCCCTGGCACCGTACGGTCTTCGCGGTGCGGGCGAGCCACCCACCCTCTCGTCGACACCCGCCGTGGTCGCAGCCATCCGAAATGCCACCGGGCTCGCGTTGACCCGCGTGCCCGTTCGACCCGAACACATCATCAACAGCTGATCCGAGTTCCAACCCCATTCGACGAAACCTTCTCCTGCACAACCGCACCGACGCCAACTCCCCCGGCACGTCGGCCCGGCCCCACGCTCGACGAGGTTGATCACGCCCTGGGAGGGCCGATCATGACCGACGTACGCACATCCAGCACTCGCCAAAGTGGACGAGGTCGATCCCAGATCGACAAGTTCTTCGACATCACCGGCCGCGGTTCGACGCTCTCACGCGAAATCCGCGGTGGCGTCACCACATTCGTGGCCATGGCCTACCTGATCGTTCTCATCCCTCTGATCATCGGTGATGCCCGCGATGTCACCGGCGCCACGCTCGATCCAGCTCAGCTGTCGACCATGGTGGCACTGTCCGCCGGTCTGACGACCATCCTGATGGGGGTCGTCGGAAACGCGCCCCTCGCCATGGCGGCCGGCCTCGGCGTGACGCCGATCGTGGTGTTCCAGGCGGCCCCGTACATGACCTGGCCGCAGGCGATGGGCCTGGTGGTTCTCGAGGGCGTCGTCATCGTCATCTTCGCTCTCACCGGCATTAGGCAACTCATCATGGATGCCATACCTCTGGTACTCAAGCAGGCGATCGGCGTCGGGATCGGTGCATTCATCGCGCTCATCGGCCTGGTCGACGCCGGGTTCGTCGGGCACCACGACGCAGCATCCACCGCGGTAACCCTCGGCACGTTCGGCAAGCTCGCCGGCTGGCCCGTGTTCGTCTTCTGCGTCGGCCTGATCCTGATGATCATGCTGTTCGTTCGGAGAGTGCCGGGCGCGATGCTGATCGGCATCTTCGTGGCGACCAATCTCGCGATCATCTTGAACTCGGTGTTCGACATCGAACCCGAGGCCTGGGGTCCCGTGGTACCGAAGGTGCCCGATTCCATCGTCGCCACACCACAATTCGATCTACTGTTCAACGTCGACCTGTTCGGCGGGTTCGCTCGGGCCGGAATCGTCACCGCGTCGGTCGTCCTGTTCACTCTCGTTCTCTCGGGCTTCTTCGACGCCATGGGCACCATCCTCGGAGTCGGTGAGGAAGCCGGACTTGTCGACAAGCAAGGCAGGATGCCCGGCCTGAGCCGCATCCTCACCGTCGACGGCATCGGTGCCATCGTCGGTGGCGCGATCAACGGTTCCGCCAACACCGCCGTCGTCGAGTCCGCGGCCGGCGTCACCGAGGGTGCGCGAACGGGTCTCGCCAGCGTCGTCACCGGCGGATTGTTGACCAGCCTGATCTTCTTCACTCCGTTGGCCGGAGTGGTCCCCGTCGGTGCAGCGGCGCCGGCGCTGGTCCTGGTCGGTGCGCTGATGATGACGCACGTTCGCAAGATCGACTGGGAGAACACCGAAATCGCGATCCCGGCCTTCCTGACGATCGTGCTGATGCCGTTCACGTACTCGATCACCGTCGGAGTCGCGGCAGGCGTCATCTCGTACACCGTCGTCCGGCTCGCCAAAGGCAAAGCACGCCAGACGCATTGGCTGCTGTACCTGATGTCGGGCATCTTCCTTGTCTACTTCGCCCTGCACCCCATCGAAGAAGCGTTGGGAATCTCCTAAAGTGAAAGAGATCGTCGATCGACTGTCGGCATGGGACCACGCAGGTGTTCCCTACGCGGTAGCGACCGTGATCGCGGTATCCGGAAGTGCTCCACGGCTTCCGGGTGCCGCGATGGCGGTCTGCGCCGACGGTGAAGCAGTGGGCAGCGTCTCCGGCGGCTGCGTCGAAGGAGCAGTGTACGAACTGTGCCGTCAGGTCCTCGATACCGGTGAGTCCGTCCGAGAGTCGTTCGGTTACAGCGACGTCGATTCCTTCGCGGTCGGCCTGACCTGCGGGGGTGTGATCGAGGTGTTCGTCCGCCTCGGACCGCCGCGGGCCGTGCTCGCGGCTATCGCGTCGGACACGGCGGTGGCCACGGTGACGTTGCTCTCCGGGTCCGGGGAATCGCTCGCCGTGTCCGCCACGGCAACGATCGGCAGCACCGGCTTCTGCGACGTCGACGCCGTGGTCGTCGGTGAAGCGCTGGCGATGCTGGACTCCGGCGGTACCGGCATCCGGTCGGTGCGGTGCAGGCCGGACCTGGACGTGTTCGTCCAGTCGTACGCCACCGCGCCACGGCTACTGATCTTCGGAGCCATCGACTACGCCGGGGCACTCGCCCGCGTGGGCAAGTTCCTCGGCTACCACGTGACCGTGTGCGACGCCCGTCCCGTATTCGCCACTGCTGCACGGTTTCCCGATGCCGACGAGGTGGTCACCGAATGGCCGCACAGCTATCTGGCGCGGACGGCAGTCGATGCCCGGACGGTGATCTGCGTTCTGACGCACGACGCCAAGTTCGATGTGCCGCTGCTCGAAGTGGCTCTACGCCTGCCGGTGGCATTCGTCGGGGCTATGGGATCACGCAGGACTCATGACGATCGCGCGGCCCGGCTACGCGCAGTGGGGCTGACGGAGCAAGAGCTGGCGCGCTTGAGATCGCCGATCGGACTGGACCTGGGTGCCCGAACGCCCGAGGAGACGGCCCTGGCCATCGCGGCCGAATTCGTTGCCGCTCGTCGTGGAGGTAGTGCACTGCCACTGACACGTACGGCGGGCCCGATCCACCGCGACGGGGCGGCGGCGGATGCCAAGTACGCCTGATATCGGCCCCGTGGATCGCGCGGTCAGTAACATCGGTCCCATCTGCGAGCTACTGCTCGCGGCGTGAACGCCACTGACCACGCGCGATGATGGCGATGACGATCACGACCGCCGAGGCAACGGTCACACCGAACGCCCCTCCGAGAGGAAGTACGTCCGTCAGGACCGGAACCGGTGCGAGTACCGCCAGCACGACGGCCACAGCCACAACCGGGAAGATGACTACAGCCAAAAATCTGTCTTTCTGCCGATCCCAGTCGGGTCCGGCTTGCAGTGTCTTCTCCTTACGTATTACCCACGCGTAGAACGGAATCAGCGGTATCAGCAGCAGTAGTACCGACAGCGGGTATCCGGTTTCACCAAGGAGCGCGTAGATCAGCGTTGCTGTCACCGCCGACGCCCACGTCATGATCACAGCCATGCCGAGGGCCAACAAGAATGGCGACTCTCGTGGCGTTTGATCAGATCCAGACGGAATCGTCCGATCGTCCACTGTCAAGACCTCCCAACTAGAGGCATGCCGCGATGATGCCACCGACGCCCGACAGAGAGACGATGAGTTCCGCCGCTTCCGCAGACGCGTTCGCAGGGAACGTACCACTACGTGGTCTGTACAGCCTGCGAGCGCTGCCCTCGCAATCGCGGCGGAGTTCGTATCGCTTCGACGCGGGTAGTGCTCTGTCACTGACACGAACTGCGGGTCCGATTCACCACGACGCCGACCCGGCTGGAGCACGCCAGGTACGCATAGGTCTACAAGCGATTGGCCTCACCCAAATACCCACCACATGTGGACAACTGGCGGCTGTTGACGTCTTTCGCATGCCGTGGTTTGCTTCGGGTGTCGATGAACGACGCCGTAGCACTCCTGCTCGTCCGGGGTGTAGGCACCTGATTCCGACAGGGCGACCGCGAGGCCGCCGTGTGGTTTTTCTCTGGTATCCGCCGCTCGTCGGCGGCGCTGTGGGTCGTGTTCTTCGTGAACGGTGCTGTTCTGGCAAGCTGGGCACCGCGAATTCCACAGGTCACGTCCGAACTTCACCTCTCCGATGGCCAGGTCGGCTATGCATTGCTCGGCGTCGCCGTTGGTTCCGTTCCGGCGTTGTTAGGTACCGCGCGCCTGCTTCGGACCGTGTCGGCACGGTCGGTGTGCACCATTACGTCCATCGCCTTCAGCGGTGCGCTGCCGTTGATCGCGTGTGCACCCAACGTATGGGCACTCGGCGGTGCGTTGGCTGTGCTGGGGGCCGTCAGCGGGTGCTTGGACGTTGCGATGAATACGGCTGCGATCGACTATCAGGACCGCATCGGAGCGAGCATTCTCTCGCGCCTGCACGGCGGCTAGAGCTTGGGAGTCCTCGCGGGTGCAGCGTCGGGCGCTCTGGCCTCGATACTCGAGGTCACCGTGCTCGAACACTTCGTGGCGGTCAGCGCCTGTCTATTGGTCCTGGCTTTTGCCGCGTCATGTTTTCTGCCAACGTCGGCGAGACATCGTGCGCCCATCGACCACGACGCTGTGACGCGTGACAGTCCAATAGTTTCCAGCCACAGTCGATTTGGCCGTGTGCTGGCGATCCCTGCAACGATCGGAGTGATGGCCGTTGCCGCGCTGCTGATCGAAGGCATGATCACCGATTGGTCTGCCCTGTTGGTCTCGCGGGATTTCGGCGGCGGTACCGCCGTCGGAGCCGCTGCAGTGGTGGTGTTCAGCACCGCCATGTTCTTCTCGCGTTCCTTCGGCGATCTGATCGTCGATCGGCTCGGTGCTGCCGTCACTCTCCGATGCGCGGCAGCGGTGGTGTCAGCGGCCGTACTTCTGGGACTGTTGCTGCAGCCAGAACCATGGGGTGCCGTTGCGGTGATGGGATGCGCCGGCATCGCCCTCGGGCCGTTGTTCCCGTTACTCATCACCGAAGCAAGCCGCCGAAGTCGCGTTGGTGCGGCAGTATCCACCGCGCGCGTGAGCGCGATCGGATACGGCGCGTATCTCGGCGGACCCCCGCTCGTGGGCTTCCTCGCCGAACGCATCGGCCTTGTGGGTGCTTTCGTTCTCATCGCGGGCATCTGCTCCATTGCCTTGGTTGCCGCGTCGATATCGTTGCGCGACAGATCACGATCAGCGACGCCGTGAAGCTTCTACTCGCTTCGCCAATCCCGGCGCAGTGCCTCATGGTCAACCAGACGGTTCGGTGAGGAGTGAATTTGTCTGGTCAGCAGCCGCCGATCTGCGCGCGACCGTTCTTGTCGGTGGCCCGGGTTAGTCTTCTTTAAGTTCGAACAGGCGTTCTTGTTTCGGGTCACCGGGGGGTGAAAGATGGGTGCACTGCCAGCTGTGTCACTGGAGGCGTTGACCGCGGCCGCGCGTGAGGAGAATCGGCAGGCGGCCCGCAAGATCTCCGCCTGCTACGACGTCCATCGGAGCTGGATCACCCTCGACACCAAGCACAAGCACTACAGCCGATACGGCCGCACCGAAATGGCAGTCGCGTTGGGATGCTCGGCGACGGTCGCCGAAGCGTACGTCTCCGTCGCAGTCGCTCTGCACACCCGACTGCCACTGCTCAAGGTCGCGTTCGAGACCGGTGAGGTCGACCTCCCACGGGTACGGACCGTATGCCGGATCCTCGACAACCTCTCCGATGCCATCGTCACGTTGGTCGAGAAAGAAGTGGTGGAGGCGGCGCTCAGGTCGTCCCCGGGTCCGCTCGAGAAGGAGATCTGGGACATCCTGGTGCGCGTCGCACCCGAGGAAGCAGCCGCATTGCGGGAGTTCGCGAAGAAGTTCCGCACCGTCACCTACAGTCCTGCCGGGGAACTCGCCCGCATCCGGGCGGAGTTGACCGCACCCGAAGCCGCCGCCGCATGGCAACTCCTCGAAGAAATGGCCGACACCCTCTGCCCGAAGGATCCGCGCGGGAAGAAGGAACGCTTGTGCGATGCGTTCATGGCCCGCATGCACGGCGAACCCCGACTCGCGTGCCTGTGCCAACGGGAGGATTGCTCGAAGAAGGATGCGGTGTTGCCGGATCGGCGGGTGCCGTTGACGATGATCACCGTCGACATCGCCACCCTCATCGGCCTCCTCGCCAACCCTGCGTATCTGGCCGGTCATGGTTCCATCGACCCGGACCTCGCGCGGGAATTGGCACGCAACAGTCAGTGGCAGGTCCTGCTCACCGAAGCAGTGACCCTCGCCGAGAAACTCGGACTGGCCGTGCAGAACCCGGAAACCGGGGAATGGGAACGAATCCCCAACAGTGAAAAGACCGAGCCTGCAACAGAAAACGACACGGCAACGGCAGCGGGTACGGACACCGACACGTCAGCGGGCACCGTTCCGGGCACGGCGGCAGGGGCGGTACCGGATTCGGATGCGGATGCCTCTGCGAGCACCGACACGACTGCTGAGACACCCACGGACGCGAACGCAGGTGCAGGTGCAGGTGCAGGTGCAGGTGCACAGAATGCATCGACGGCTGATTCGAGTGCGGAGACAGCTTCGGCGTCGGAACCAACCGGGCCCAGTTCTCCTGCACCCGAACAGAGCTCGCCGGCAGAAGATAACGTCGATCAGGTCGACAATCCCGCGCCTACCACCGGGCCCGCGACCGACCCGGCAGCAGCTACCACCCCAGGCTCAGACCCAGCCCCCAAGCACGCAGCAACAACCGCTTCGGCGGCTATCACCAAGCCGCTACCGGAGCCGCCGCAGGCGAACGGCCCAGAGCCAGTTGCGTCACCAGCACCCGCACCGACTTCGTCGAAAGATGCCCAACAGACGCCGACCGCTGATCCAGCGCAAGATTCGAGCGAAACCCATACTCCCACTGCACCATCCGATACCCCCAGCAACCACGACATCGGCAGTGACGAGGAAACTATCAGTGGATCCGAGCCGACATCGATCGGTAGTCCGGCATCGAGTACACACCCCGGTGCGGGTGCCGAAACCGAGGATCGACCTCCGCGCCGCCTGCAATCGTTGACCTCCGCCGCCGCGTTGTTCTGCACCCACACTCCCGTCGGCAAAGGCACACGGCACAGCTCTGCCCTCGACCTGGACGCCATCAGGCATCCCGCCCGCAACATGAGGGCACTGGACCTACGCTCGACAATCCGGCCCGACAACCGCACCGGCTGTACAGCCAATGGCCTCTACATCGGCACCGCCTCACTCGCCGCCGCACTCGAAGCCGCCATCGCCGCCGACCCCACCCTCGGAAAATCCGTCGCCCGCGACCCACTCACCGACCGCGCCCTGATCTACCGACCCGACGCCCTCACCACCGCAGCCGTCCGCCACCGCGACAAACACTGCCGCTTCCCCGGCTGCCACCGCCCCGCCGCACGCTGCCAACTCGACCACGTGATCCCCTTCGACCACACCAACCCCCTCGGCGGCGGCTGGACCACAGTCAACAACCTCCAATGCCTCTGCGAATACCACCACTCCGTCAAAACCGCCGGCTACTGGAAAGCCGTCATGCTCCCCGGCGGAGCCATCCTCTGGACATCGACCTCGAACACCGCACGCATCACCCTGCCCGCCAACGGCACGGCAGTACCCATCGCCGCCAACGACCTCAGACCACACATCCCCACCAAACCGAAACGATCCGGCATCATCGCCTACCCCCACCCACCCGACAACCAGGAGCCCGAAACAGAATCGACAGCCGAAGACAACGATGATCCGCCCTTCTAGAAGCTGTCGAGGGAAGTGGTCAGCGCGACAGCAGACGTCCGGTCGAGGATTCCGACCCCGCGATCCACGACCGTCGCACCACACCCGACAAGCCCAGCCGGTCGTACGCCGTCACCGGGTTACGGTGGTACAGCTGCGTCACGTCCACGGTGAACCTCTCGTCGGGTGCAAACGCCACCAAGTCTGCCGCGCAGCCGATCTCGATACGGCCTCGGTCTGCCATACCTACTTGGTCGGCAGTATTGATGGCCATCCACCGCACGATGTCGGTCAGTGCGAACCCACGGGCACGCGCCTCCGTCCACACCGCAGCCAGTGACACTTGCAACGACGCGATGCCACCCCAGGCGTCGCCGAAATCTCCGGTGTCGAACCGCTTGAGATCCGGTGTACAGGGGGAGTGGTCGGTGACGATGGTGTCGATCGTGCCGTCGAGCAGTCCCTGCCACAACAACTCTCGGTTACCGGCCTCGCGGATCGGCGGACAACATTTGAACTGCGTCGCCCCCGCCGGCACTGCTTCCGCATCGAAACACAGGTAATGCGGGCAGGTCTCGACCGTCACCCGCACCCCGTCTCGCTTCGCCGCTGCAATCATGGGCAACGCATCAGCACTCGACAGATGCAGAATGTGCACCCGACACCCCGTCTGTCGAGACAACTCGATCGCCTGCTCGATGGCACGGTTCTCGGCCGCACGCGGACGCGATTCCAAGAAGCCCGAGTACTCACGGCCTGTCGCCGCCGGTGCCTCGGCGATCACCTCGGCGTTCTCGGCGTGCACGATCATCAACCCGTCGAACGACGCGATCTCGACAAGAGCCTTCTCCAGTTCCGGCAGGGTCAATGGCGGAAACTCGTCCACGCCCGACGCGAGCAGGAAGCACTTGAAGCCGAAGACACCCGCATCGTGCAACGGCCGCAACTGATCGACGTTTCCTGGCACCGCCCCGCCCCAGAACCCGACATTGACGACCGACTGATCCGCAGCCACCCGCCGCTTGATCTCCAACGCCGCGACATCGACCGTCGGGGGAATGCTGTTGAGTGGCATGTCGACGATGGTCGTGATGCCGCCCGCGGCCGCAGCGCGGGTCGCGCTGGCGAACCCCTCCCACTCGGTGCGTCCCGGCTCGTTGACGTGCACATGGGTATCCACCAAACCCGGCAGCAGCACCTCATCCGGCCCGAGCTCGACCATCACGGCCCCAGACACATGCGCGTCCAGAGAGTCGATCGCAATAATGCGGCCGTCGAGGACGGAGATCGAGGCCGCAACCTCCAGTCCGCCGATCACCGCCCGCGAAGCACGAACAACTAGATCAGACTGCACTGGAAACGCTCTGGAGCTCCGAGGACTTCCACGCGATGTCGGCCGCATCGAGGGCTTCGGCGTCGAGTTCACCGAACAGCCGCAATCGGGACAGTCCGCCGTCGGGGTACACGTCCAGCCGCAGGTGCGTGTACGCGTCGGCCTCGTTCAGCAGGAACCGGTGGCGGGTGTCCGGCTGGACGGCGGTGCGGGGCAGAATCTCGGTCCACGCCGTAGGATCCGTGATGTGTCGGCGACGAGAATCGATGGCACTGAGTCGAATCCACCCCGGTGCGTTACCCACGTAGTAGCTGGTATCGACCTCCACGTGTCGTGGGGCACCGGGCGACGCGAGAGCGAATACTGCGAAGTCGTTGCCGCCGTTCCGTCGTCGAGAGTTCTCCCAGCCTTCGCCCATGTTGCGGGCCCGCCCGGGCAGGATGATGTTGGCGGGCGAGGAGTAGAACGCGTCGGAGCAATCGGTGAGCCGAGCGCCGTTCTCCGCGGCCAGCAGGTCGACCGTACCTGCGAGGAACCGCGGATCCTGCACCACCTGACCGTGCACACGGAACCGGGCAACGCCACCGTCGGGATAGATCGACAGACGCACATGCGTCCACCGGTGCCGATCGGCCACCTCGTACTTGTTCGCGGTGTCACCGGCCGCCGGGGACTTGTCGACGATGCTGTGCCACTCCGCATTCTGCACATCCTCGATGGACGGGTAGCCCTCTATCGACGTCGCCTCGACGGACACGAACGGCGGGTAGTTGCCGGTGAAGTGAGCGGTGTCCACGACGACGCCGTGCACGATGCCCGGTGCCCCCAGTCGCACGATCGCCCAGTCGTGACCGCCTTCGTCACGGCGGCGACGAGTCTCCCACCCGTCGTACACCTTTCCCTTGTGGCCGAAGTCCTCGGGATCGAACAGCGGAGCATCGGGCTTGATCAGGTTCTCGCGCTGGGCGAACAACTCGTCGTTCGCCGCGGAGACGCTGCCGCCGAGCGCCCGAGAAGCCAGATCGGTCAGCGTGGTGAAATCGGTTCCGGTCATGAAGTCCCTTCCAAAATGTGTGTGGTGGCCAAGGTTCGGCCGACCTCGTGCAACAACCTGGCCGCATCACGCATCGAGATCCGAGGGTCGGGCTCCAGGTCGGTGAGTGCATAGGAGGCAGTGATTCCGTAGGGGCGCAGTCGATCCAAGCCGACGACGCTCCGCCCGGCCACGGTGATCACCGGAACACCGGCTGCACGTGCAGCGTGCGCGACACCGATCGGTGCCTTGCCGTGCAAGCTCTGCTCGTCGAGGGAGCCCTCACCGGTGACAACCAGATCGGCCGATGCCAGAGCGCTACCGAAGTCGATCAGTTCGAGCACGGTCTCGATACCCGGCTTGGCGGCAGCACCGAGTACGGCGATGGCCCCGAACGCCGTTCCGCCGGCCGCCCCGGTGCCGGCAAGGCCGCTGAGGTCACGGCCGGTTGCGTTGCGCACCAAATGCGCCCACTGCCGCATCCCGTGTTCGAGGTACAGCAGCTCCTGCGGCCCTGCACCCTTCTGCGGGCCGTATACCGCTGCGGCTCCGGTCCGGCCGAGCAACGGATTGTCGACATCGCACGCCAACTCGAACACCGCGTTCCGAGCCGACGGCAACAGCCCGGACAGATCCAGGTGCACCGCGCCGCGCAACGCACCGCCACCGAGCGCGACGTCGTTGCCGTCGGCATCGACGATCCGTGCACCCAGTGCCGACAGCATGCCGGCCCCGCCGTCGGTGGAGGCACTACCCCCGAGTCCGACGACGATACGTTCGGCACCCGCCTCCAGAGCGTCCGCGATGACGGTACCTAGGCCGAACGTGCTGGCTCCCAGCGCATCCGGCTGTCCGTCGGGCAGAAGCTCGAGCCCGACGGCCGATGCCAGTTCGACGACGGCGGTATCGCCCCGGCGAGCGTAGGACGTGTTCACCTTTTCGCCGGTCGGCCCCGAGCAGGTCACTGCCATTCGGTCCCACCCGGCGGTGACGGCAGCATCGACGGTGCCGTCACCGCCATCGGCGACGGGCAGGCACACCGTCTCGAGCGACGAATCGACCGAGAGCATTCCCGATGCCAGTGCCCGGGCGACATCCGCCGCCGACAGCGAGCCCTTGAACTTGTCCGGAGCGAGCAGAATTCGCGTCATCTCTAGTCCAGCAGAAGCAACGCGGTGGGTGCGTCCGCCGAGGTGTTGGCCAGCTCCTCGAATTCACCGACGTTGTCGATCTCGGTGCCCATCGAGATGTTGGTGACCCGCTCGAGGATGATCTCCACGACGACAGGAACCTTGTGCTCGTTGGCCAGAGTTCGAGCCCGCACCAGCGTCTCGCCGATCAGGTCGGGCTCGGTGACCCGAAGCGCTTTGCAGCCCAGCCCTTCTGCCACCTGCACGTGGTCGACGCCGTAGCCCTTGGGGATGCCGGGCTCAGTGTCCACGGCGTCCTGGTGGTTGATGTTGTCGAAGCCCAGTTGCACGCAGAAGTCCATGTCGAAAGCACGCTGCGCCTGCCGGATCAGCCCGAGGTACGAGTTGTTCACCACCACGTGTACGTACGGCAGATTGAACTGCGCACCGACGGCCAGCTCTTCGATCATGAACTGGAAGTCGTAATCGCCGGACAGTGCAACGACATTCGCCTTGGGATCGGCCGCGACCGCCCCGAGCGCGGCGGGAATGGTCCAGCCGAGTGGGCCGGCCTGCCCGCAGTTGATCCAGTTGCGAGGGGAGTAGACGTGCAGGAACTGACCGCCCGCGATCTGCGAGAGCCCGATCGTGCTGATGTACCGAGTGTCCCGGTCGAAGACCTTGTTCATCTCCTCGTACACGCGCTGCGGCTTGATCGGCACGTTGTCGAAGTGAGTGCGGCGGTGCATCGTGCGCTTACGGGTCGCGCAGTCCTCGACCCAGCCCGAGAGATCACGCAGTGTGCCTGCCGCCCGGCGCTCCTCGGCGACGGCCACGAACTGCTCGAGGGCGGCCTTGGCGTCGGAGATGATGCCGTAGTCGGGTGCGAAGACGCGTCCGATCTGGGTCGGCTCGATGTCCACGTGGACGAACTTCCGGCCCTTGCGGTAGGTCTCCAGCCCGCCGGTATGCCTGTTCGCCCAACGGTTTCCGATGCCGAGCACGAAGTCCGAGGCCAACATGGTCGCGTTCCCGTACCGGTGCGCGGTCTGCAAACCGACCATGCCTGCCGCGAGTCGGTGATCGTCGGGGATGGTGCCCCAGCCCATCAGTGTCGGGATCACCGGTACGTCGAGAATCTCGGCGAGCTGCACGAGCAGGTCCGAGGCATCGGCGTTGATGATGCCACCGCCGGCCACGATCAACGGGCGCTCGGCAGCCAGGAGCATGTCGATGGCCTTCTCGGCCTGAGCACGTGAGGCGACGGGCTTGTGCACGGGCAACGACTGGTACGTCTCGGGATCGAAGTCGATCTCGGCGAGCTGCACGTCGATGGGGAGGTCGATCAACACCGGTCCCGGACGACCGGAACGCATCAGGTGGAATGCCTGCGCGAACGCACCGGGAACCTGCGCCGGTTCGAGCACGGTCATCGCCATCTTGGTCACCGGTGCGGCGATCGACGCGATGTCGACGGCCTGGAAGTCCTCCTTGTGCAGCCGCGCGACCGGGGCCTGGCCGGTGATGGCGAGGATCGGAATCGAGTCCGCCATGGCCGAATACAGCCCGGTGATCATGTCGGTTCCGGCCGGGCCGGAGGTACCGATGCAGATTCCGATGTTGCCCGGTGCCGCCCGGGTGAACCCCTCCGCCATGTGTGAGGCACCCTCGACGTGGCGGGCCAGCACGTGGCGGATCCCACCGTGATCGCGCATCGCCGCATAGAAGGGATTGATGGCTGCACCGGGGAGACCGAATGCGGTTGTCGCACCTTCGAGTTCGAGGATCTTCACTGCGGCATCGGCCGCGCGCATCCTGGCCATGTCAGTTGTCCTTACCGGAAAGCCGAGCGACGCCGCGGTACAGCGCCGAATGATCCAGGCCGCCATCACCGTTGGCGCGGGCCGAGGCCATCAGCTGCGCCAACACTGCGCCCATCGGAATCACGACCCCCGCCTCGCGTGCTGCCGAGGTCACGATGCCGAGATCCTTGTGGTGCAGGTCGATGCGGAACCCGGGCTCGAACGACCGGTCGAGCATCTTCTGGGCCTTCTGGTTCAGCACCGCCGAACCGGCGAGGCCACCGCCGAGCACCTCAACCGACGCAGCCAGATCGACGCCGTAGGCCTCGAGGAATGCGATCGCCTCGGCGAGCACCTGAATGTTGCCGGCCACGATCAACTGGTTGGCCGCCTTGACGGTCTGGCCGGATCCGCTTGGACCCACATGGACGACGGTTTTGCCGACGACGTCGAGAATCGGCTTGGCCGTGGCGAAGTCGTCCGCACTGCCGCCGACCATGATCGACAGCGTCGCGTTCTCGGCACCGGCCTGGCCACCGGAGACCGGGGCATCGAGGATCCGGAAGCCGCGCGCAGTCGCGTCGGCGGCCAAGGTGGCGGTGACGTCGGGACGGATGCTGGAGAAGTCGATGATCAGCGCGTCGCGTCGGGCATTGTCGAACACACCGCCCTCACCGGCGAGAACGTCCTGCACATCGGGGGAGTCGGGGACCATGATCGCGACGATGTCGGCGTCGTGGACGGCCTTGGCGATCGAATCGGCAGCGGTGCCACCTGCCTCGACCAGAGGACCCGTGCGATCGGGGGTCAGGTTGTAGCCGACCACCTGGTGGCCCGCCTTGGCGAGATGAACGGACATGGGACTGCCCATGATCCCGAGGCCGATGAATGCAATGGTGCTCATATCAATCCCTACTTGGTAGTGGTGGCCAGTTCGAGCCACGCGAACGGATCCGGCTGGGTGGGCTTGTACTCGAGTCCGACGTAGCCGTCGTAGCCGCGTTCGACGAGTGCGGCGAGCTGTCCGCCGAGGTCGAGGCTGCCGGTACCCGGTTCACCGCGGCCCGGGGAGTCGGCGATCTGCACGTGCCCGATCAGGTCGTGGTGTGCTTCGAGTGCAGCAGCGACGGCGTCCCCGTTGACGGCGAGGTGGTAGAGGTCGGCGAGCAGGCGCAGGTTGTGTACATCCTGCTCACGGGCGACGCGCCTGATGGTGGCGACGGCACCGGCGGCGGACTTCAACGGGTAGGCGGGTGCACCGCTGACGGGTTCCACCAGCACGACGCCGCCGATCTTCGCTGCAGCTCTGCCTGCGGCGGCCAGGTTCTCGATCGCGACCTCGTCCTGATCCAGCGGGTCGACGCCATCGATACGGTTGCCGTACAGGGCATTGAAGGCCCGGGTGCCCAGCTGCTCACCGATTCCGATGGTCACGTCGATGTTGTCGCGAAACGCCTGCGCCTGCGACGGATCGGAGAGAATTCCGCGGTCACCGGCGGGCATATCTCCCGCGGCGAAGTTCAGGCCGGTGAGCTGTACGCCCGCATCCCGGACGGAGGACACGAATGCATCGACGTCGGCATCGGACGGGACCGGGTTCGAGAACGGCCACCAGAATTCGACGGCGTCGAAGCCTGCGTCTTTGGCACGCTGCGGGCGATCGAGCAGGGGCACATCGGTGAAGAGAATGGAACAGTTGACGGTGTAGCGGAGTCGAGAATCAGCAAAGATATTCATGAACAGTGCCTTTCAGTTCTGAGGTTGCGGCAGTCCGCGGTACCTGCGCCAGCTGCCTGCGTAGGTGATGTCGGTCAGCTCGTCCGGCTGCGCGTCGAGCACCCCGGGCCGGAGGCCGACGCCCAGGACCGAGCGCCCGTCCTCGAGCGCGACCACGGTGAGTTCGAGCTCCGGCGGTTCGTCCGGCAGGAAGGACTTGCGGATGTCGTCGAGCGGAATGTCGTACAGCTCGCCTTCGATGGCCGCGCCTGCGGTGTGATCGAGCAGCAGCGCCGGGAATTCGTCCCGTACCGAGAAGAAGCGGTAGTTCGGGGTGGTGCGCACTGTCCCCACGAACGGGTGGGACGAGACGTTGTGGTGCAGGCTGCCGCCGCGCATAGCACCACCGTTGCAGAAAAGCTCCGTCATGAAGTCGTTCCTCTCGGGCTCGAACGGTCCGGACACAAAGTCCGTATTGCGGAATAACGATTCCGTTTTGTGATTCGAGTGTGGCGTGCGCCACGTGGATCTGTCAAGACCCGTACGCCCGGACCGTCCGCGTGAAGCGCCGAATGCCGCAGTGCAGCAACGCTCGACGGCTCGAATCGAATAGGTCCAGATCCACCCTTGACACTGGATGTGATCGGTGTCACGCTCGTTTGGTGGAATCATCATTTCGTATTGCGGAATCCGACACAGACGAAGCCGTCGTCGAGCTGAACGCGGCCTCCGACGCCGACGCGGCACGCACGCTCTCGCTCTGCCTCGACGTGCCTCGCTGGGTCGAGGGAGTTCTGAGCGCCCGGCCGTTCACCGACACCCGGGCCCTACGCAGAGTCATTGCCCATGCCGCCGCGCCGCTGACCGCCGACGAAGTGCACCGCGCACTCGCGGTACATCCCCGCATCGGCGAACGACCGGAGGGCGACGACGCCAGCGCTCGGCACGCGAGTACCGAACAATCCGGCGTCGACATTTCCGACGCGAGCGTCGAACAGCGACTACGAGCGGGAAATCTGGCCTACGAGAACCGGTTCGGGCAGGTATTTCTGATCAGGGCCGCCGGCCGGGATGCCCACGCGGTTCTCGACGCTCTGCAGAACAGGCTCGGCAACGACCCCGAGACCGAGGCCACCGTCGTCGAACACGAACTGCGGGAGATCGCCGAGATCAGAGCAACAGGAAGTCTCGGCGATGTCTGACCCGAGGAGCCAGGTGACCGCTCACGTGCTCGATGCGGCGAGAGGCGTTCCTGCGCAGGGTGTCTCGATCGTGCTCACCGATCACCACGGCACCCCGGTTGCCGACGCCGTCACCGACGAGCAGGGCCGGGTCGGAGCGCTCGGGCCGACAGAACTCGAACCGGGCATCTACCGCCTCACCTTCGCAACCGGCGCGTACTTCGCGGCCCAGCACACCGAATGTTTCCACCCCGAGGTCGTCGTCACCTTCGAGATCACCGCACCCGACCAGCACTACCACATACCACTTCTGTTGAGCCCGTTCGCTTTCACCACCTATCGAGGGAGCTAGAACCCATGTCCATCGTGCTCGGAGCAAACCAGTACGGCAAAGCCGAATGCAGACTCGTCCGCATCGACCGCGAGACTCCTCGCCACCGCATCACCGACGTCAGCGTCACCTCGCAGCTGCGCGGCGACCTCGAGGCCGTCCACACCGAGGGCGACAACGCCCACGTCGTCGCGACCGACACCCAGAAGAACACCGTGTACGCCTTCGCGCGGGACGGCATCGGGGCAATCGAGAACTTCGCCCTCCGTCTCGGTGCGCACTTCACCGACAGCTTCGACTGGATCACCGGTGGCCGCTGGGAGGTGGAGCAGTACCAGTGGTCGCGGATCGCGAACGGTGAGGACGGATACGATCACTCTTTCGTCAAGGCCGGCGACGAGAAGCGGAACACGATCGTCACGGTCGACGGCGAGAACATCTCCATCGTCTCCGGAATCAGCGACCTCGTGGTGCTCAATTCGACGGCCTCCGAGTTCTGGGGCTACCCGAAGGACCGGTACACCACACTGAAGGAGACCACGGACCGGATACTGGCGACGTCGGTCAGTGCCCGCTGGCGATACCTCACCACCGAGCTGGACTTCGACAAGACCTTCGACGACGTCCGCTCCATCATGCTCGACGCTTTCGCCTCCACTCACTCTCTTGCATTGCAGCAGAGCCTGTTCCAGATGGGTAAGCAGGTTCTCGAAGCGCACCCGGAGATCGGCGAGATCAAGTTCTCGATGCCCAACATCCATCACTTCCTCGTCGACCTCGAGCCGTTCGGACTCGACAACCCCGGTGAGGTCTTCTACGTCGCGGATCGTCCCTACGGTCTGATCGAGGCCACGGTGGAGCGCGACGACGCCCCGGACGCGGGCCGCGCCTGGGATACCGTTCCCGGATTCTGCTAGGAGCGCCGCCGTGAAACTGACGACCCCGAAACTGACGAAACGCACCCATGCGCCGCACGATCCCGCCCGTCCCGAGGACGAACGGTTGTCGATCGGCAGGTCGTATCTCTATGGATTGCAGCACATCCTGACGATGTACGGCGGAGTCATCGCACCACCACTGATCGTCGGTGGTGCAGCGGGGCTGAGCGGCACCGAGATCGCTCTGCTGGTCTCGGCCGCGTTGTTCGTCAGTGGCGCGGCCACCCTGCTGCAGACCCTGGGGGTGCCGTACTTCGGTGCAAAACTCCCTCTGGTGCAGGGCATTTCGTTCGCGTCGGTGTCGACGATGGTGGCCATCGCGAGCGGGCCGGGTGGATTGAACTCGGTGTTCGGCGCCATCATCGCCGCCGGTGCCATCGGCATCCTCATCACCCCGTTCTTCAGCAAGATCGTGCGCTTCTTCCCACCGGTGGTGACCGGCACGATCATCACCGTCATCGGCATCTCGCTACTGCCCGTTGCGGTTCGGTGGGCGATGGGCGGTGACGAGCAGGCCACCGATTGGGGCTCGACGTCCAACATCGGGCTCGCTGCCTTCAGTCTTCTGGTCGTGCTGCTCGTCAGCAGACTGGTGCAGGGCACGCTTTCGCGACTGTCGATTCTGATCGGCATCGTCGCAGGCACAGTGTTCGCCGTCCTCGTCGGCAAGGCCGACTTCTCCGGTGTGGGTGACGGTGCCATCTTCAGCTTCCCCGAGCCGTTCGCGTTCGGAGCACCGACCTTCCAGATCGCGGCGATCCTGTCGATGGTGGTGGTCATTTTCGTCATCATGACCGAGACCACCGCGGACATCCTGGCCGTAGGCGAGATCGTCGGCACCGACGTCGATGCCCGACGCGTCGGCGACGGGCTGCGCGCGGACATGGTGGCCACGACCATCGCTCCCGTGTTCGGCACCTTCCCGGCCAGTGCGTTCGCGCAGAACGTCGGTCTGGTGGCGGTCACCGGAATCAAGAGTCGCTACGTCGTCGCGGCCGGCGGCTCGGTACTGCTGTTCCTCGGACTCTTTCCCATCCTCGGACTGGTCGTCGCATCGGTTCCGTTGCCCGTGCTCGGCGGCGCGGGCATCGTGCTGTTCGGGTCGGTGGCCGCCAGCGGCATCAGGACTCTGTCCAAGGTGGAGTTCGACGGCAACCTCAACCTCGTCATCGTGGCCGTCGCCATCGGCTTCGGCGTCATCCCCATCGCGGTGCCGGGCTTCTACGCAGCGTTCCCCGACTGGGTCCACGTGGTACTCGACTCGGGCATCAGCGCCGCGAGCATCGTCGCCGTCCTGCTGAACATCGCGTTCAACGTCGTCACGATCGGCCAGAAACCCTCGCCCTCGGTGGTGACCGCTGCACCACCGGTGGCGACGCGGCATCACCAGTAGTGTTCTATCGAGATCGGTAGAAGCTACGAGCATGCGAGGTGGGACTGTGGCGGCAGGTGGCGGGGTGCAGTCCGTGGAGCGTGCGTTCGAGTTGCTCGACATCATGGCCGCCTCGGGCGGATCCATCGGGATCAGCGAACTCGCCGAGGGTACCGATCTGCCGATGCCGACCGTGCACCGACTGATCGGGACCCTCGTCTCGCTCGGCTACGTCAGGCGGCTGCCGTCCCGTCGATATGCGTTGGGTACCAAACTCATTCGCCTGGGTGACAGCGCGAGCAAACTGATCGGCGGATGGGCGAAGCCGTACCTGGCCGAGCTGGTCCGGATCACACACGAGACGTCCAACATGGCATTCCTCGAGGACGACATGGCGGTCTACGTCGCACAGGTTCCGTCCGAACACGCCATGCGGATGTTCAACGAGGTGGGACAGCGAGTACTGCCGCATTCCACCGGCGTCGGCAAGGCGCTGCTCGCGCAATTGGACGACGACGCCGTCCGCGCGATCGTCGGCCGACTCGGCATGGCACCCCGCACCGTCAACACCCTCACCACCCTCGACGCGCTGCTCACCGACCTCGCAGCGATCCGCGAACGCGGGTACGCCATCGACGACGGTGAGCAGGAGGTGGGAGTGCGCTGCTTCGCCGTACCCGTGATCGGCGCACCGACTCTGACGGCGATGTCCATCGCCGGGCCCACCGCCCGAGTCACGCTCGAGTCTGCCGAGCAGTTCGTACCCCTGCTGATCTCGGCCGCGGAGCGACTGGCGAAAGACCTCGCGAGCAACAACCCAGCTTCCTAGTCCTTCAACACCCGCGCGTCGCGGGCAAACGACTGCACTTCCTCGGTCAACCACACATGAGCCGGCACCGCACCGCCGAGTAGTTCGCGAGCCAACGACGGGGAATCCCCGATCGGCACATCGCTGCCCGCAATGATGATGTTGCCGTAGCGCCTGCCCTTGAGCATCGCCGGATCGGCGACGATCGCCAGGTGCGGAAAGACACTGCGAAGAGTCGACGCCTCCTGCTTCGCGAGCGAGAGATCGCGTCGATCACCGCAATTGACGACGTACATGCCGCCGGGCGCGAGGACGCGTCGAACGTGCTCGGTGAACTCGGCGGTCAGTAGCGGTGCCGGAGTTACCGCTCCTGCGAACACATCTCGCACGATCAGGTCGCGGCTGTTCTCGGTCAGTGTCTCGGTGACCGCCCGTGCCTCACCGACGCGGATGCGCAGCAACGGTGCTCGCGGCAGGTCGAACCACTCGCGTACCAGTTCCGAGAGCTTGCCGTCGAGTTCCACGACAACCTGACGCGCCCCCGGATATTCCGCGGTGAACGAGCGCGCCAGCGTGCACGCCCCACCCCCGAGGTGCAGCGCCCGCAGCGGAAAGCTCGAATCCCATTGCGCCCGAACGAGCCCCGAGATCCAGCGCATGTACTCGAACTCGAGCACCGTCGGATCGTTCATGTCGATGTGCGAGCTGGGGACGTCGTTGACGTTGACGACCCAGCCGTCGTCGGAGAAGGTGTCGCGGACCAGTTCGCAGGTACCCGAATCGATTTCGAATACGCCGGGCTGCAGGGAGCCGGACGACTCCGAGCCACGTTTCCTACCCATGCTCAGGCCCCTGGAGCCGGAAGTCCTCGAAATCGAATCCCGGAGTGACGGTGCAGCTGACCAGACTCGGCTCGTCGCCCACCGGACGCGCCCGCTGCCACACCGACGGCGGCACGATCTGCTGCGGCGAGTCCGGTCCGACCAGCAGCGAGGTCACGGTTCCCGGCTCGTCCCCTGCGCCGCCGAGGTCCAGCTGCACCGGACCACCGCGGTGATACAGCCACATCTCGGTCCCGCGGACGGTGTGCCACGCCGACTGCTGGCCGGGCATGAGCAGAAACAGAATGGCCGTGCCTGCCGCGCGGGGACCGGGATAGCCGTCGGGCAGGAACTCCTGTGGGATCGTGACCTCGCTGCGCCAGGTCTCGCGAAACCATCCGCCCTCGGGGTGTGGTGCCAGGTCGAGGGCCCGGGCCCAGTCGGGCAGCTGTGTCATCTAGTCCACCTTCGCCAGCAGGGCACGCGCGGTGTCGTGCAATTCGCTCACGTCCGCCGACCAGCCCAGCACCCGCAGGGCGGCTTCGGCAATGGCTGCGGCGTCGGCCAGCGCATCGGGCCTGCCGTTCTCGAGGTCGGCGCGGGCGTTCACGACGGTCTCCACCAGGCGAAACGGAAGGTCGACGGTGCCCGGACGCGGCGTGGCACCGAGCTCGGCCAGCGTGTCCGACGCGATGGCCGCATACAGGCCCATCAGCGTGTAGCGATGGTCGCGGAAGGTTTCGAAGCGCTCGCTGCGCAGTTCGGGCAGTAGGTAGAGCGCGCCGAGATTCCAGGTGGACGCACCGAGCTGGCCGGCGTCGAAGTAGGCCAGTGCGTACATCTGGGTCGCAGCCTCGGCCCCCGACTGCCGAATGCGCTGCGCGACGGCCAGCGGCGCATCGACCGTTCCGCTGAGCAGCGCGTCGAGTATGTCGTCCTTGGTGGCGAAGTGGTGATAGAGCGAGGCCTGGCGCAATCCGACGGCATCGGCGATGACGCGGGTGGAGGTATTGGTGAATCCGCGAGTGGTGAAGAGCTCTGCCGAGGCGTCGAGTATCTCCTCGCGAGCGGTGTCGCCGGGCCGCTTCTTCGTGCTCAGCCTTGGCCTGCCTGCTCCGGTCATGAGTGCATCTTGTCAGGTCGACGTGACGGTGAGATTTCTGTCATCTGATCGAAATAGACGAAACGAGCTTGTTGCACGACGGTCACCGCCAGGGAACGACGGTGCCGAAAACTATCAACTGACAGAAAACCCGCCTCGGCGATGCAGCGGGGTCACTCATCCACCCACCTCGCCCGTAGGAGATCACATGAGCTCGACCACACTGCCCGCGTCAGGTCAGGGGTCCGAATCACCCGCCACCTCGGACCATTCGGATCTGGCTGCGCTGGGCTACGACCAGCAGCTGCATCGCAGCCTGGGTAAGTACGCGTCCTTCGCGGCCGGCTTCTCGTTCGTCTCGATTCTGACGACCATCTTCCAGCTCTTCGGACTCGGCTTCAGCTTCGGTGGCCCGGCCTTCTTCCTCACCTGGCCGCTGGTGTTTCTCGGGCAGTTCATGGTGGCCCTGAACTTCGCCGAACTCGCTGCCCGTTATCCCATCTCAGGTGCGATCTACCACTGGTCGCGGCGCATGGGCGGTGAGCTGGTCGGCTGGTTCGCTGGCTGGTTCATGATCATCGCGCAGATCGTCACCGCCTCGGCGGCCGCAATCGCACTGCAGGTTGTGTTACCCAGCATCTGGGGCGGATTCCAGCTGATCGGCGAGGACACCGCACTCACCTCACCGAGCGGTGCCGCCAATGCCGTTGTGCTGGGCTCGATTCTGCTGGTGCTCACCACCACCATCAACTGCATCGGCGTGAACTGGATGTCGCGGATCAACAGCATCGGCGTCACCTGCGAGATCGTCGGAGTCATCGCCCTCGTGCTGGTGTTCTTCACCCACGCCGAGCGTGGACCGCAGGTGGTCTTCGATACCGGAAGTGCCGGAGCCGATCCCGGCTACATCGGTGCCTGGATCGTCTCGGGCCTGATGGCCGCCTACGTCATGGTCGGCTTCGGCTCGGCGGGCGAACTCGCCGAGGAGACCCGCAATCCCCGACGCGTCGCGCCGCGCACCATCCGTTTGGCCCTGTCCGCATCGGCACTGGGCGGCGGCCTGATGATCGTCGGCGCTCTGATGGCCGCACCCAGCCTGACCGACGGTCAGCTTGCGACGCAGGGACTTCCGTACGTCATCGACTCGATCCTCACCTCGCCGTGGGGCAAGGTTCTACTGGTCGACGTCGCGATTGCCGTGTTCATCTGCACCCTCGCCATCCAGACCGCGGCATCACGGCTGATGTTCTCCATGGCCCGCGACGGGCGACTGCCCGCCTCGGCGGCTCTCGCGAAGGTCAACTCGCGCACCGGAACCCCCATTGCACCCTCGGTTCTGATCGGTCTGGCCTGCGTGGCGATCCTGGCCGTCAACGTCGGCAACTCCGCCATCTTCACCACGCTGTCCAGCGTCTGCATCGTGCTGATCTACCTCGCCTACATGATGGTCACCGTCCCGCTGCTGATCCAGCGACTCAAAGGCTGGCCGCACGGCGGAGTACAGCGCTCATCGGGTCGTTCCGCGGGCTCCACTCCTGCGGATGCCGACGGCGAGAAGCTCTTCACTCTCGGACGCCTCGGCTTGCCGGTCAACATCGCAGCGGTTCTCTACGGCGGCCTGATGGTGATCAACCTGTCGTGGCCGCGCGCCGAGATCTTCGACCCCACCGGCGAATTCCCACTCCTGCGATGGGCCGCACCATTGACCGTCCTCGCCGTGATCGTCGTCGGCATCGCCTGCCTGCCCCGCGGCAAAGCCCACCCCAAGCCCGTCACGATCGGAGCCTGAACCACCATGACCACAGCAACCACCCACTCCGCCAGAGAACATGCACGTTCCCAGGCCACCGTCGCGCCTGCACCCACTGCACCGGAGGGCATCTCGGAGCTCACCTGGGCCGAATCGGTCCCCGGCGGCAGCTACACCACCAAGGTCCTCGCTCGCGGAACCCGGCTTCGCCTCGTCGACGTCGACGGTGATGCCTGCGCCAATCTGCTGCTCTACCGGGCCGACGCCCCGTGGGAACGGCTGAACACCGCCGACACCGTCAAGGTGCCGTGGCAGGCGTACCTGAGCTCGGGCCATCCCCTGCTCTCGGATCAGGGCCGTGTTCTCGCCACCATCGTCGACGACACCTCCGGTCGCCACGACGCACTGTGCGGCACCACCTCGACCGCTACCAATGTCGCCAAATACGGAGTCAGCGGACCACATTCGACGGCTCCGGCCGGTCGAGAACTGTTCACCCTCGCCGCGGCCAAGCACGGGCTCGAACCACGCGACGTCGCGCCGTCCCTGTCGTTCTTTCACGGCGTGCGAGTCGACGCCGACGGAGCGTTGGTCGGTACCGGCTCGGCGGGAGCGGGGAAGTCGGTGGATCTGTTGATCCATCTTCCGGTGATCGTGTTGCTGACCAACACCGCTCACCCACTGGACTCGAGGTCCGAGTTCCCCACGACCACCCTCGACGTGCTGGCGTGGCGGGCACCGGAGGAACTGCTCGCTCTCGACAACACGGAACCGGAATATCAGCGGGCAGTGCAGAACACCGAGAACGCATGGAAGGCAGCGCAGTGAACGCAGGAACACTCGAGACCACGATCGTTCGAGACGAGATCGCCCCCGCATTCGGTCCATGGTCCGCCGTCGTCGAGGCCGGTGACGTACTGACCATCGTCGATCTGTACGGCAATCAAGCCGTCGACACCCTGATGTACGGCGCGCACGATCACTCCATCCGGTACTCCGCCCCCGCGACCGTCACCGCGCAGCGGAACCTGTTCCTCACCACCGGAACCGTGCTGCGGAGCGATGATTCGACGCCGATCATGACGATAGTCGACGACGAGGTCGGCAACCACGACACCGTCGGCGGCGCGTGCTCCAAGGAATCGAACACCCTCCGCTACGGCCACCACACTCAGCATCAGCACGCGTGCGTCGAGAACTTCCTCATCGAGGGATCCAAGTGGGGACTCGGCAAACGGGACCTGGTGCCCAACATCAACTTCTTCATGAACGTCCCCGTCGACGCCGACGGCACGCTCGGCATCGTCGACGGTCTGTCGGCTCCCGGCAAGAAGCTCTCCTTGCGTGCCGAGATCGACACGCTGGTACTGGTGTCCAACTGCCCCCAGATCAACAACCCCTGCAACGGATTCGACCCCACCGCGGTGCGGATGATCGTGACGCGAGAGCCGGGCGGTCGAGCATGAACGCGACCAAGATGACCGTCCAGCGACCCGGCATGATCACCACCGTGCAGGACTGGCCGGGTCGCATCGGGTACTGGAAGGTGGGCGTACCGCCGTCGGGGCCGATGGACGACCTGTCGTTCCGGCTCGGCAACGTCGCGCTCGGCAACCCCGAGGGTGCCCCGGGCCTCGAATCCACCATGGCCGGGCCGGCATTGACGTTCGACGCCGACACCTACGTCTGCGTCACCGGCGCAGCGGTACCGGTTCGCATCGACGGCCGATCGGCCGCGCAGTGGAAGCCGGTGCTGGTTCCCGCCGGCGCCACCCTCGATGTCGGCACCACCACCGGGCACGGGCTACGGGTCTACGTTCTGATCCAGGGCAGCCTCGAGGTCGACGACTATCTCGGCAGCGCAGCAACGTTCACTCTCGGTAAGTTCGGTGGACATCGCGGCGGCACCCTCGGTGAGGGCGACGTCATCGGCCTGGCCGGACGCTCGGACAACTCCGAGATTCTCGGTCCGATACCGATGGAACACCTGCCGGTGCTGACGTCGAACTGGGACATCGCCGTCACCGAGGGCCCCCACGGCGCACCGGAGTTCTTCACCCGCGAGGACATCGACACCCTCTACGCCACCCGCTACGAGGTGCACTTCAACTCCGATCGCACCGGGGTCCGGCTCATCGGGCCGAAGCCGCAGTGGGCTAGGACCGACGGCGGCGAAGCCGGACTGCACCCGTCCAACATTCACGACAACGCCTACAGCGTCGGCGCACTGGACTTCACCGGCGACACCCCGATCCTGCTCGGACCGGACGGCCCGAGTCTGGGCGGATTCGTCTGCCCCGTCACCGTTATCGCCGCCGAGCGGTGGAAGCTCGGCCAGCTCCGCCCCGGGGACACCATCCGCTTCGTACCGGTGCGAGCCGCGGCCACCGCGCCGTTGGGATCACTCGGACTCGCTCGGCGCGCTTCTCTGCCTGCAGTGTTCTCCGCAGGCGGCGACGGGGACGACGGCGTCCTCGCTCGACGCGACGCCGATACGTGCGTCACCTACCGGCGCTCGGGAGACGACAACGTCCTCGTCGAGTACGGCGACATGAAACTCGACCTGGCCCTGCGTGCCCGAGTCCACGCCCTGCACCAGCGCGTCGAGGCACTCGCCCCGCGCGGGTTGGTGGACCTGACCCCGGGCATCCGCTCGTTGCAGGTGAAGGTGAATCCCGATGTGCTGTCCATCGATTCGTTGATGGGTCTGCTGTCCGAGGTGGAGGACGATCTTCCCGCGGCCTCGGAGCTCGTGGTTCCCAGCCGCCAGGTTCGGCTTCCGCTCTCGTGGGACGACCCCTCGACCCGCGAGGCGATCCAGCGGTACATGCACGGTGTGCGCGCCGACGCTCCATGGTGCCCCTGGAACATCGAGTTCATTCGGCGCATGAACGGACTCGACTCGGTGGCAGACGTGTTCGACACCGTCTTCGCCGCCGACTACATGGTGCTCGGACTCGGCGACGTGTATCTGGGCGCTCCGGTGGCGACACCACTCGATCCGCGACACCGCCTGGTGACGACGAAGTACAACCCGGCGCGAACCTGGACGCCGGAGAACGCCGTCGGCATCGGTGGGGCATACCTGTGCATCTACGGCATGGAGGGTCCCGGCGGATACCAGTTCGTGGGTCGCACCACACAGGTGTGGAACCACAGCGCCGCCTACAGTGACGGCCCGTTCGAGGAGGGCACCCCGTGGTTGCTCCGGTTCTTCGACCGAATCTCCTGGTACTCGGTCGAACCCGAGGAACTGATGGATCTGCGCGCCGATCTGGCGGCCGGCCGCGGCGGCGGCGTGGACATCACCGACGGTGAATTCTCGCTGGCCGAGCACGAGAACTTCCTGGAGACCAACGCGGACTCCATCGCCGAGTTCCGCGCGACGCAAGCCGTTGCCTTCGGTGCCGAGCGCGATGCGTGGTCGGCAGCAGGCGAATTCGATACGACGAAGGGCAAGACCGATGCAGCCTGAGGTGCGAGAGCGAGTTCTGCAGGCCTACAAGCGGATCGCCGAGGTGGATCGGCCCGAGGTCTGGATCACCCTGCGTGACGAGAACGACGTGCTGGCCGAGGCAGTCGCCCTCGAGGAGGCGCTCGCGGCCGGTGCGGAGCTACCGCTCGCGGGCACACTGGTCGCGGTCAAGGACAACATCGACGTGGCCGGTCTGCCCACCACCGCGGCCTGCCCCGAGTTCGCCTACACCCCTTCGGCATCTGCTGTCGCCATCGAACGACTGACCAGCCAGGGCGCACTGATACTGGGCAAGACCAACCTCGACCAGTTCGCCACCGGATTGGTCGGCACTCGCAGCCCCTACGGCGCGGTGCGGTGTGCCTGGGATCCCACGCTGGTCTCGGGAGGCTCGAGTTCCGGGTCCGCCGTCGCGGTGGCACTGGGCATCGCGGACATCGGAATCGGAACCGACACAGCAGGATCGGGTCGAGTACCCGCAGCCTTCCACGGAATCGTGGGCATCAAGACCTCACTGGGTATCGTGCCGAACACCGGTGTCGTTCCCGCCTGCGCCGACTACGACTGCGTCACCGTCCTCGCCCGTGATCTCGACAGTGCCACTGCGGCCATGAAAGTCATGACCGGCCCGACTGCCACCGATTCCCGCAGCCGGGCCTGGCCCGCCGACGTCGGACTGGCCGCATCCCCGCAGCCCCGTGTGGCCGTCCCACGAGGTGAGGATCTGACGTCGCTCAGCCCGGCGTACCGTCGAGCATTCGAGGAGACGGTCGCCGGCCTGGCCGACAAGGGAATGTCCTACGCCGAGGTCGACATCTCGGCGCTGCTCGACGCGGCGACACTGCTGTACGACGGAGCGATTGTGGCGCAGCGCTATTCGGCCGTGGGGGAGTTCCTCGACACCGCGCCTGCCGGTGCCGATCCCACGGTGGCCGCGATCGTCCGCTCGGCCGCAGGGCCGTCCGCGCACCGATACGTGGATGATCTCGACACCCTTGCGCGAACGAAGACAGCAGCCCGCACATTCCTCAGCGAGTTCGACGGCCTGCTGTTACCCACCACCACCGAACATCCCACTATTGCAGCGGTGCAGTCGGATCCGATGAGCATCAACCGGCGACTGGGTACGTTCACCAACTTCTGCAACCTGCTCGACATGGCCGCAGTCGCCGTTCCCGGAGCTCCGACGGCGGACGGCACTCCGTTCGGAGTCATGGTCGTCGTACCCGCGTTCGAGGATCAGATCGCAATCGACCTGGCGGCACAGTTGAGCGGAATCGAGTCACCGTCGTTGATCGACGACGGCATCGAGGTACTGGCCGTCGGCGCACATCTGCGCGGTTTTCCGGTGCATCACCAGTTGACCGATCGCGGTGCGCGATTCAGCGGCGAGGTGACGACCACGGCGGACTACCGGCTGGTGGATCTGCACACCACCCCGCCCAAGCCCGGCCTGATACGGCGGGCAGGCGACGGCGCTCCCATCTCCGGAGAGCTCTATCGCATGTCCGCTGCGGCGCTCGGGACCTTCCTCGCGGGGTTGCCCGCGCCGATGGGTCTGGGTCCGGTCGAATTGTCCGACGGTCGCTGGGTCACCGGATTCTGCTGTGCGCACGACGCGGCCGAGGCGGGAACCGACATCACCGAATTCGGCGGCTGGCGCGCGTACAGAGCTCACGCCGGGACCGGTTTGCCCCCGTCGGTCGCCACTCGTACCGCGAGCAGCCCGAGCACCGTGCCCATGACGTAGCGCTGCACCCGCAGCCACGTCGGGCGAACGGCGAGGAACCGCGCGATCGATCCGGCGAGCACCACGATCGCCAGGTTGACCGCTACGGCCACGGCGATCTGCACCCCGCCGAGCGTGAATCCCTGCAGCAGAATGTGTCCCGCTGCAGGGTCGACGAATTGCGGGATGACCGAGATGTACATGATCGCGATCTTCGGATTCAGCAGGTTGGTCACCAAGCCCGTCGTGAACAGCCGGCGGTTCGAATCCTGTTGCAGCTCGGTCGGTTCGAATGCCGACACCGTCCCGCGCACGGCCTGCACCGCCAACCAGGCGAGGTAGGCCGCGCCGGCGAGCTTGACCGCCGTGTACAGGGCGGGCACGGCCGTGAACACCGCGGCCAGGCCGAGATTGGTGGCCGTCAGATAGATCAGGAATCCGATCGCGACGCCGGCCAGCGATACGAATCCCGCCCGTCGGCCCTGCGAAATACTGCGCGAGACAAGGTAGATCATGTTCGGCCCCGGCGTCAGAACCAACGCGAGAGCCACTGCGAACACACCGAGAACTGCGGAGTACGAGACCATGCGGTCAAGACTTCACGTCTACCGGCCTGCAGGAGAAGAGCCAGTTACGGTGTCGTGGTTCCCTTATCCGGCACGCACTGCCGAGGCCACCGCGGCACCGATCGCCGCCATTCCCGCCGCCGTCGGATGCAGGGGTGCCGCAGGATTCTGCGGGACGACCCCCTCGAAGTACCGCTGATCGGCAGCCACGCACACGTCGTGGCCGACACTCAACGGCTCGGTGTCGACGAACTCTGCACCGTGTTCTTCGGCCTGGGTCTGCAGGGCGTCGTTCATGGCGGTGATGCTGCCCTGGATGTAGTCGGCGTCCTCGGGCAGCATGGGTTGAGTGGGGAAGCAGCCGCCGTCCGGCAGATAGGTGCCGTAGCCGACGACCAGAATTCGAGCATCGGGCGCACGCTCGCCCACCGCGTCGAGCATGGCACCCCAGCTGGGGGCCTTGTCTTCGATGGCAGCGGCGACGGTATCCACGCCACCTGCGGTGAGCCGGTCCTTGCAGACGTTGGTGGCCGAGGTGTCCGCGAACGTCAGGCACTGCACGGCCGTCGAGACCAACCCGACGTCGTTACCACCGATCGTGACGGTCACCAGATCGGTCTCCGGAGTCAGTGCGTCGAGCTGCACGGGCACCTCGCCGCTGGATGTGCCCTGCGGAGTGGAGACGATGTTCTCGGTGACGGCACCCGAGCAGGTGACGTCGACGAACGAAGTGACAGCGAGTTCTTCTGCGAGAACATGCGGATAGTTGGCGTCGGACTGCTGGCATCCCGGTGCGCCGACCTGGTCGGGGATCCGCGGACCCGATGCCGCCGAGTCACCCAACGCGACGTAGTTCAGCGGAACGGCCGCGTCCGACGACACAGCGGGCGCTTCCGATACCGAAGAGTCCGACGAACAGCCCGCCAGTACGCAGGCGGAGACAGCAAGACCGACGAGAATTCCCTGGCTCCTCACAGCTTCGACGCTACAGCTGCCGGTAACCTCGACCGGGTTGTCCAGGACACACAGTCCATCGCATCGAACAGAGGAATTACATGATCACCGCGTTCATCAACCAGATCCTCAGCGGCTTCGGCTCCATTTCCGCTGGCAGCAGCGGCTTCGAGCTGGCACCGGGAACGCTGCCCTTCGGGCTGTAGAGACCGCCGGAACGCTCACCCGCGCGGGCCGACGATTGCTTCGGCGCCGCGCGGGTACCCCCGAGTCATGACTACCCACAACAACGACCAGAAGAACGACGACACTGCTCCTGACGCCAAGGAGGATGTGACGTCCGATCCGGCCGCAGCGGCGGAGGACAACGATTGGTCGAGTGAGGGCGGCGCGGTCGAAACCGGTCCCGCGACCGACGACGAGCGAACCGACAGCAACTAACCGATCAGACGGCGGGGAGCGGCCCGCAGCGTGCGGACGTCGCCGTCGGCGACGATGTGTTCCACCGTCTCGCCTCGGGCGAGCATCGACTCGTCGACGGTGAAGTTCACGCGAGCATCGCCGAGCCAGTCGACGCCGACGACGATTCCCACGGTCCCTTTCGGGATTCCGCTGCGCCATCGCACGTGACCCAGGTTGCGGACCGTGATCACGGTCTCGCCGATCTCGAAATGCCCCATATGCCCCCCGGCTCGATTCTTACCGACCAGTAGACCTCGAGTGAACGCCCTGTTCAAGCGGTTGATCCGCGCTTACAACGACCGCTGGCAGCCTCGGAGCCAGTCGGCGCGATCACAATTCGGCGATTGGCCCATTCGGAGCGTTCTTTTTCGTCGTGCGGTATTTTTTGCTTCTATCGTTTGCTGTTCTGGCAATTTTTCTTGCCAGCGTTCGAGGCTCTAGCGGACACTCTTCACATGACTACAGACACCGATCGACACACTCCGGTCGACGCGATCATCGTCGGCGGCGGAGTCGCCGGACTCAGCGCCGCCGTGGCTCTCGGCCGTTCCCGACGATCCGTCGCGATCATCGACGCGGGCGATCCCCGCAACGCTCCGGCAGCGCACTCCCACAACTACCTCACCCGCGACGGGGAGTCGCCTCTCGAGCTGGTTCGACTCGGCCGAGACGAGGCGCGGCACTACGGCGCACGCATCGTCGAGGGCATCGCAACGTCCGCGAATCGAACACAAACCGGGTTCGAGGTGACTCTCGCCGACGGTTCCGTCGTCCACGGCCGCCGCCTCCTGGTCACCACCGGCCTCACCGATGTCCTGCCCGACATCCCCGGCCTCGCCGATCGGTGGGGGCGCGACGTATTGCACTGCCCGTACTGCCATGGCTGGGAGGTACGCGATCGCAGGATCGGCATCATCGGCAGCGCCATGGTCGGGCACCAGGCACAGATGTGGCGTCAGCTCACCGAGCACGTCACGGTGTTCGCGCACACGGCACCGGAGCTGCCCGCTGCGGAGCTCGACCGACTCGCCGCACGCGGCATCGAGGTCGTCGACGAGGAGATCGCTCGAGTCGACGTCGACAACGACGCCATAGTCGGAGTGACACTCGCGAACGGCACGCAGGTTCGGCTCGACGCGATGGTCGTAGGACCCAGCTTCTTCTCCCGCGCAGACATCCTGGTGTCGCTGGGGATCGGCACGACCGAGATGGTCATGAACGACCATGTCCTCGGCACCTACGTCGAGGCCGATCCCGTCGGTGCCACATCCGTGCCCGGCGTGTGGGTTGCAGGCAACGTGTCCGCACCGATGGACACCGTGGTGGCGGCGTCCGCGGCCGGAGTCAAGGCAGGCGCTGCTATCAACGGTGACCTGATCGAGGAGGAGGTCCGCTCTGCCGTGGCGCGGGAGAAGTCAACGCAGCCTGCGTAATTCGTCGACCAGGCCGCCGAGTGCGGCGGTGACACCCATCAGCTGCTCACGGTCCTGGGCGGGAAGCGCGTCGATGGCCTCGATGATTCGTCCGGACCACGCCTGACGAATGAGGTCCCGGTCGGTCAGCATCGAGTCGGTGACGCGCAATTGCACGACGCGTTTGTCGGCGGGCGACGGCGTGCGGGCGACGAGTCCGCGGGCGACGAGCACGCGGACGGCTGCGCTGACGTTGCTCGGTTGCATCCGCAGTCGGTCCGCAACTGCGGAGTTGCTGATGTCGGGGTTGTCCTCGATCTCTTTGAGGATGGTCAACTCCGGCATCGGCAACCGATCGATGCCGAGGGATTCGACGGGGTCGAGGCGTTGCACGGTCCAACCGAGGTCGTGCACCACCGAGGCGAGTTCTTCGGAGTCGGTCACGTCACTATTCTAATACATATAAATTTATATGTTAATCTTGCTCTCATGTCACACGTCGAAACCTCCCCGAACGCGGCCGCAGCACCGGAACGACGCGATACCGTGCCGCCGGGGACCGTGCTGATCGCCGTCCTTGCACTGCTGACGGCCATTCCGCCCCTGGCCACCGACATGTACCTGCCGGGATTTCCGGCGATGGCAACCGAACTCGGCACGTCGGCGAGCAACATCCAGCTCACTCTGACGACGTTCCTGATCGGACTCGCACTGGGCCAGCTGGTGATCGGACCGCTGTCCGACAACTGGGGCCGCCGCCGTCCGCTCATCGTCGGTTCGGCGGTCTGCTTGGTGGCGGGCATTGCTGCGGCACTGGCCCCCAACATCGAGTTCCTCATCGGAGCCCGCTTCGTCCAGGGCTTCGCGGGCGCGGCCGGCGTGGTGCTCGCGCGGGCCATCATCTCCGACCGAGCATCGGGCAGCACTGCAGCGAAACTGTTCGGCGTGATGATGATCATCGGCGGCGTCGCTCCGGTGATAGCACCGCTGGTCGGCGGCGCAGTCGTCGACAGCATCGGCTGGCGCGGCGTCTTCTGGATCATCTCGGCGCTCACAGCGCTGATGCTGATCGCTGCCGTGTGCTTCGTGCAGGAATCCCTGCCGCCGGAGAACCGCCGCGCAGGCGGGTTGCGCGAGATGCTCGACGGCATCGGCAGCGTCGTCCGCAATCGCCGCTACCTGGGCTACACGCTGAGCTACGCCTTCGGCTTCTCGGTCATGTTCGCCTACATCTCCGCATCACCTTTCGTCCTGCAGAACATGCTCGGCCTGTCGGCCGGTCAGTACTCCGCCGCGTTCGCCGCGAACGCCGGTGGATTGATGCTGGGCAGCGCGGTCACGGCCAAGCTCTCCGACCGCGTGAGCCTGCACCGCATGCTGGCCTGCGGCGTCATCGCCGTCATGGCCACCACCAGCGCGTTGGCGGTACTCACCTTCGTGGGAATCACGCTGTGGCCCATGCTGATTCTGCTCTTCGCCACCGTCACCAGCCTCGGATTCGTCTTCGCGAATGCCACGACCCTGGCCGTCGAGCAGGTCCCGGCCCTGGCGGGCACCGGATCGGCAGTGCTCGGCGCCCTTCAGTTCGGTCTGGCCGCAGTCATTTCCCCGCTGGTCGGCCTGGGGGGCGACGCCACAGCCGTCCCCATGGTGATCGCGATGTTTTTCGCAGCGCTGATGTCGATGAGCATGCTGTTCCTGGTGGCGAAGAAGCAGGCCTAGCTACCCAGAGCGGCCGCCAGCCCCTCTTCGACGGCATCCTTGCGGACGCCGAGCGAGCCGAGGGTGGCGTCCTCGTTCTCCAACAGCGCCAGCAGAATGTGTTCTGTGCCGATGTAGTTGTGTCCCAACCGAAGCGCCTCACGGAAGGTCAGTTCCAGCACCTTCTTGGCACCGGCATCGAACGGCACGAGATCGGGTACGGGGTCGGCCGGTTCCGGCAGCGTCGCAGTCACCGCAGAGCGTATCTGATCGGGCGTGAGGCCCTGAGCGCCAAGCAGTTTCGCCGCGAATCCCTCGGGTTCACCGAGCAGACCGAGAACCAGATGCCCGGTGGTGATGCAGTCGTTGGCAGTGGCCCTGGCCTCGTTCTGCGCGCCGACAACCACGTTGCGGGCCCGCGGGGTGAAGCGCGAGAAACCCTGACTGGCATCGAGATCGGCGGGATCGTCGCCGCCCTTCGCGACGAAGCGCTTCTGCACCGCCTGCTTGCTGACACCCATGGATGCGCCGATGGCAGTCCAAGACGCCCCGGAACGACGGGCCCGATCGACGAAATGTCCGATCAGATGATCGGCGACCTCGCCGAGGGCATCGGCCGCGATCACCGCACCCGAGAGTTGATCGAGTGCATCGGTGTGCACTTTCTCGATGGCGTCGATGAGGTCGTCGAGGCGGACGGGGTTCGTCATCTTCAGTGGTTGCGTCATGCGTCAACTCTAGGTTGACGGTGACTAGGCGTCAACCCTCGGTTGACGCAACTGTGCCGTCGCAACATCTGTTGAACTTCTCCGACCGCCAGGTCGAACTTCGGCCCCGTATGCACTGCGCAAAGACGTATATTCACCCATGAGGGCGCCGCGAACAGCCATGCGAACGCCACGAGCGAGAAGGAAGTAGGTCCTTCGATGAATACGAAGGTCGCTGCGCCCTTCGCCATGCACACCAAACGGACCGCCGGTCTGGTGGCAGTGGTCGTCGTCGCGAGCACCGTCTTCGTTCTCGGCGACGCCGGAGTGCGGGCCGGTGTCCTGGCCACCGTCGCCGTCGGTTCGGTTCTGGCCATCAGCGCCGCGATCCGCAGATACCGTCCCGACGACTCTCGATGCTGGTGGGCGTTGTTCGGTGCCTCGGTGCTGTTCATGTTCGGGGTCTCGCTCCGCAGCGATCCCACCGCACTGAATCATTCGTTCCCGCTGCTGCCGGATCTGTTCACACTGACCGGGTACGCACTCGTCGGTTACGCACTCTCGCGGTGGATCCGAGACCGGCAGTCGATCGACGACATCACTCCACTGGTCGACGCCGGCCTGATCTTTCTCGGCACCCTGTTCCTGTCGTGGTTGCTGTTCATCTCCCCGGCCCTCGAATCGCCCCGTTCGTCGGCATCGACGGTGGTCAACGGGCTGTATCCGGCGATCGACGCCGCACTGATCACCCTGACCACCTACCTGTTGTTCTCGTCCAAGCCCCGCACCGCTGCGCTGCAATGGGCCCTGATCGCACTCGTCGCGACACTCGTCGGCGACATCTCGTACGCCTTCGCGGCCACCACCGACGACGCGCCGTCCTCGGGATTGCTCGACGGCATCTACCTGTTCGCGTATCTCTCCCTGGCGATGGCCGCCCTCGATCCGTCGATGCGCACCGTCTCGCAGCGGCAGACTCCTGCACCGGCACACAGCAGCCGCCGCGTCGTGTTCGTGGTGACGCTGCTGGTCGTCTGCGCCACGGTGCCGCTGCTGGGTTCGGCCGTGTCCACCGGAGATCTGATCGTTCGGTCCCTGTTGCTCGCATCGATCCTGGTGGGCGCATTCCTGCGCGGCGAGCGCGCGCTGACCCGAGTGCAGGTCGGCGAAGAGCACGCCAAGTACCTGGCCGCTCACGATCTGTTGACCGGCCTACCCAACCGCACGATGCTCGACGAGGAATTCACTCGGCTCGAGCGCACGCAGACTCCGGGACGCACGTGCGTCCTGTTCGTCGACCTCGACAACTTCAAGATGGTCAACGACTCGTACGGCCACCGCGTCGGGGACGAACTCATCGTGGCCGCAGCGCGACGCATCCGCGCCGCAGTCGGTGCCGCCGACACCGTTGTTCGGTACGCCGGTGACGAGTTCGTCGTACTGACTCGCCGTGATCGGCGCGGAGCAGAAGCGTTGGCCCGCCGCATCATCGATCGGACGAACGAGCCGTTCCCCCTGAGCGCCGCGACGGCATACGTCACGGCCTCGGTGGGAATCGCAGACGCGGACCGATTGCACGACGCCATCCGCGAGGCCGACACCGCGATGTATCACGCCAAATCTCTCGGCGCGGCGCGCTACGCGTTCTTCGACGAGTCCCTGCGTGCGCGAGCGACGTCCGCGATCGAGACCGCCACCGCATTGCGCGGCGCGATCAGACGCGGCGAACTCGAGGTGTACTACCAGCCGATCATCGCGACTGCCTCGCGCGCCACCGTCGTCTACGAGGCACTCGTGCGCTGGAACTGGCAGGGCCGAGTGCGTACCCCCAACGAGTTCATCCCGATTGCCGAATCGACCAATCTCATCAAGGAAATCGGCGAGTGGGTGCTGCGCACCGCGATCTCCGATCTGGTGACACTGCGTTCCAACGGGCAGAACGTCACCATGTCGGTGAACGTGTCTCCGATGCAATTGCGAGACGATTCGTTGCCGGTTTTCGTCGGGCGACTGCTCGACACATACGGCCTCGAGGGAGCAGATCTGGCACTCGAGATCACCGAGAGCGTCCTGATCGACGACATGGGCACGGCGAAAAGCGTTCTCGATCGACTCGCCGCGATGGGTGTGCTCATCGTTCTCGACGACTTCGGTATCGGCTATTCCTCGCTGAGCAGGCTGCGCGCGATGCCGATCGCACTGCTCAAGATCGACAAATCCTTCGTTCACGAGATCGGCAGTTCGGAGTCCGACACTCAGCTGATTCGCGCAATCGTCGCCATGGCATCGGCGCTGCCGGTGGCGACGGTGGCCGAGGGCGTCGAGACCGAGGAGCAGGCCGCGATCATCGAGGCACTCGAATGCCGCTTCGCGCAGGGCTTTCTGTTCGGTAGACCTGCGCCCGTCGCACACTGGCTGCTCGAATCTGCCGAGACCCGTGCCGGCAAGTGAGCCGGGTGTTAGCGTCGGGCGGTGTCTGCAACGCGCCCACTCCGCTCGACCGCCCTTGCATGTGCCCTCCTGCTGGTGCCGCTCGCCGCGTGCAGTAGCGGCGAGAGCACCGATCCCGACTCCGCGGCCGAGAACAGCTGCGTCCTCGGTGCCAGTGGCGGCACCCCGGTAGGAGCGACGCCGAGCGCGAGTTCGGGCGACATCTCCACCAATCCCGAAGTGGCGACCGGGTATCGATCGAATATGACCCCGGTGGAGACGGCCTCGTACTCGGTCTCGACGGCCAACCCGGTCTCCACCGAGGCCGCGTGCGCGGTTCTGCGCGACGGCGGCACCGCGGCCGACGCACTGATCGTGGCGCAGACGGTGCTCGGCCTCGTCGAGCCCCAGTCCTCGGGCATCGGCGGCGGGGCCTTTCTGATGTACTACGACGCAGCCACCGGCGAAGTACAGAGCTACGACGGCCGCGAGACCGCCCCGATGAGCGCGACCGGCGACTACCTGCGGTACATCGACGACGTGAATCGCACTCTGCCGCAACCCGATGCCCGTTCGAGTGGGCGGTCGATCGGCGTTCCGGGAGTGCTGCGCATGCTCGAGCAGGCCCACGACGATCACGGCACGAAGCAGTGGGGTGAGCTCTTCCAGCCCGCAATCGACCTTGCCGACAACGGAATCGAGATCAGCCCGCGCATGGCGTCGTCCATTGCCGACTCGGCACCCAAGCTCGCCCTCGACCCCGCGTCCAAGGAATACTTTCTGCAGCCGGACGGCACCGGCAAGCCGGCCGGGACGGTTCTGAACAACCCGGCGATGTCGAAGACGCTCTCCGCCATCGCAACCGAAGGTGCAGACGCCTTCTACACCGGTGATATCGCGCAGGCCATCGTCGATGCGACCGCCGACACCACCGCGGGCCGAACCCCCGGACAGATCACGCTCGAGGATCTCGCCGCGTACGAGCCCAAGACCCGCACGGCCGTGTGCACCGAGTACCGCGACCACGACATCTGCGGTATGCCCGGCCCGTCCTCGGGCGGTATCGCAGTGGCGTCGGCGATGGGGATCCTGTCGAACTTCGA
This sequence comes from Rhodococcus sp. SBT000017, assembly GCF_003688915.1. Classification (NCBI taxonomy): domain Bacteria; kingdom Bacillati; phylum Actinomycetota; class Actinomycetes; order Mycobacteriales; family Nocardiaceae; genus Rhodococcus; species Rhodococcus sp. SBT000017. The sequence goes on from NZ_REFU01000001.1 coordinate 3,429,651, forward strand.
TCTGGCGCAATACGCGCCGACGGGAATGGACGCCAACGGCGGAACCCCGACGGCCGAGGGTGTGCACCTGATCGCCGAGGCCGAGCGCCTGGCCTACGCCGATCGTGACAAGTACGTCGCCGATCCTGATTTCGTCCCCCTGCCCGGCGGGTCGCCCGATGCGCTGCTCGATCCCGAATACCTCAGCGAGCGAGCAGGACTGATCGACGAGAGCAAGTCGATGGGCGCAGCGCAGCCCGGCGACTTCGGCCCGGTGCAGTTCGCCTCGTCCACCGATCCCGAGTACGGCACCAGCCACATTTCCGTCGTCGACAGCCAGGGAAACGCGGCCTCGATGACGACGACCGTCGAGTCGGCCTTCGGCTCGTTCCACATGGTCGACGGCTTCCTGCTCAACAATCAGCTCACCGACTTCTCGGCATCACCGGTGGCCGAGGACGGTACGCCGGTGGCCAATCGCGTCGAGCCGGGGAAGCGTCCGCGTAGCTCGATGGCCCCGACGCTGGTCTTCGACCGCGGCGACGACGGCGCACGCGGCGATCTGGCACTGGTGGCCGGCTCTCCCGGCGGCTCGGTGATCATCCAGTTCGTCGTCAAAACACTGGTGGGACTTCTCGATTGGGGCATGGATCCACAGCAGGCGGTGTCGATGGTCGACTTCGGTGCGGCCAACACACCGTCGACCAACTACGGCGGTGAACACCCGAACGTCTCGGGCGAGGACGATCCGGTGGTCGCGCAGCTCCGCGAGATGGGCCATCAGGTGTCGGTCGCAGACCAGTCCAGTGGACTGAGCGCGTTACAGCGCACCGACGGCGGCTGGATCGGTGGAGCCGACCCCCGCCGCGAGGGTGAGGTACTCGGTGGATAGGTGCGAGCGCGGGTAGTGCTCAGGGTACGAATCGGTAGCCCATACCGGTTTCGGTGATGAGGTGCACCGGGGAGGCCGGGTCGCGTTCGAGTTTCTGTCGCAGTTGGCCGAGATAGATTCGTAGATAATGCGTTTCACGCTCGTGGCCGGGTCCCCAGACGGTGCGCAGTATGTCCTTCTGCGACACCAGCTTGCCCTCGTTGCGCACCAGCAGTTCGAGCACACCCCACTCGGTGCGGGTCAGGTGCACGCTCACGCCTTCTCGCACAACGGTTTTCGTAGCTAGGTCGACGGTGAAGTCCTCGGTGACGACAACGGGGTCGGCGACGGAGTGCGGTCCGCGGCGTAGTGCGGCGCGCAATCGGGCCAGCAGCTCGTCCATGCCGAAGGGCTTGGTGACGAAGTCGTCGGCACCGGCGTCGAGTGCTTCGACGGTATCGGCGGAATCGGTGCGCGCCGACAGCACCAGGATCGGTACGTCGGTCCAGCCGCGCAGACCGGCGATGACGTCGATTCCGTCGATGTCGGGCAGGCCGAGATCGAGAATCACGATGTCCGGGTGGAAGTTCGCGGCCACCCGCAGCGCCTCACCGCCGCTCGCCGCGCTGACCACCTCGAACCCACGCACGTTCAGATTGATCCGCAGTGCCCGCACGATCTGCGGCTCGTCGTCGACGACGAGCACCCGCACCTTCACCTGCTCCCCGCCTTCGACTCGACTGCCTTCAACTCGACCGTCATCGTCAGCCCGCCGCCGACTGTGTTCGATGCCATGACGGTACCGCCCATCGCACGAACGAATCCTCGCACCACCGACAATCCGAGTCCGACGCCCACCGAGTTGTCCCGATCACCGAGGCGTTGGAACGCGTCGAACATGGTCTCCTCGGCACCCTCGGCGATGCCGGGTCCGTGGTCGGCAACGGAGATACTCGCCCACTCACCGTGCGCGGCGGCACTGACCGTGATGTCGCCGACGGGGGCGTAGCGGGCACTGTTGTTCACCAGATTCGCGAGCACCCGTTCGAGCAGGCCCGGGTCTGCCAGCACCTCCACGTCACCGACGTCGACGCGCAGCCGGTCGTCGGCCGCCGTGTCGTCGACACCGATGAGCGCGCCGCGCAGTACGTCGTCGACGAACACCGGACGCAGGCTCGGCTGCACGACGCCTGCCTGCAGCCGCGAGGAATCGAGCAGATTGCTCACCAGAGCCGTCAACTGATCGGCCGACTCGTCGATGGTGGCCAGCAATTCCTCGGTGTCCTCCGCCGAGAACTGAACGTCGGTGCTGCGCAGGGACGAGGACGCCGCTTTCACCGCGGACAGTGGCGTCCGTAAATCGTGGCTGACGGCCGAGAGCAATGCCCGACGCAATGCATCGGCCTCGGCGAGAGCGTTGGCTCGGCTGGCTTCCTCGGCGAGCCGGCCCTGCCGAACCATGCCCGCGGCCTGGTTGGCCACGGCCGCGAGCACTCTTCGATCGTGCGCTCGAGTTCGGTCGCCGGCAAGGAGCAGCGTGAACTCGCCGGTGCCGATCTCCGTGTCAGCACTGGCCTTGCCTGTGGGGGCGCCAACCCCCGTGGTGCCGACAATTCTTGCGGACTCGTTGTCCCACAGCGATACTCCGGTCTGGCTGTAGGTTTCGCGGGCGCGCTCGAGCAGCGCAGTCAGATCTGCTCCCCGAAGGACGGATCCGGCGAAGAGAGTCAGTAACTCGGCCTCCTGAGATGCTCGTCGAGCTTGCCGAGTCCGCCGCGCAGCAGCGTCCACCAAGGCTGCGACCGCGATGGCGACGAGCAGCAGGACGACGGCGACGACGAAGTTCTCCGGTTCTGCGATCGTGAGGCTGTACAGGGGCGCAGTGAAGAAGTAGTTCAGCAGGAACCCGGCGATCAGCGCCGACAGTGCCGCAGGCGCAACACCTCCCAGCAGTGCGACACACAGAACGACCATGAAGAACAGTGCGCTCTCCCCGCTCGGACCGAAGTTCGGCCCAACCCAGTTCAGCACCACCGCCGCCAGACACGGGACGACAACCGCGGCGATCCACGCGAGAATCCGGCGCCTGCCTGCGTCGACCTGAAGTCGCCAGCGCCGCGCCCGCTCGGCGTGGGTGACCATGTGTACGTCGATCTTGCCGGAGTTCTGCACCACCGCAGCACCGATGCCCTCGTCCAGAATCCGCGCGACCCGAGACCGTCTCGAAGTACCGATCACCAGCTGAGTTGCATTCACGCCGCGAGCGAAGTCGAGCAGGGTCGACGGCACGTCGTCGCCGACGACGCTGTGCACGCTGGCACCGAGCCCGGCGGCGAGCTTGCGCACCGAACCCATCTGCGGTGCCGAGACACCCATCAGTCCGTCGCCGCGGACGATGTGCAACACCATCAGCTCTGCACTGGACTTCGAGGCGATGCGACTCGCTCGGCGAAGCAGGGTCTCCGATTCCGGGCCGCCGGTCACCGCCACCACCACTCGCTCGCGGGCCTCCCACGTGTCGGTGATGCGATTGTCCCTGCGGTACTTCACCAATGCCGCGTCGACCTGATCGGCGATCCACAGCAACGCCAACTCACGCAGAGCAGTGAGATTGCCCCGGCGGAAGTAGTTGCTCAGTGCCGCATCCACCTTCTCGGAGGCGTAGACATTCCCGTGCCGCAATCTGCTGCGCAGCGCCTCGGGGGTGATGTCTACCAGCTCGACCTGGTCGGCACCGCGAACCACACTGTCCGGTACCGTCTCCCGCTGCGGCACCCCGGTGATCTGGTGCACCACGTCGTTCAACGATTCGAGGTGCTGCACATTGAGCGTCGAGATGACACTGATGCCCGCGTTCAACAGGTCCTCGACGTCCTCCCACCGCTTACCGTGCACACCTCCCGGCGTATTGGTGTGTGCCAATTCGTCGACGAGCACCACCTGGGGCCGCCGCGCCAGCACCGCGTCGAGATCGAGCTCCTCCGTCTGCGAACCGCGGTACTCGACGAGGCGAGGTGGTACCACCTCGATCCCGTCGAGCGCAGCGATCGTCCGTTCTCGGCCGTGGGTCTCGACCAGGGCAGCAACGACATCACAGCCCCGATCCTGGCGCCGATGTGCCTCTCCGAGCATCGCAAATGTCTTGCCGACTCCCGGCGCAGCGCCCAGATAGATGCGCAGTTCACCTCGGTCCGGCACGGGCCTTCTCCTGTCTCAGCTGCAGGGGCTGGTCAAGCCCAGCGCCACATTGAGCTCCGGCACGTTGACCGCCTTCGCCCCGAGAACACCGTACTGCGGTCCGGCGGTGTACTCGGCGACCAAAGCCTCGACGTCGCCGACACTCATCCCGTTGACCTCGGCGACCCGCGGTACCTGCAGCGCGGCGTACTCCGGACTGATCGCGGGGTCGACTCCCGAACCGGAGCCGGTCACCGCGTCCGGGGGAACAGCGGAGGGGTCGACGCTTTCGCGCTCGGCAATCGCAGCCCGACGCTGCTCGATGAACGACGCGAGAACCTCACTCGACGGCCCCTGGTTGGTCGGCAGCGCCGCGGCGGGATCTCCTGGAGCGAAGGCGTCGTCGTCCGACACCGAGCCGGTGACGCGGGTGTGGAAGTACGGATCGGGCTCTCCCGGAGCGACCTGCGGATCGACGCCGATCAGCGAGCTTCCGACGACGCAGCCCTGCGCGTCACGCAGCGGCGAACCCTCGGCGGAGTCGGCACCGATGCGGCTGATGCCCCAGACCACGGCCGGGTAGCCGATGCCGAGAATGACGGTCAATGCCAGCAGCACTGCGAAGCCGGCCACGAGCTGTCGAAGAAATCCCTGTACGAAACGCATGGTCAGCCTATCCCTGGAATGTGACGAACGAGTAGGTCGATGAGCCAGATCCCGACGAACGGGCTGATGACGCCGCCGACGCCGTAGACCAGCAGGTTGCGCCGCAGCAAAGCGGCGGCCGATGCCGGGGTGTATCCAACACCTTTGAGCGCCAACGGGATCAGTGCGACGATCACCAGCGCATTGAAGATCACCGCCGACAGGATCGCCGATTCCGGCGTGGCCAGATGCATGATGTTGAGCCCACCGAGCTGCGGGTACACGGTAGAGAACATCGCCGGCAGAATCGCGAAGTACTTCGCCAGATCGTTGGCCAGCGAGAACGTCGTCAGCGCGCCGCGGGTGATGAGGAGCTGCTTGCCGATCTCGACGATCTCGATCAACTTGGTGGGGTCGGAATCGAGATCGACCATGTTGCCGGCTTCCTTGGCGGCAGAGGTGCCGGTGTTCATCGCGACACCGACGTCGGCCTGCGCGAGAGCGGGGGCGTCGTTGGTGCCGTCGCCGGTCATCGCAACCAGCCTGCCGCCCTCCTGCTCCTGCCGAATGAGCGTGAGCTTGTCCTCCGGAGTCGCCTCGGCCAGATAGTCGTCCACCCCGGCCTCGGCGGCGATGGCCTTCGCGGTGAGCGGATTGTCGCCGGTGACCATCACCGTCCGGATTCCCATGGCTCGCAGCTGAGCGAATCGCTCGGCAATGCCCGGCTTCACCACGTCGGAGAGCTCCACGACGCCGAGAGCCCGCGCAGCACTTCCGGTTTCACGTACGGCCACTACCAGCGGGGTACCACCGTTCTGCGCGATGTCGTGCACAGTGGCGTCCAGATCGGCCGTACCGCCGCCCTCACGAATCCAGCCGTACACCGAATCTGCTGCACCCTTGCGGATCTCCATGCCCGGTAGATCCAGCCCGCTCATCCGAGTTTGCGCCGTGAAGGCCACGAACTCACCGCGCTCGGATTCGCCCTCTGCCATTACGGATTCGAAGTCACGCTCGACCAGTTCGACGATGCTGCGTCCTTCGGGAGTACCGTCGGCCAATGAGGACAGCCGAGCAGCGCGCGCCAGCTCGACCGCATCGATGCCCGTCGCCGGATGCAGCCCGGTCGCACGACGATTACCGAAGGTGATGGTTCCGGTCTTGTCCATCAGCAACGTGTCGATGTCACCTGCCGCCTCCACCGCGCGTCCGGACATCGCCAGCACGTTGCGCTGCACCAGCCGGTCCATGCCCGCGATGCCGATCGCGGAGAGCAGCGCGCCGATGGTGGTGGGGATCAGGCAGACCAGCAACGCGATCAGTTGAATCGGATCCTGTTGCTGTCCTGCATAGTTCGACATCGGCCCGATGGCGACCACCGCGAAGAGGAACACGATCGTCAGCGAGGCGAGCAGGATGTTCAGGGCGATCTCGTTCGGCGTCTTCTGCCGTGCCGCGCCCTCGACGAGTGCGATCATCCGATCGACGAACGTCTCACCCTGTGCTGCAGTGATTTTCACGACGATCTCGTCGGAGAGCACGATGGTGCCGCCGGTGACCGCGGATCGGTCGCCACCCGACTCGCGGACCACGGGTGCCGACTCGCCGGTGATCGCCGATTCGTCGACGCTCGCAATGCCCTCGATGACGTCACCGTCGCCGGGGATGACCTCACCGGCCGAGACGACCACCTCGTCACCGACCTTCAAGTCCGCACCGGCCACCTCGGTGATGACGAACTCGGCACCGGAGGGAGTGCGTCGTCGAGCAACGCTGTCCTGCTTCACTTTCCGTAAGCTGGCTGCCTGCGCCTTGCCGCGCCCTTCGGCGACGGACTCGGCCAGGTTGGCGAAGAGAACCGTGAACCAGAGCCATCCCGTCACGAACCACGCGAACACGGACGGATTGGCGATCGACAGCACCGTGGTGACGATGGAACCGAGAAACACGACGAACATCACGGGGTTACGAGCCAGGTGGCGCGGATCGAGTTTGCGGAATGCGCCCGGAAGCGCAGTTGCGAGAGAGAGTTTCATTGCATGGCCTCTGCTATGGGTCCGAGAGCAAGTGCGGGGAAGAAGGTGAGAGCGGCGACGAGAATCGCGGTGCCGATCAGCAGAGTGCCGAACAACGGCCCGTCGGTGGGGAGGGTGCCTGCGTTGGGTGCACTGCGTTTGGTCGTCGCCAGCGAGCCCGCCAGCGCCAGCACGAAGACAATCGGCAGGAAACGGCCCAGCAGCATCGCGATACCGAGCGATATCTGGAACCAGTCGCTGGTCACCGTCAGACCGCCGAAGGCACTGCCGTTGTTGTTGGACGCCGACGCGTAGGCGTAGAGCACCTCGGTGAATCCGTGGATGCCGGGATTGCCCTGGTAGCTCGTGGTGGATTCGAGAATCACGGTGATGGACGTGCCGACGAGAACGAGGATCGGCATCACCAGCACCGACAGTGCGGCCATCGTGATCGCGCGTCGACCCAGTTTCTTGCCGAGGAACTCGGGAGTGCGCCCGACGAGCAGGCCACCGACGAACACGGCGATGACTGCGAGAACCAACAGCCCGTACAGACCGGTTCCGACGCCACCGGGTGCGATCTCCCCGAACAACATGTTCAGCAGAACTGTCCCGCCACCGAGCGCAGACATGCTGTCGTGTGCGGAATTGACTGCGCCGGTGGACGTTCCGGTGGTGGAGACGGCGAACAATGCCGATGCCGGGATACCGAAGCGGACTTCCTTGCCTTCCATCATCGCGCCCGCAGCCGTTGCTGCGACGCCTCGGGTGCCCGACTCCGCGAACAGCGTGACCGCCAGCAGCGTGGCCCACAGCGTGGCCATCACTGCAAGCAGAGTCAGACCCTGCTTGCGGTTGCCGATCATGGTGCCGAAGGTGCGGGTGAGCGCCACCGGGATCAGCAGCAACGAAATGATCTCGACGATGTTGGACAGCGGCGTCGGATTCTCGAACGGATGGGCAGAATTGGCTCCGAGAATGCCGCCGCCGTTGGTGCCGATCTCCTTGATCGCCTCCTGAGAGGCAACGGGTGCAAGCGCATTGGTCACCGCCTGCCCGTCCAGACCGGTGGAAGCGAAGCCCGTGGAGAATGACATCACAACGCCCTGGGTGAGCAGAATTACCGCCACCAGCAGCGAGAGCGGCAACAGAATTCGTAGCGTTCCGCGGATCAGATCCACCCAGAAGTTCCCCAGTTCACCACCGGTGGAAACCCGGACGAATCCTCTGACGACCGCGATCGCCACTGCGATACCGACTGCAGCAGAGAGGAAGTTCTGCACTGCCAATCCCAACGGCTGCGTCAGGTTCGACATGGTGGTCTCGGGCGTGTACGACTGCCAGTTCGTATTGGTGACGAACGACGCCGCGGTGTTGAACGCCATCGCCGGGCTCACGCCGGACAGTCCGCCGTCGAGCGGCAACACGCCTTGGACACGTTGCAGCAGGAAGAGGAAGACGACACCGACCACCGAGAATCCGACAACGCTGGTGGAGTACCCGACCCAGGTCTGTTCGGAGTCCGGATCGACTCTCGCGATGCGATACAGAACTCGTTCGACACTCGAATCCCGAGTGCGCGTGTAGACACGGGCCATGTAGTCGCCGAGCGGCACATAGGCAGCCGCCAGAACGACTATCACCACGCCGATCTGGAGACCGGCAAGAAGAGCAGGATTCATGGCGGCGTCAGAACCTCTCCGGGTCGAGGAGAGCGACGAACAGGTACACCGCGACGAACGCGGCCACCGCGAGACAGAGCAATTCGGTCATTGCTCGATCCTGAATCCCGCCACCGGCCACAGCCGGTTTCCTTACGCTTTCTTACGCCGCCAACCAGCGGCTATGACGCAATATTTACGCCTACCGCTCTTCGATGTCGTCGACGCGTACTTCGACGACGTCGCGATCGAGGGTGGCACCCAGCAGATCCGTCACGACATCGATCGCGATACGCGCGAGCTCGTCGCCCGCGGCCTGCAGATCGACGCCGTACACCCCGATCACCGCGATGAACAGGCCGATGCAGGCATGGTCGTCGAGGTGGAGGTCGATCTCGGTCGGTTGTGCGCCGTGAACGCCCGCGAGGGCGCGCCGAAGCGTCGTCTTGACGATGTGGTCGCTGATCTTCAGCGTGTCACCGGTCCCGGCTTCTGAACCGGGAGGGAAGGCGCTGTCGATGGGCCACGTACGCCGAGTGGTGTTGCGTACCTTCGCGATGATGGACGAGCTGATGTCCACCCAATTGGGTTCCTGCGGTGCGTCCCGAAGTTCGGTGGCAGCACGCGCGAGAACCGAATCCGGCTCTACTGGGTTCGCCATGTTGCCAACCTTTCGCTCAATGTTGCTCGTGCTCTGGTCAACTGACCGCGTACCGCTCCTGCGGACAACGTCATGATCGCGCCGATCTCGGGGTGAGTCAGGCCCTCGACCTCGCGGAGCAGCCAGCAGGCTCGCTGACGGTAGGGCAATTCGGCCAGTGCGACTCCGAGCTCGGCCATGAAGCTGTCGGCCTCGACGTCCGCTTCCGGATCGCTGCCTGCGCCGGTGCTCTTGCGCTCGAACACCCAGTCCTCCGCAGGAGGCACGCTACGCCGTCGCCGGTGATCGACCACCTTGTGCGAGACCAGCGAGAACAGCCACGTCCTCAACGCCGAGTCCCCTCGAAAGTTGTCCAGACCCTTCCACGCTGCGACGAAGGAGTCCTGCACCACCTCCTCGGCCGCACCCTGATCGGACAGCATGTTGCGCGCGTACCGGAACATCTCCGGGCCGTAGCGCCGGACGATCTCCTCGAACGCATCCGTCTCGCCGAGCGCGGCTGCGCCGACGAGTACGCGGTCCGATGCATCAACCCACTCCATCGGGCCCCCAGTTCACGTAGCGGTCATCGATCACGCATGTCTTCGATACCGGTTTACCAGCGGACGTAATCTATGACGTAGGTCACTTTATCCGGACGTGCGTTTCGGTCATCGACCTACGACCAACTCCTGACACACACTCTGCACGAGACAAACGACGAAGAGAGGCATTCAATGAGCTCCACGACGGACAACAAGGCAACCGTATCGGCAGCAGGCGAAGGCAAGACCGACATCACCACCAAGTCGGACTCCGTGCTCGTCAGCTCGCAGGGTCGCACCACCATTGCCGATACCGTCGTCTCCAAGATCGCCGGCATCGCCACCCGTGAGGTCCAGGGAGTGCATGCAGTCGGCGGCGGAGCAAGCCGCGCGATCGGTGCCCTCCGCGAGCGCATCCCCGGTGCCCGCGTCAACCAGTCGCAGGGCGTCTCGGTCGAGGTCGGCGAGCGTCAGGCAGCCGTCGACATCGACATCGTCGCCGACTACGGAGTGTCGATCGCAGATCTCGCAGCAGGCATCCGACGCAACGTCATCAATGCCGTCGAGCGTATGACCGGGCTCGAGGTCACCGAGGTCAACATCGTCGTCCACGACATCTTCCTCGACGACGGCTCCGAGGACGACGACACCACCACCGAGCCCGCCACCACCCGAGTGCAGTGACCGATCCGCACATGACGGAGCGTGACAGGTCCGAGGACATCGCCGACGCCGTTCTGGCGATCGACGGTGTCGTCGGGCTGCACGGCGGCATGTTCGGCGAAGCCGCTACGTACCTACCCGGACGCAGGATCGCCGGCATCCGAATCGGGGAGAACGGAACCGAGGTTCACGTCACTCTCGAATTCGGGGTTGCGGTCCGCGAGACCGCCGATGCCGTGCGTCGCACAGTTGCGGCGATGGTCGACGGGCCCGTGCACGTCACCGTCGAGGACATTGTGCGAGTCTGACCAGGTGAACGAGCATGCAGCGCACGACCGAGCCGCCGCGTACAAGGCGGCTCGGCGCGCTGTGGCACGCGAACACCACCCCGACATCGGTGGAGATCCGGCCCGGTACATGGCCGAGCTCGCCGCTGTCGATCGAAGATTCGCTGTACTGCCCTCGACCCCTGTCAACGCAGCGAGTGCACCGACGGTATTCCGCGCGTCCTCGATTCCGTCCCCCCTACGCACACTTCCCAAGCGGATCGCTCGCATCCGCAAACGCGTCACCAGACGCAACTACTTCGAACTCTGAGTGGAGATCAAGACCATGACCACTGCAACCATCGGTTTGTTCGTGGGACTTCTGCTGGCCATCGCCGCAGCGGCAGGCGGCTTCACCGGCTTCCTCATCGCCATCGTTCTCGGTGGCCTCGGCTTCTTCGTCGGCCGCTACATCGACGGCGAACTGGACCTGAACTCGATCATGCGTGGTCGCGGTCGTGACTGAGACAGCCGCTGTAGACCCCGGTGAGCGGGGCTCGCTGGAGATCAAGCACAAGGCCGTCGAGCGTCTCGCAGTCCTGGCTGCCCGCAGCACCGACGCGGTCGCCGGGCCCCAGCCTGGACTACGCGTCCTCGGTGGGCGTGACCTGCCCAAGGCCGACGTGACGATCAGCGGCTCCCGCGTTCGCGCACAGGTCGCAGTGGCGGTCACCTGGCCCTCGCCGCTGGCGACGGTGGCCGCGAACGTTCGCGCCGCTGTGGCACGGGACCTGTCCGAACTGGGCACCTACACCGTCGACCGCGTCGACGTCACCGTCCAATGCGTGCCCGCCGAGGCCACCCATGAAGAAGGGAGAGTGCAGTGATCGAGAAGGCAAGCAAGAAGCCGGTAGCGAACCCCACCGCAGCCGTACCCGCAATCCTGTTCGCACTCGTCCTCATCGGTGCCGGAGTGGTCCTCGGCCGCGAGGCGCTGCTGAACCTCGGTGCCATCGACGGCCCCGAATGGGTCGGCCCCGCCGCCGCGAACCTGGACGGACTCACCGCGCAGTCGTGGATGCTGCCGGGAGGAATCGCCGCAGTCGTCGTCGGGTTCATTCTCGTCCTCGTTGCGATTCGTCCACGCCGACGCACCCACCGCGCCCTCTCCGAGCAGGACGTCTGGCTCCGCAAGGGCGACGTCGCAGCCGTTGCCCGCACCGCCGCTCTCGACAGCGTCGGCGTCGATTCCGCGACCGCCAAGGCCGGCAACAAAAAGGTCACCGTCGCCGTGAACACCGTCGCCGGCACGGACACCTCGGAGCTGAAGTCCTCCGTCGTCACCTCCGTGGACGACGCTCTCCGCCCACTCGCGTCGGCTCCGAAGGTCCGCACCCGAGTGCGAACGACAGGACAAGCCTCATGAAACGCGCTACCGCGTCCGTCGACCGGACCAGCACCGCCGTCGTCGGCCTTGCCCTGATCGCCCTCGGCGGCGGTGCGATCGCCTGGGAGCGCGGAGAACTTCCCGGCCGCGAGCGTCTCGACGCAGCGTTCGTCGACACCGCCGTCGACGCCGGCTGGTGGCCCTGGGCTCTCGGAGCAGCCGCCATCGTCCTCGTTCTGCTCGGGCTGTGGTGGTTACTCGCGCACCTGCCGCGCCGTTCGGTCGGCACCGTCGCCTTCGCCTCCACAGCGGATGCGGATGTCGACGGTCGGCTCAGCGTCGACCTGGGCACCGCTGCCCGAAGCGCCGCGAAGTCCCTGGCCACTCACGAAGGTGTCGTATCGGCAACCGGCCGTTCGGTGTCCGACCGCGGGCAGAGAGTCGTCGAGATCACCGCGACACTCGACCCCGCAGTGACATCGCTCGACAAGGTGGCAGGCGCGGCAGCACAGATGCGCAACGACATCGTGACATCTCTCGACGGAACACCGGCGGCCGTCCGAATCCTGCTGCAGTGCGGCAAGTCTCGAAAGCAGGCAGTTCGCGTCAGCTGAGCTGATTTCGTCCCTTCCCGCCAAAAATCGTCATGCCGTACACTGTACGGCATGACGATTTTGGTGACCGGAGCCACGGGCAATATCGGCCGTATGGTCGTCGACCATCTTGTGGCCGCGGGTCGGACCGACGTACGTGCGTTGACCAACCATCCCTCGCGCGCACGATTGCCGGCAGGCGTGGAGATCGCCGAGGGGTTCCTCGGCCGGGTGGATTCCCTGCCCGACGCCCTGGTCGGCGTCGATCAGATCTATTTGGCTCCGTATCCGAACACGATCGCACCTGTGCTCGAACTCGCCCGCGATGCCGGAGTCAGGCACGTCGTCGATCTCGCCGGCCCACCGGAGAACTGGTGGCATCCGATCTCGGTAGCGGTCGAGCAGTCCGGAATGCAGTGGACTCATCTGTGGCCGGGCGAATTCATGGAGAACTCGACGATGTGGGCGGAGCGAATCATCGAGTCCGATTGTGTCCGTGAGCCGTTTCCCGATGCTGCCAACGCCCCGATCGCCATGGACGATATCGCCGCGGCGGCGGCGGCAGTCCTGATCGACGAAGAAGCGCATCAGGGCCGGTCCCATGTTCTCACCGGCCCCGAATCTCTTACGCGCACAGAGCTATTGGACAGGATAGGCACCGCTCTCGGTCGCACATTGACTTTCGAAACGGTCAGCAGACAGGAGACGATCGACGGCTTGAGTCCCAGCATGGGGGACTTTGCAATCACGTACGTGGACGGACTCGAGTCCTGGGTGGACACCCCTCAGCAGGTCGACCGGACACTCTCCGAGATAATCGGCGCTGCTACGACATTCGGGCAGTGGGCGCAGCGCAACGTCGATCTGTTCCGTTGATCTAGCGAGAGAACTCGATCTCCCCGATCAACCCGTGGTGGTCCGATCCGGGGAGATCGATTCGCTCCAGAGACCGAGCGTGGCCGGTGTTGGTGAGGATGTGGTCGATGCCGACGACTGCGGGTGTCCCTTTGTCCGTGGGATACGTGGGAATCAATCCCTTCCCCAATTGCGCTGCGGCGTCGGAATATCCGGCATCGAGCAGGTTACGGAACTTCTTGTGCGAGTACGTCGTGTTGAAGTCACCGCTGACGATCACCGGCCCGCCGACCGACGCCGCCTTCAAATCGTTTCGGAGCGTGTCCAATTCGGCGGTCCAGATGTCGGCCGGGGTGATGTAGGCGGGACCGGGATGCACGGCCAGCAGCGTGACCGGCTCGGAACCGGGAACCTCGACCTCGGTGGCTAGATTCACCGGGCCGTATCCGTCGAGTTCACGGTTGCCCGAGATCGGGAGTCGGCTGTAGATTCCGGCTCCGCCGCCGCCGGTCACGTGCGGCTGGAGGTAGCTGTAGGGGAAGAGCTCCTCCATACCTGCGTCGCGGAGGCCGACCACCGACGCGTCGGTCAGTTCCTGGATCGTGACGATATCGACGGCGCTTTCGCGAGCCTGACCGACCACGACAGTTGGATCGGCCAGCCCGATCATCAGATTCGCCTGCATCACGCGCAACCGCACGCCCTCCGACTCCTCGGGTGCCGCGTCCGCCACGTAGAGCGGTGCGTAGGCGAATGCGCCTGCAGCAAGCACGAGCGCGGACACTCCCGCCAGAACCCAGCGCCGACCGATCAACGCCACCAGGGCACCGAACACGACGGCGGCGAACATCAACGGAACGAACGACGCGAGCGCGATCAGGACATTGACTCGGGTGTCGGTGTAGTAGACGCCCAGAGCCACGAGCCCGGTGACGATGCCCAGAATGGCGATCGTGCCGGTGAGTATTCGTATCCAGGTTCGTTTCATCGGTCTTCAGGGTAGCTACGCCCGGATGCCGACGACCAACGCTGTGATGGTTGTCCAGGTCAGCGACAACAATCCGCGCACCGCCGAGAGCGAGAACGCTGTGGACCACACCGTTCGCGTCGACGGTTCTTCGACCGGCAGTCCGGCGAATCGATCGGCCAACCAGTCCAATGTCAGCGGCGCACTGAGCGGGTGCAGCGACAGGTGTTCGCTCAGCCGATCCCGTAGATAGGTCACGTGGGCTCCGGCCTCGATGTACCGATCCACCTGCCCGTCCACGTCGTCGACGGCGATGATCTGATCGTGCACCGACTGAACGACCAGCAGCGGTGCCGTTGGAGCCGTTCGTCCCGGCTGAATGTCCTGGAACACCTGCACGATCTCGGGCAGAGCCAGCAGATCGGCCAACGGAACGTCGATGTAGTGATCCAGATCGTGCCGCGCGAGGCGGGGGACAGCGCGGACGGTGGTCATCTTCTCGACGGAATCGAGAATGCGCATCCCGTCCTCGTTGACGTACTGGCGGATGACCCGGTCCAGCTCCGGATAGGTGCGCCGCAGACCCGCAACCACCAATGTCGGCAGCGCCGAGTGGAACGTTGCGTTCAGCCTGGTGAACGCCGAGCCGGGATCTCCGACGGGGGAGCCGAGGGCGGCACCGACCACTTCGATCTCCGGTGCGTATTCCGGTGCCATCTCCGCCGCCCAGGACGTCGCGAGTCCGCCGCCCGAGTAGCCCCACAGCGCTACCGGCGTGCTCGAATGCAGGTCCAGCGGCTCGAACGACAACGCCGCGCGAACGGCGTCGAGCGTGCAGAACCCGGGTTCCTGCGGCGAACCCCAATGTCCGTCGGGACCCTCGTGATCGGGGATCGAGATGGTCCACCCACGGCGGAGGGCATGCAGGACAAGCAGGAACTCGAACTGCGGTACTGCACCGAACGCCCGCGAGCCACGCCGAAGCGCGTACGACGGGAAACACGAGGATGCGACGCCGTCGATCGCACACTGATATGACAGCAGTACCGGCTCGGCGTCCCGCGGGCGCAAGACCGTCGTGACGCTGGCCTGGGGAAAGCCACCGAGATCAGCGGTGCGGTAGAGCAGCTGCCACGCGTCGACTCGCTGGCGCACACGACCGAACATCGCGACCTCGACCGGCCGCACTCTGAGAATCGTCCCGGGTAGCGCTGCTTCGTACCCCTCGGGCGCGGCGTAGAAGGAGTCGTCCTCGGGCCTGGTCGCGTCGCTCCGGCTCGGTGCTCGTTCCACCGGCCAGGGTGCTTCGTCCCCCAATGATCTGTCGACGCTCATGTCCCACCGCTTCTTGTCCGAGTCTCGTCGTCACACTAACTTGCCCGCGACGAGCCCATTTCATGCAGCCTGCTGCCAATTGGTGATCAGGACATCGGTCGCATAGCTGAGGTCGAGGCCTTCACCACCCCAGTTCGGGACGATGGCGTCGGGTGCGATCCCGTCGTATCGTCGCCTGATCTCGTCTGCGTCTCCCGACACTGCGGGAGCATGGATGATCTCGGTTCCCGATGGATGGTGAAACGAGAAGCGTTGGTATCCAAGGGCTTCGATGAAGAAGTAGCCGTCGTGCAACGCTCGATGGTGTTCGCCGCAGAGCAGGACCAGGTTGTCCAGTGACGTCGCCCCGCCCCGTGAGCGGTAGGTGACGTGGTGCGCATGCAGAAATCGGGTGCGCCCGCACCCGGGCACCGTGCAGCATCGATCCCGAATGATCAACTGACGCATCTGGGTTCGGCTCGGGGCTTTCGCAGTTGGACTCCACCGCACGGTCTTACCCAGCCGGCCGTGGCCGACAGTCCGCATGACCGCAGAGCACAGCACCTGAGCGAGAGTCTCGTCGTCGAGGCCGGGCCCGTCGTCGAAATGAGCATGATCGCATCCGGCTTCGGTGCTGTTGCCGAGATGGACCAGCACTTCCGCGGCCGGTGAGACGACCGGTGAATCGACGGCAGCGCACACCATCTCGGCCATCGCGATGATCGCCGGCACCGGGTTGGGCGGGGCCGGGGCGGCCCGGTCACCCTCGGATTCGCCCTCGACTCGGGTCCGCTCGTACTCCGCCCTCGTCAATGCAGCGAGAAACCGCTTGCCGTCCTCGGGCCGAAAGCGTGCCGTCAGCACGAGCGAGCCGTCGTTCTCGTCCCAGCGCCACCGCCCCGTGCACGGATCGACGTCGACGCCGTTACCCCTGGTCGGACGCATCGCCTTCTTCAGACCACGGCAGAGACGTTCGATGTGCGCAGCGGGTGCATCGAGCGCCTTTTGCAGCAGCGACGCCTCGTTCTCGGCCGTGACCACCCGAGTCATGGCACGCACCTTCGAGTACGAGATAGTGCCGCTCAGGTACGCCGAGGTGATCAGCGGCAGCTCTCTCATCGCTTTGGCCACCCGCACCTGCTCACGAGCGGTGTGCAGATCGACTCCCGCACGCCAGGACAACCAGTGCGCACAGGACCGCACTTCCCAGGCCGCCCATCCGCGTCGAGCATCGAACTCACCCACCAGAATCAGATACTGCGCCGACGCCGCAGCGATCTGACCGGCCAGAGCACAGATTTCGGTCTCGATATCTTTCATGTCCATCATGAACGCCCCCATTCATCGAATACATGTTCGATAAATGTACGACGAGGCACCGACAGGAACGTCCCCACGATGCCAGACGCGTCCCCGCGGGGACGTTTTCCACGAGGCGATACGTCGGGCAGGAGAGTCGGCCGAGACACATCCGGCACTGACTGGGCAGCGAATGCCCTACATGGCCGACGCACCCAACCCTCTGGCGCGCTCTCGCAGTCCGCTGCGAAGCACATGGTTGACGTCGCTGTTCGGCGCGGTTCTGCTCGTTGCGCTGCCGATCATCACGGTGACGGGTTTGCTCTCGTACAGCGCCTACGGACCGCAGTTCGGCCAGGCCCGGCCCGGTGCCGTGGGGTGGTTGCGGTTGCCGTACTTCGACTGGCCCACCAACCCCGCCTGGCTGTTCCAGCTCACACAGGGCCTGCACGTCGGGCTCGGCCTGATCATCGTGCCGCTCGTCATCGCCAAACTGTGGTCGGTGATGCCCAAGCTCGTCGAACTACCACCGGTGCGATCGCCGGCGCATGCGCTCGAACGGTTGTCGCTGTTGGCGCTGGTCGGTGGCTTGCTGTTCGAGATCGTCACCGGTGTTCTCAACATCCAGTACGACTACGTGTTCGGTTTCGACTTCTACGCCGCCCACTACTTCGGTGCCTGGGTGTTCATCTCCGGATTCCTCGTACACCTCGGGCTCAAGGTCCCGCTGATGTGGCGAACCCTGAGGTCGGAGTCGTTGATGGACGTGTTGCGCGCCAGGAACGAAGCTCCGGACAAGCAGAACGACGACAACCCTCCGGCGACCATGACTCGACGCGGTGCCATCGGATTGGTCGCTGCCGGAATGGGTTTCGTTGCCGTGTTGACGGTCGGACAGACGCTCGGCGGAGTGATGCGCAAGGCCGCGATTCTGCTGCCCCGCGGACGCTCGTACGGTGACGGCCCCAACGACTTCCAGATCAACCGAACGGCCGAAGCTGCGGGGATCACCGAGGCGCAGACCGGGGCCGACTGGCAACTGACGATCAGCAGCGCAGCCGAGGACGCCGTTCCGATCGTGTTGTCCCGAGGCAGGCTGCTGTCGATGTCGCAGCGCACTGCCGAACTTCCGATCGCGTGCGTCGAAGGATGGTCCACCACGCAGACGTGGACCGGTGTCCAGTTGGCCGAACTAGCCGCGCTGGCAGGCGTGCCCGCACCGCGTTCGGCCGAGGTGAGCTCGCTGGAGCAGAACGGAGCCTTCACCCGTGCGGTACTGCAGGGAAATCAAGCGGCGCATCCGAATTCGTTGCTGGCCTTGAAAGTCAACGGTGTCGACCTCTCGCTCGATCACGGATTTCCCGCGCGCGTGATCGTCCCCGCACTTCCTGGCGTCCACAACACCAAATGGGTTGCTCGCATCGTGTTCCGTTCGTGACTTCCGGCTGTGCACTTTTCAAAGCCCCTTGAATGGTAAAGAATCTTTCTTCGGTGGCCCGCGGGGCCGCCGACGAGGGTGTGCTCCCTCGCCTGGATGATTTCCGAAGGTCATGCCACGATGCTTGCTTTGTCCAGAGGCCTGCTCGCCGCAAGCGCAGCTCTCACGCTGCTGTTCGCTGCAGGCTGTTCGTCGTCCGAAGCCGGCAACGCCGTCGCCGCAGACACCACCACCGCCTCCTCGATCTCCGCCGCTCCCAGCACCACCGACGACGTCTCGGGCCAAGAGGGAATCGACGCCGGTGGTTCCACCGACATCGATGTCGAGATCGGTCAATGCGTTCGGCTCGGCGGGACGATGACGGCCGCCACCATCGAGAACGCCGAATGCGGCAGCATGGAATCGAACTACAAGGTCATCGCCAAGGCCGAGCAGAACGAGCAGAACGAGCAGTGCCCCACCGACGTGAATCAGACCTACTACGAAACGCTCGACGGTGTCGAGCAGGGCGCATTGTGCCTCGACGTCGACTGGGTTGTCGACGGCTGCATGAGCGTACCCACCGTGGGCATGGACGAGCCCGCACGAGTCGACTGTAGCGACCCCAGTGCGACCGACGTCGAACAGGTCACCGAGATCAAGACCGGTACCGCCGATCCCAACGAATGCCCCCAGGGCGGATTCGCTTACGACGCCAGGCAATTCGTCGTCTGCACCACGACGATCTCCTAGTCGAGCCGCGCCGTCACCATCTGCGTGACGTAGCGGTAATCCACATAGCTGTGGCGGGCGATGGCCGCGTGCACTGCGCCCAGGACCTCGCCGCGGCGCCCGTCGTCCAGGGCGAGATGGCTCGAGTACGTGGCGGCCATGGCGCAGAACTCGCCTGCGGAGTAGCGCTGGACCCACTTGTACGTCGAGGTCGTCCACGGACCGAAGCCTTCAGCGCGGGGCACGTTCGACTCCGGTTGCGCACCGAGAGAACACACCAACAGGTGTGCCGCTTCGGGCTCGGTTGCGTCGTAGGCCGCCCTGACCGCTTCCCATGCCGGGCCCTCGAGGTCGCCCGGCATGTTCCACCACAACCGAAGGGCACCGCCGGGGACCAACGCGCGGGCCGCCACTGCAGCTCCTTGCTCGTGGTTCACCCAATGCCAGGATTGGGCGGCAACGACTAGATCGAACGCCGCCGCCGGGGCTGCACAATCCTCGAACCGCGACACCTGCACTTCGACGTCGAGGTTCTCGGTGCGCCGCCGAACCAGCTCTGCCATAGCCGAATCCGGTTCCACCGCAACAACGGACGCGCCGAGTTCAGCCAACGCAACAGTGGCTTTGCCGGTACCTGCCCCCGCCTCGAGCACTCGCAGCCCGTCGCCTACAGCGATGTCCGCGTACAGCTCGGCCGGGTAGCCGGGACGGGCCCGGTCGTAGTTCTCGGCAACCTTGCCGAAGCTCAATGCACGCGATGACTGCTGTCCGTCGGTCACCGCATCGACGGTACCGAGCGTCGACTTGCCAGGAACCGTGCGTTTCATAAAGAGTGAGACAGGTCACTGAGCAGCCCCCGGCACGCGAGGAGAATCGATGACCGAGACCACTGCACCTCCGAAGTGGAAGGTGGTCGGCCCCGGATTGGTGGTCGCCGCAACCGGTATCGGAGCCGCGGACCTCGTCGCGACATTGGTGGCAGGTTCACGCTACGGCTACGCACTGCTCTGGGTCATCATCGTCGGTGTCGTCATGAAAGTCGTTCTGGTGGAAGGTGCCGGCCGCTACACGTTGGCGTCGGGCAACACGATCTTTCAGGGCTGGCGTTCGCTGGGCAAGTGGACGACGGTGTATTTCGCGCCCTACATCGTGATCTGGGGATTCGTCTACGGCGCTGCGGCGATGTCGTCGAGCGCGCTGCCGATCGTCGCGTTGTTCCCCGCGTTGGAACTCAAGGTCGTCGCCATCGCATCCGGGCTCCTCGGGTTCGCGTTGATCTGGCTGGGTAGCTACGGGTTCTTCGAGAAGATCATCACCGTCTTCGTCGGCATCATGTTCGTGACCGTGATCGGTGCTGCAGTCGTGGCGGTTCCGAACGTTCCCGCGATCGTCAAGGGCATCGTCCCCACCATTCCCGACGGCTCGATCGTGTACGTCCTCGGCCTCGCCGGTGGCGTCGGTGGCACCATCACGCTCGCTGCCTACGGTTACTGGTTACGCGAGAAGGGCTGGATCACACCGAAATTCATGCGCGTCATGCGTATCGACAATTCGATGGCCTACGTCATCTCGGGCATCTTCGTCCTCGCGATGCTCATCGTCGGTGCCGAACTGCTGTACTCGTCGCAGATCGCGATCTCCACCGGCGATCAGGGCTTGATTCAACTCTCCGACGTGCTGGCCGAACGCTACGGCACGGTGTTCGGCTACGTGTTCCTCATCGGATTCTGGTCCGCGTCGTTCTCGTCGCTGATCGGGGTGTGGAACGGCGTGAGCCTGATGTTCGCGGACTTCGTCGGCAATCTGAAGGGGCTCGAACAGGGTCACCCGGAAACGCGCGTCGGCGGCAAGTACTTCCGTTGGTACGTTGCGTGGCTGACGTTCCCGCCCATGGCGTTGCTGTGGCTGGACCAACCGATCGGGCTCGTCCTGACATACGGCGTCCTCGGGGCGGTGTTCATGCCGTTCCTGGCGGTGACGCTGCTGATAATGCTCAACAGCGATCGGGTGCCGAAGCAGTGGCGAAACGGCTGGTTCACCAACCTCACGCTTGGTGTCTGCGCATTCCTGTTCGCGTGGCTCGCCGTCGACCAGGTGTTGGATGCCCTCGACAAGTACGTGTACTAGTCGGCCGCTTCCAGGCGGGCCCGCAGCGTCGACTCCGTATGCTTGATCGCCTGACCCACAACGGGTTCCACTACAGCGCCGAGCACCTTGCCCGCGATTCCGCCGGGCAGGCTGTAGCGGAACACCACATCCAGACGGGTACCGCCGTCTGCGGTATCGGAGAACGACCACGTGGACGAGTTGGACAGGCCCTCGACCGATTCGAGCGTCAGCCTCTCGTTGTGGACCCATTCGGTGACGTGCACAACGGAGGTAAGGGCCTTCGGACCGATCTGCATCGTCGCGTCGTACCTGGCACCGAGCCCCGAAGTGACCTCGCTCGTCGGCTCGAAACGGGTGATGCCGAACATCCACTGCGGGACATTCCTGAAGTCGTCCATGTAGGCGAACGCCGCGTCGCGACTGGTCGACGCCACGGCCGAACGATTGATTTCACGCACTCTTGCACCCTAGTACATGCTACGGAGTGTTACGCATACTTTGCCGGTCCGTTTCAGCGCCGTACGTATCCCGCCTGTTTGTCCACCAGGTTCACCAGTGCCGAACCACGGACGTATCGCTGCAAGTTGTCCTCGAACAACGCCCACAGACGCTCGGCGAAGTCGTCGGCGTCGCCCGCCAGATGCGCGGTCAGGATGACGTTGTCCATGCCCCACAGCGGGCTCGTGTCCGGCAGTGGTTCGACCTCGAACACGTCGAGCACGGCCCACCCGACGGCTCCGGCAGCCAGGGCGTCGCACAGGGCTCGTTCGTCGACGACGGGTCCGCGGGCGATGTTGACCAGGCCTGCATCGGAACGCATGGCCGAGAGAACCTCCGCGTCGACCAGTCCGCGTGTGGCGTCGGTCAACGGTGTCGCCAGCACGATCACGTCGTACTCGCCTGCATACGACGGCAATTGTCGGACGTTTCGGATTCGCGAGAACTCCGAGTCACCGGCCCGCTCGGACGTTGCCGCGGCCTCGACGCGCATACCGAGTGCGCCGAGGACCCGGCCGATCTCGCGTCCGATCGAACCGGGACCGACAACGAGAGCGGCGCGACCGTGAATACCGGTGGTACCTCTGTGCTCCCAGACTCGCTCGCGCTGTCGAGCAAGCGCCCGGGGCAGCTTCTTGACCGACGCCAGAATGCCGGCGGCGACGTACTCGGCGATCGCACGATCGAGGATCCCACCGGAGTTCGTCAGCGTCCACGACCCCTCGCGCAGAACCGGATCCAGCAGTCGATCGACGCCGGCACTCGACGAGTGGATCCACCGAAGATTCTCGGCCTTCGGCCACACCGCCCGCAGATCGGCGGTCTCGAACGTCCGGAACAGCAGCACCTCGGCCCACGGCACCGCGTCGGCGAGTTCGGCGATCGTGCAACTCCGAAACTCGGCACCGTTCAACCGGGGAAGGACCTTCCGGTCCGAATCGTTCTCGACCACAAGCACGTTGACCATGACAGCTACTCTTTCCGTACCATGGCACCGTGCTCACCGTGGAACCCGCAACTGCCGCCGACGCGACAACGATACTCGCCCTCCGGCACGCTGCCGAGGACTGGCTGTTCGCTCGGGGAATCGATCAGTGGACTCCACGCGAGGTACCTCTCACCACGATCGCCGCGCAGATCGACGCGGGAGAGTTCCATGTCGCCCGATACGGTCACAGCGGCCCGATCGTCGCCGCACTACGGTTGATCGACTCCGATCCGGCCATCTGGCCCGACCAGGACGAATCGGCCTGCTACGTCCACGGATTGGTGATCGACAGAAGAGAGGCCGGCACCGGCCTCGGCACGTTGCTGCTCGAGTGGGCGTCGGAGCAGACCCGTCGGGAGGGGCGATCCCTGCTGCGACTCGACTGCGCGGAGACCAACGGCGCACTACGCAGTTACTACCTGAGCCAGGGCTTTCGCTACGTCGGCCGCCGCGAGTTCGCCGAGGGCAGTTCGTGGTTCAGCGTCGCACTGTTCGAGAAGACCACCGATCGGTAGCCTGTCATCCATGAGCGAGAACCGGGATCGGATGCTGGGCGGCGAGCTCTACCGAGACAGTGATCCGGACCTGGTGGCGTCTCGGGTGCGGTGCGGGAAGCTGCTCGACCGATTCAACGCAACCGAGGCGGACCAGACCGACGCACGGCGCGAGATTCTCGGCAAGTTGCTCGGATCCATCGGACCGGATTCGTGGATCATGCCCCGGTTCCAATGCGACTACGGCACATACATTTCGATCGGATCCAACAGCTTCCTCAACTACGACGCGATTCTGTTGGACTGCGCACCCATCACCATCGGTGACGACGTGTCGATCGGGCCACGGGCGCAACTGCTGACGGCGCTGCACCCGATGGAGGATCACGAGGCGCGCCGAACACGCTTAGAGAGCGCTCTTCCCATCACCATAGGAAACAACGTGTGGTTGGGTGGCGGGGTCATCGTCTGCCCGGGAGTCACGATCGGCGACAACTCGGTGATCGGTGCAGGCAGCGTCGTCACCCGGGACGTGCCGTCGCACACCTTCGCGGCCGGCAACCCGTGTCGGGCCATTCGCGCTCTACCGTGAGATCACCTCGTGCAGGATCTTGTCGGAGTCACGGACCAGCGTGTCGACGGCCACCCGCGCACCCCACCACATCCCCAGCCACCCGACGGCCACGGCCGCGGGAACGGACAGATACGCGAAGGCACCGGGGAGAAGCAATGCCAGCAGCAGAGCGGGCACTACCGACAGCCCGAGTACGACCATCGACAGCAAGACCAAGGCGAACGAACCTCCGTTGAACGACCCTCGGGTGTTCAACGAAAAGGCCTTGGTGGGTTCGGGAACCGGATAGGCGGCACGGACGGAGACCATGACGATGAGTCCGGCGCTGACCCCGAGCATCGACAGCGTGACCGAGATGGGGATTGCCAATCGGTCGAGTCCGAGGTCACCGAATACGCGGACGACCGCCGTCGGCACGATCGCGAAGGGTGCAGCCACGATCAGCCAGGCGAGCTGCCGGCCACGAACGTCGTCGCGCAGAGCTTGCGGAATCATCACCAGGTGCCACATCGAACCGCCGTCGAGGCCGTACAGATTCGATCCCGCGCCCATCGCCATGAAGATCACGATCCACGCGCCCCATGCTGCACTGAACGGAATCGAGTCGGTCACCAAAGGACCGACGCCTCCGAGCACCGCGAAGATGAGGACCGACAGCAGCTGACTTCGACGACGCATATCGCCGCGCCACAGGGACAGCTCTCGCATCACCACCGCACCGATCCGCGATGCCCGCCAGCCGGTATCGCCGTTACGACCCTCTGCCTCCACCTGCTTCCGCGACGCGCCGTACGAGGCGGACACCCGTCCCTCGAAGAGCCGCAGCACAAGTCGCTGCCACGACCACACCACTACACCGTCGAGCAGCAGCAGTCCCGCCACGGCGCCGATCGCCAGCAGCCAGTTCCCGTCCAGCGCAGCGTCCACCCCGGTGATTCCCCAGCTGAACGGAATCGAATGTGCCAGTGTCAGCGGCCATGTCACTTCACCCGACAGCACCCGAGGGAAGTTCTGGGTGATGGGGAACTGCAGGAAGTACAGGCTGCCGAACACCGCACCGAACGCCAGCAGAGCGAACTCTCGACTGCGCCGACTCTTCAGTAGCTGAGACATCGCCACGGTGACCACTCTGGACAGCGACACGAAGAGCACCACGGTCGCAGGCCAGGCCACCAGAGCAACCGGAAGCGCTGCGAGAGAACGGGACACGGCATAGATCGGGATCGACGCAGTCGCAATGGCCGTCAACGGCACCACCATGCCGAACGCCGACGTGCCCAACAACGCACGAGCCAGGCGTGCGGGTTCGACCGACAGCATCTGGAAGTGGCGGGGCTGGATGTTGTCATCGGAGATTCCGGAGAGCACCGGGAACAGCACCCAGCTCAGGCCGATCAGGGTCAGCCCGAGGCTCGCGGTGCCGCCGACCAACACCTGCGAGTCTCCACTGCGCGCAGACAACACACACGCCACGACCGCGAATACCAGTCCCAGCAACCCGAACACGGCTTTCACTACTGCTTGCCCGCCCTTGAACTGCCTGCGGTAGAGCGTGATTCGCATCTGCAGGACGGTCCGGCCGAGGGACGTCACGAGCGCATCCAGGACAGGCCGTCGGGGTTCTGCTCGCGAGTACCGACCAGGCGAACGAAGGCGTCGTCCAGGCTTCCGCCCGCACGGACCTCGTCCACCGTTCCCGCGGCCACGACGCGGCCGCCGGTGATGACGCCGACGTGGGTGCAGAGCTGCTCGACGAGGGCCATCACGTGGCTCGACAGAATCACCGAGCCGCCGGACCGGACGAATTGAACCAGAATGTTGCGAATGGTGGTGGAGGAGATGGGGTCGACCGCCTCGAACGGTTCGTCCAGCACCAGCAGCCGTGGACCGTGCAGCAATGCCGAGGCCAGTCCGATCTTCTTGGTCATGCCTGCGGAGTAATCGGCGATGACGGTTCCCCCGGCGTCTGCCAGATCCAGCGCGTCCAGCAGCTCGTCTCGACGCTGTGCGATCACGTCCTCCGGCATCGCGCGCAGTCGTCCGAAGTAGGTGAGCAGCTCGTGGCCGGTGAACTGCGAGGGCAGAGCGAGCCCGTCGGGGAGCACGCCCAGCAGTTCTTTCGCGGCGATGGGATCGGCCCAGACATCTCGTCCGAACACCAGACTTCGGCCGTACTGCGGCCTGAGCAGACCGACCGCCATGGACAGACACGTCGTCTTGCCTGCGCCGTTCGGGCCGACGAGGCCGAACATCGAACCGGGTGGAACCATCAGCGAGAGGTCGTCGACGGCAACCTTGGGGCCGAAGGCCATACACAGGTGCTCGATCAGCAGGGCGGCAGAGTTCGTTTGCACGGGTAACAGACTAACCGGTATGAGCTGATTCGTCATGCGGTACGAACCGACTGCACCGGTACCATTCCGGACATGAATCGCACCGCAGTGGTCACCGGAGCTTCGTCGGGTATCGGACGCGCGGTCGCGCAGGCGCTCGTCGCCCAGGGCTATCGAGTGATCGGCACGTCCCGCAATCCGGCATCGATGACCGACGCCCAGCGGGCCACCGGCGTCGAGTATCGCGCGCTCGATCTCACCGACGCCGACTCGATCCGCACCTTCGTCGCCGATCTCGGCGACGTCGACGTCCTGGTCAACAACGCCGGTGAAAGTCAGTCCGGTCCGTTCGAGGAACTGCAGACCGACGCCATCGAGCGACTGTTCCAGTTGAACGTCTTCGGCGCGGTGACGCTGTCGCAGAGCGTCATTCCCGGAATGCGTGAGCGCGGGTACGGGCGCATCGTCATGGTCGGCTCGATGCTGGCCAGCTTCCCGCTCGCCTACCGCTCGTCCTACGCCTCGACGAAGGCCGCCATCAAGGGCTTCTCCGACGCCGCGCGCCTGGAACTCTCACCCTTCGGCGTGTGGATGACCACCGTCGAGCCGGGATCGATCAACACCGGAATCAGCGAGCGGCGAACCAAGTACATCGCACCGGATTCGGTCCACCGAGACGACTTCCACACCGCGATCTCTTCCCTGGACCGCAAAGAAGGAACCGGCATCTCCGCCGAGGATGTCGCCGAGGTGGTGCTGAAGGCCATCGATGCGGACAAGCCGAAACCGTTGTACTCCAGGGGCAGCAACGCACCTGTCGTATTTCTTGCGCGGCGGTTGCTGCCTGCGACGTTCATGGAGAAGACGATCGCGAAGATGTTCGGTCTGAAGAGGTAGCAGACCTCACCCGGCGATCGCGGCGTGCATCTCCCACACGATCACTTCGGCTCCGGTTGCGGTGCTCAGCTTCTGCCCGCCGCCTCCGGAGATCCGTACCGCGTCGCCCTGGGCGAGTACGCCGACTCCCTCGAGCATCGCTTCACCCCGGGCAACGAAGATGTGCACGAACGGCGCGTCGGGCACATCGACCGGAGCTTGTCCGGGCTGGAGACGAGCAGCGTGCATGGCGGCGTACTTGTTCTTGATGCGGATCGCCGCGTGGTCGGCGTGATGAGCCATGCCTGACGCCACGGGAACCAAACCGCCACTGAGTAATTCGCCGTCGATCTCGAGCTGCTCGTAGCCCGGGGTGATGCCCTGCTCGTCCGGGACCACCCACATCTGCACGAAGCGAACGGGATCGCCGTGCTTGCCCGAGTACGAGCCGGCGGTCTCACCGAGTCGCCACGAATCGTTCTTCTCGGAGTGCAGGATTCCCGTACCTGCGCTCATCCGCTGCGCGAGACCGGGGTAGATGACGCCGGTATGGCCCATCGAATCCTGGTGCACCAGCGAACCCTGCAGGACCCAGGTGACGATTTCCATGTCGCGGTGCGGATGGGTGTCGAATCCCTGACCGGGAGTGACGATGTCGTCGTTGTTGACCATCAGGACACCGTGGTGGGTGTTGCCACGGTCGAAGTGGTTGCCGAAGGAGAAGGAGTGCTTGGAGTCAAGCCAGCCGATCCTGGTCTTGAATCGGTCGTCGGCTCGACGGACGTCGAGTGTGGTTGCTGCAGAGGTCATGTCATTGCCTCGGATCTCGGAGTGTGGGGGTCAGAGAACGTGCGAGCCGTACATCTCACCGAGTGGATCGGCGATCAGTTCCAGGCGGGCACCGTCGGGGTCGCGGAAGTACAGGGAGACCTCGCTGTGCTCAATCAGTTCGACTCCCGCGTCGATCAGCTTGGAACGCAGGTGTTCCCACCTGGTGGGCTCGACACTGATCGCCACGTGATGGAGACCGCCGAGCACCTCTGCGTAGGGTCCGACATCGAGGCCGGGAAAATCGAAGAACGCCAACAGATTGCTGTTGCCGATATCGAAGAAGAAGTGCGAAGACCCAGGATAGTCACGGTTCTCGATGAGCTCGGTGAGCGGAAACTCAAGCAGATCCTGGTAGAAACGGACCGTTGCTTCGACGTCGCTACTGACCAATGCGGTGTGATGGAGGCCGCGAGCCGAGGAAGCAGGCCGTTCACCGGCAGGCTTCAGGTGCTGCCGACGAATGCGTTCCCGCTGCTCTTCGTGTTCCTGCGCGCGGCGTGTCTCTTCGGCAGTCAGTTCGTTGGTCATCGCTCCACCCTCCGGGTCAAGTAGTTGCTTCGTCAACTACTGAGAACAGTACACCCGCTAGTTGCGTTGTCAACTACTATGGCTGCATGGATTCACCACGGTGGCTCAGCAAGGACGAACAGCAGGCCTGGCGCGCATACCTCGACGCAACGCGGCTGTTGCTTCGGGATCTCGACAATCAGCTCACGCGCGACTCCGGCATCTCGTTCACCGACTTCGAGTTGCTGGTGGTGCTTTCCGAAGCGCCCTATCGCCGACGCCGCATGAGCGAACTCGCCGACGCCGTCACCACCACTCGCAGCGGCGTGACAAGGGCAATCAGTCGACTGGTCGAATGCGGCTGGGTCCGGCGCGTCAAATGCGACGACGACAAGCGAGGAATGTCCGCCGAACTCACCGAGGCCGGCATGAACACCCTCGCCGCCGCCAGCCCCGGGCACGTCGAAGCGGTACGGAAGAACATGTTCGATCTGATCGACCCCAACGATCTCGCGGCCGTCACACGTACGTTCTCGGCAATGCGGGACAACGCGTCGTGACCCTCACCCACATTCCCAGCGAACAACGGCATCACTGGTGGAACGAATGGCTCGATTCCCAGCAGTCTTTCCCCGCCACCGGAAACTATGATCTGGCGGCCAATGCGCATGGACTGTTGATGGTGCACAACGAGGACACGGTGTCCCCGGGCGAGGGGTTCGACTCCCATCAGCACGAGAACATGGAGATCCTCACCTGGGTACGCGAGGGAACGCTCGAACACACGGATTCCGAGGGTCATTCCGGACTGATCCGCCCCGGGCTGATTCAGCGAATGAGTGCGGGCACCGGTATTCGCCACACCGAACGCAACGCATCGAGCCTGACCGGCCGCGACAAGCTACGCGTCGTGCAGATGTGGATCCCACCCGATACCGACGGGAGGGTGCCGTCGTACGACGAGCGCGACGTTCGAGACGAGTTGGCAAAGGGCGAGCTCGTCTGCGTGGCATCGGGAATCCCAGGAAGAAGTGGAGTGAACATCGGCAATCGCTTTGCGGCACTCCACGTTGCGCGGCTCGAGCCCGGACAGTCGATCACCGTTCCCGACGCGCCGTTCGGTCACGTCTTCGTCGCCGACGGTTCGGCGGTGTTCGAGGACATCGGCAACCTGGCCCAGGGCGACGCGGTGCGACTGACCTCGACCGGCGGGCACCGTGCGACAGCATCGACCGCGAGCGAAATCATGATCTGGGAAATGCACGCCACGTTCGCCTGAGGGAGTTTCGACCATGCCGATGTCTCCTAGTCGGAACGAAAGGTGCTCGAGCTGACCCATCGATGAGGACATCGGTTCAGTACAAACGCTTTTCGAGCCAGACCTCGGCGTAGGGTTCCGCATTGAAGGCTGGTACCTCCCGATAGCCCAGCTTCGAGTACAACCGCCGCGCTTCTACGAGGTCCGCTCTGGTGTCCAGACGAATCTTCGTACGGTTGGACTGCTGGACGAATCCTTCGAGAAACTCGACTATCGACACTCCCACGCCGCTGCCCCGTGCCGAGGCATCGACGAACAACCGCGTCAGCTCTGCGGTGTCGTCGGACACGAAACGAATGCCCCCGCAACCAACCACATCCACACCGACATACGCGACGACTAGGAGACCCGAATTCCCGGTGAGGTCATCGCTCGGTTCGTCGATCATGGCTCGAAGCACTTCGTCGTCCGACGCTTCTCGACCGTGGAAGCGCCCGACGACATCGGCGTAATAGCGAAACAGGATCTCGGATGCCGGCTCCGAGGCTGGATGAACAACGGCGAATGTGGCGGCGAGAGCCACTACTTCGCGGCAGCGCGCGTGGCGAGCACCTTCGAGATGCCCAGCTGCGCAGCGACGATGATGCCGCCCACGATCGCGCCGATGACCGCAGATGCGAGGGTGTTGACGATCCACGCCAGCACTCCGCCGACACCCGCGACTCCTCGCACTGCGTCTTCGCCGTGGTGCACGAGTTCGTAGATCGGATGGAATCCGAGCTCGTCGATGCCGACGAGCAGGATGTGTCCACCGACCCACAGCATCGCTGCGGTGCCGACGACCGACAGCACCGACATCACGTGGGGCATGCCCCTGACCAGGCTGCGGCCGAACTTCTCGACGAATCCGGTGGAGCCGTCGGCCAGTTTCAGACCGATATCGTCCATCTTCACGATCAGCGCGACGACTCCGTACACGACGATCGTGATGACCACGGCGACGACAGCCAGGATGATGAGCCGGCTCCAGAAGCCCTCTGCAGCAATGGTGTCCAGCGCGATGACCATGATCTCGGCGGACAGAATCAGATCGGTACGCACTGCTCCGGAGACAACGGTGTCCTCGTCGCGTGGCTCGTCCTCGGCGGCGGCGTGATGGTCGCCGTGGCCGAAGAGTGCGCCCCAGATCTTGTGCGCGGCCTCGTAGCTGAGATAGCAGCCGCCGAGCATGAGGATCGGCGTCAACAGCCACGGCACGAACTGACTGAGCAGCAGCGCGATCGGCAGGATGATCAGCAGCTTGTTGCGTAGCGAACCCACGGCGATGCGCTTGATGATCGGCAATTCACGTTCGGCCGCAAGACCGCGGACGTACTGCGGCGTCACCGCTGCGTCGTCGATCACGACGCCTGCTGCCTTCGCCGTCGCCTTACCGGTAGCGGCACCGACATCATCGATGGATGCAGCTGCCAGACGAGCCAGCGCTGCCACGTCGTCGAGCAGGGCTACGAGTCCGCCGGCCATCACAAACCTCCGCTTCGATACGAGAACACCGCTGGGCTCCTCATGATGCGAGCCCTTGGAACCCTACCGTCCGCGGATGGTCCGTGATCGCCGTCCGGCCCTTCCTCTGCTACGCGATCTTCCTCTCCTGCTCCTCGTCGAGAACTTTCGCCGGCGGCAGTCCGATGCTCGGGTCGTGGCCGCGGAAGTTCTTCAGCCACCAGCTCCAGTCCTCGGGCACCAGCGAGAACGGGTCCCCGTGGCCGAGTTCACGCGCCGCCCAGACCGGCCAGTGCGGATTGGCAAGTGCCGGACGACCGAGCAACACCACGTCGATCTTGCCGTCGCGGATCACGGCGTCCGCATTTTCCGGAACTCCCAGATTCCAGCTGCAGGTCACCGGGATATCCAGCTCACGCTTGACCCGTGCGGCCCGCTCGACCATGAACCCCATGTCGCCGAACGGCGGGTCCACCATGTCGTCGGTATTGAAGCCCAGGCTGACATCGGCCATGTCCAGGCCGTGTTCCTTCATCCAACCGATGGCGATCATGGATTCGTCGAACTGAACCCCATCCGGGTGGTGGTCGTCCGAGCCCAATCGCATGGTGAGCGGAAACTTCTCGGGCCACACCTCGCGCACCGCATCGAGTGCCTCGAGGTGGAACCGTGCCCTGTTCTCCAGGCTTCCGCCGTACTGGTCGGTGCGCTGGTTCGCCAGCGGAGAGAAGAAGCTGGCCCCGAGGTAGCCGTGCGCGTAGTGCATTTCGAGCCATTCGTAGCCCGCCCCCGCGGCTCGGACGGCTGCGTCGGCGTAGCTCTGGTGGATGGCCTTGATCTCGGGCACGGTGAGTTCGTGGACGGGAAACGAGTGGTCGCCGCCGTAGGGAATCGCCGACGGCGCAACACATTCCCAACCGTCGGGATGGTCTGCCGGAAGCTGGTATCCGCCCTGCCACGGCGGCACTTCGCTGCCTTTGCGTCCGGTGTGACCCAACTGAATCGCCGGCACCGAACCCATCTGCTTGATCATCGACGCCACGCGAGCGTGACCCTCGATTTGATCGTCGTCGTAGATTCCGGCGCACCCGGGAGTGGTGCGTCCGTCGGGCGTGATCGCCACCTGTTCCGGGAACACCATCCCGAACCCGCCGGCTGCGCGCGCACCGAGATACATGAGATGAAAGTCGTTCATCTTTCCGTCGACGGCGCGATACATCGTCATCGGCGACATGGCGATTCGATTTCGAAGCGTCACCCCTTTGAGGGTGAACGGGCTGAAGAGATCCGGCATGACGGTGGTCCTTTCCTGAGTGACACCACCTCATCACCTGGCACGTTTCGATCGACTACATCGATGCTGCACCTCGGTGACAGCTTTCTCACCGTCCAACTCACCTGAGTGTGAGGGCCAGTCTGTAGTTTCCTGTACGCACAGTGCTGCTGATGATCGGCCTACCTCTCGCCGCCGCCTTCGACTGCTCGATCGAGGAACTGTTCGAGCCGAATCAGAGCTGATCGCTACTGCCTGTACGAGCTCATGAAATTACCCAGACGCTCGAGCGCCGTTCCGAGATCGTCCACGTTGGGCAAGGTCACGAGCCGGAAGTGGTCGGGCACATCCCAATTGAACGCACGGCCGTGGCTGACGAGGATCTTCTCGGATTCCAGGAGGTCGAGTACGAACTTCTCGTCGTCGACGATCCCGAAACGTTCGGTGTCGAGTTTCGGGAACATGTAGAGCGCACCCCCCGCCTGCACGCAGCTGATTCCGTTGATCGAGTTCAGCATGCGATGCGCCAGGTCACGCTGCGCGGTCAGCCTGCCTGCCGGGAGCAGCAGATCCTCGATCGACTGTCGGCCGCCGAGCGCAGTTTGTATTGCATGTTGCGCCGGCACATTCGCGCACATGCGCATGTTGGACAGCAGCGTGATGCCTTCGATGAAGCTTGCCGCGCGTCGACGAGGGCCGGTGATCGCCAACCATCCGGCCCGAAATCCACAGACCCGGTACGCCTTCGACAGACCCGAATATGTCAGACACAGAACATCTTTCCCGGTCAGCGTAGCAAGATTGGTCATCACCGATCCGTCGTAGACGATCTTCTCGTAGATCTCGTCGGCGAGCAGAACCAGATCGTGCTCTCGTGCCAGGTCGACGAACCGCTGCAGTACATCGCGTGAGTACACCGCGCCGGTCGGGTTGTTCGGGTTGATCACCACGATTGCGCGGGTGCGGGGCGTGATCTTGGCTTCGAGATCCTCGAAGTCCGGGGCCCAATCCTGGCTTTCGTCGGCCAGATAATGGACGGGTACGCCACCGGCCAGGGCCACCGAGCCGGTCCACAGTGGATAGTCGGGCGACGGGATCAGTATCTCGTCTTCCGGATTGCACAGCGCCTGCATCGTCATCGTGATCAATTCCGATACCCCGTTGCCGAGGTAGACGTCGCCGACATCGAGATCGGTCAGGCCTTTGGTCTGGTAGTACTGGACCACCGCGGTGCGGGCGGAGAACAGGCCCCGTGAATCCGAATAACCCTGTGCGGTGGGAAGGTTGCGGATCATCGCCATCATGATCTCGTCCGGTGCCTCGAAACCGAACGGGGCAGGATTACCGACGTTCAGTCGCAGGATCGCGTGCCCCTGCTCCTCGAGTTCTTCGGTCTTGTCAAGAATTCGTCCACGAATGTCGTAGCGCACGTTCTCGAGCTTGCGCGCCTGATCGATCGATTTCGTCATTTCGAAAACTCCTCCTGCCGAACGGTCGGCGACATCCGGGTCCGGACCGCCACTGTTGCACACACGATGACCGCCGCTCCACCCACGAGCACCGGCCACGTCAAGCCCTCGCGCAGGATGATCGCTGCCCAGCAGATGGTCAGCACAGGTTGGATCAACTGGACCTGGCTGACGCTGGACATCGGGCCGATCGCCAGTCCCCGGTACCAGGCGAAGAACCCGAGGTACATGCTCACCACCGCCAGGTATCCGAAGGCGGCCCACTCGGATGCCCCTGCTGCCGAAGGTTGCTGCCACCACGCGAGCGCGGCCAACGCGCCGGTGACCGGCACGGACACCACCAGGGCCCACGACACCGTCTGCCACGCACCGAGTTCTCGCGACAGCAGGCCGCCCTCGGCGTATCCCACCGCTGCGGCGACCACTGCTCCGAGGAGCAACAGATCCGACCACTGCAACCCGGTCAACTGTCCGCCTTGCACGGCAGCGAACCCGACCGCGACGGCAGCCCCCAGGCCTGCGACCACCCAGAACATCGGCCGGACCGGTTGCCGTTCGCGGACAACCGCAGTGGCGGCGGTGGCCGCCGGAAGCAACGCGATCACGACGGCGCTGTGACCCGCCGATGCAGTGGTGAGCGCATATGAGGTGAGCACCGGGAAACCGACGACGACACCGGCCGCGATCACTGCGAGCCGAATCCACTGCCGCCCCTGCGGGAGCCGTTGCCCAGTGGCGGCGAGCGCTACCGCAGCCAGTGCGGCTGCGACCACAGCGCGGCCGCAGCCGACGAAGAGCGGCGACAGGCCTCCGGTGACGGCAACGCGGGTCAATGGCACCGTGAACGAGAACGCCGTGACGCCTGCCAGGCCCCAGAGCAGTCCGGCGCGGGATAGCAGACCCGCGCCAGACGCAGTAGCGCTACTATGCTGTGTCATGTCCGACGATAGCAGCTCGCGGATCGTGTCTGCACTGAGAACCTGGATTGCGACTGCGGCTCCTGAAGCCCGGCTGCCGTCCACCCGCGCACTGGTTGCCGAGCATTCGGCCAGTCCGGTCACGGTGCAGAAGGCACTGCGGACGCTCATCGCGCAAGGCGTCATCGAAAGCCGGCCTGGCGTCGGCACATTCATCAGGACGGTGCGTACCGCCCGCCCCAACGATTACGGATGGCAGACCGCTGCACTGGGAGCGCCGGACAATCGACTGCAACTACCAGCGGCTCTGCAGTCGACCTCGAGCGATGTGATCGCGTTGCATTCTGGCTACCCGGCCCGGGAGTTGTTGCCGGAAAGGCTTGTTCACGCCGCCTTCACCCGCGCCTCCCGCACCGACTCGGTGATCGCCCGACCACCCACCGCAGGTCTGCCGGAACTGCGGGCATGGTTCGCGGCCGAGTTGGGCGCGTCGACACCGTTGGGCATCACGCCACCGTCGGCCAGTGACGTCGTCATCATCCCCGGCAGCCAGACCGGACTCAGTACGGCATTTCGGGCACTCGTCGGTGCCGGCCGGCCGTTGCTCATGGAGTCCCCGACGTACTGGGGTGCGATCCTTGCTGCCACGCAGGCCGGCGTCCGCGTCGTACCGATACCCAGTGGCGTCGACGGTCCGGACCCCGACGCGCTCGCTCGGGCATTCGCGCACACCGGCGCGCGAGCGTTCTACGCCCAACCCACATTCGCCAGCCCCACCGGAGCACAGTGGTCGCCTGCATTGTCCGAGCAGGTCCTCGACACTGTTCGACGCCACGGCGCGTTCCTGATCGAGGACGACTCGGCCCACGATTTCGGCATCACCTCCGAGCCGAATCCGCTGGCCGCACGCGACGACGCCGGACATGTCGTCTATCTTCGCTCGCTCACCAAGACAGTGTCACCCTCGGTTCGGTTGGCGGGCTTGATCGCTCGCGGACCCGCGCACGAGCGCATCCTCGCCGATACGGGAGCCGAGTCGATGTATGTCAGCGGGATTCTGCAATCCGTTGCATTGGACGTCGTCACTCAACCCGCCTGGCGAACCCACCTGCGGCGGCTGCGAACTCAGTTGGCTTCACGTCGGGACTTGCTGGCGAACAGCCTCATCGAGTTCGCGCCGCGTGGCCATCTCGACGCAGTTCCTCGCGGTGGACTCAATCTCTGGATGCGTCTGCGCGACGATGTCGATCTGGAACGGATTGTGCAGGAATGCAAGTCGGCGGGTGTCATCGTCGGAGCCGGCGACGACTACTTTCCCGCCGAACCCACCGGAAAGTTCCTTCGACTCAACTACGCGGGCCCCAACCCCGGCGAGTTCGCCGACGCGGCGCGCACGATCGGGTCGATCATCTGAGTCCGTTGGCGGCATCGACGGCGAAAGTCGACTTCCGACCCCACACGAACCAGACCAGGGGACCGAGGAACGGGAACGCCAGTACGACGAAGATCCACACTGCCCGGCCGGCGACGGTGTAGTTGGGCGACCGGATGATGCTGACCAGCGCAGCGACGAACAGCACGACTGCGCCGAGCGCCGCCACCAGAACGATGGTTCCCAACCCCCACCCCAGCGCCTGCTCGGTGGTGGACGGTTGCTGAGACAGAAGTGTTGCGGCGTGCATGACGGTTCCTCCGATATCGATGTGTCTTGACCTGGCCAACATTACGAATCAGCGGGCCGCGCCACATCGGTCTGCGTGAGTATCTCGTCGTACATCGGTGGATGTACGTCCGGCTGCTGCGGCCACAGTCGCCGTTGAGTCGAATGAATAACAGTAGCCTTTGGGGCACAGCGTCTTCGGCCCTGGATGATCATCCGCCCAAGGGATACTCGACGCGCGATCACTGTGTCACCATCGCTGAGACGGACAGCCCGTCAAGTACTTTCGTTGGAGGATTTGTGTCGAGCAAGAGTGGAATTCGCAAGAACCTGGTTCGTCGTTCGGTTGCAGCTACGACAGTGAACGTGCACGATCAGATCGAAGTGTTCTACCAGGACGCCCTGATCCACAACACCGGCTACGTGGGTGGCAGCACCGGCGTCGGGTCCGTTGTGGTCTCGATTCCTGCGGGTACCGCTACCGCTGTCCTGGTCCGCGTCACCGGACCGGTCGGCACAGTCTGGACCTACACCGTGAGCTGCCCGGCCTGACGGGCTGTCACCAGTCCGTCGCGGAACAGCTACTTCGATGATGTGACCATTCGCTCCAGGGGATTCACCTTTATCGCCGGATACATTCCTGCGCGCCACAACGTCGCCGCCGTCGACCGCGGTCGCATTCTCGATTCGATCTTCATCCTGCATGCGAAGTCTGCGGCGAAACTTTCACGCGTATAGCGGGATTCGATCACATCGATGCAGTGCGGATCGAGTTCACGAATCCGACGGCCACTGACGTCCAGGTATGCGGCATCGTTCAACAGGGCAGCTTCCGGTCCCTCTGGCCTCGCTGTGTCCATGTGCCTGGCTATTGCCTCGTGGACGATCTGTGCCGTTCGGTCGTCGCCTTCGTATCTACGGACGAACTTCTCGGCTCGATCAGCACCGATCAACGCAAAGCATCCGACCGCGATGTCCGGTTCGCCGCCGAGCGCGAGGTCGTGCAACAGGCACGACACGTAGAGCGCCTCCGGATCCGGACACACGTCGTCCACGGCCGCAAACGCCGACGCGTACTGCCAACATCGCTGACTGTGCAGCAACATGGGCTCACTCAGACACTCCCTCGCCTCCTCGAGTGCGTCCCGGCACAACCGTGAATCCGGTACATCGACAATCGACCACACCGTGCTCGACGATCCCCTACGGGGACCGAGCAGCGTACCGGGCAGCATCGACAGTTGCTGCCGCAGTGCATATCCCACGGTCCGTACGCGGTCTCCGGCACCGAGTTCACCGGGTCGCATCGGATACTCCATTCAAGTGACGGAGCATATCGGCCCGCGTGATGGCGAGCATCGCGTCGAGCATCGGTTGGTCGACGATGCGTCGTTGCCGCAGTGACACAGCACCGTTCATCGCTGCCCAGGCGTTCAAGACCAGAGCGCGAGGGTCGACGTCGGACCCTGCGTCCGTCACTGCGTGCGTCACCGAATCGATGAGCCCACCGAGCGCCCTGTCGATCTTGGCCTTGGCCGCGCTGACCGTTTCGGACTCGGACTTGTCCACGTCGGTCAACCCCAGCAGTCGCAGCGCCAGCGGACTACCGCGATGGAATGCGATGTATCGATCGAGGAACTCGGCGACCACACGGACGGGGTCGACCGCGTCGACGGGTGCAGACATTTGCTCGACATGGGCCAGCGCCGTTCGCCACGCCAGTGCCGCATAGACGTCGACCTTGCCTGCGCCGAAGTTGGCGTAGATCGAGCTCACTGCCACATCTGCTGTTGCAGCGAGCATCTCGATCGTCGTTCCGCGATAACCGTGCTCGAGGAAGAGCGTCTGACCGGCGTCGAGCACAGCGTTGTGCGTTCGACGCTTCCGCTTGTCGGTGGGGGTTTCCAAGACCATGAACTTATCGTACTCTGATTCCGATATCGGAATCCAATTACGATAGAGGGGTAGCGATGACAACCAACGAAGTACAGGCACCGGCCAGCGGAAGCGCGGCCATGGCCATGTTTCTTCCGCAATCACCGTTCGTGCAGCAATTGGGAATCGAGCTCATCGACATCGACGAGGGCACAGCTCGACTGCGGCTGCCGTATCGCGACGAGCTGTCCACCGTCGGCCAGATGCTGCACGGTGGCGTGATCGCCGGCTGCATCGATATCGGGATCATGACCGCCGCATGGGCCGGATCCGCAGTCCCCGAGAAACTTCGGGGCGTCACGGTCTCCATGTCCGTTCAGTTCATGGAGCCGGTATATGCCGAAGGGATCGATATCGTCGGCACTCGGATGCACGCCGGCCGGAGCCTCAAGACGTGTCGAGTCGACATCATCGGGACCGAATCCGGCCGCCTCGTCGCGACCGGAACCGGTACGTACAAAGTCGGCTGAACACTGCGACAGATGCTGCCGACCGTGTGACGATCGGTGCATGACACTCGACGACATCGTGAATCTGGTCGGCAGCTTCGAGGGCACGGTGACGCAACGGCCTCGAGAAGGAGACGGAACTCCCGAGCTCGCGTGGGGCGACGCGTTCTTCTACTACTCGCCCGACGGCACGATCCCGACAATTCAGCCGTTTGCCACGATCGTGACCAAGAACTACCCGGGCGACGAATTGTCCCAGCTGGACAGAACGGATGCGTTCCGCGTCAATATCGTTGCAGGAAAACAAGAATTCGAGAGGATCCTGGGAGTGCCGCCCCGCGAGGCGGCCAACGCACCCCAGGCCGACGTCGACGACGTCCTCGCTGCCCACCCTCAGTACGGCACCGCAGGCTGGCTGTCGGTGGTCAACCCGTCTTCGCAGACCGAGACACATATTCGGGAACTACTCGACTCCGCGTACCACGTCGCCAGGAGCAGGTACGAGCGCCGCCAGAGCTGATCATCCGAAGAAGTCGCTCATCGATCGGGACAGCCCATCGACATCCAACCCGTTGGCCCGATCGTGTTCGGCCACCGTGCCGTACTTGCGACGCTCTCCTGGTTCGACCCCGACTCCCGACACTCGATGACGCACATCGGCCAAGGCCCGATCGACCTGCAGCACTGACGTTCCCGCGAGATAGGGCTCGACGATCATGACGTCCGGCTCAGTCAACGTCGCCCGCAGCGTTCGACTGTCGAACGGCCTGATCGTCGACGCATGGAGCACCGTCACGTCGCGCCCCGAGGCTGCGGCCAGAACCCGGTCCGTCATCGGTCCGACGGAGATCACCGTTCCCGAATTACCCTGCTGCAGAACGGTGAACGTCCCATCGGGCCGACCGTGCGGACGTTCGTTGCACACCCCGTCGAGCCTGATATAGACGCAATCGTCGGTTGCCGTCGCGCTGTGCAGCATCCAGTCGACCTCGTCCACGTGCCCGGGAACGTGGACCGTCCACCCGCTCAGGGTGTCGAGGAGTGCGACATCTCGCTGACCGAAGTGGGTCTCGCCGCCCTGCGGCCACCCGTAGGACCCGCCCGAGCTCACCAGGATTGCGCCGACACCCTGGTGCCCCAGGTCGAGCTTCACCTGCTCGAACGGTCGCTCGATCAGGAACGGCGGGAAGGTGTGCACGATCGGACGCATTCCGGCCAGGGCCAAGCCACCGGCGACACCGATCATGGCCTGCTCTCGAATCCCGACGTTGATCACCCGCGATCGAACATCGGCGGTGAGGTGCGGTTCGACATATCCGACTCCGATTTGCGCCAGCACCAACGCCGTTCGCTCGTTCCGCGCCAACAGTGCGGGCACCAGACGGTAGAAGTGCTCGCGTTGGTCCAGCGTTGCGCTCATCAGCTCTCCTTCCTTTCGACATGAGCGACCACCACGTGCGGCCGATCCGCATGATCGAGGCGAAACGCGCGCCTGAGAGCACTGTGATCTCGACCGTCGATGTCGGATGTGGACCATCCTTCGACTGTGAACCGCGACGCGATGCCCCCGGGCCAACCCAGGCCGGCCGAGTCGTTGTCGATCACCACTGCGGTCAGATTGCCCAGATTCGATCGCGCAGCGAATTGAATGGCTTCCATATTGCTGCCCTCGTCGAGCTCGGCGTCGCCGATCAGCACGAAGACTCGGGCGATGCTCCTCTGAATCCGCAGGGCAACAGCAGTTCCGGCGGCCAGCGCTAGACCGTGTCCGAGCGATCCCGATCCGATGTCGGCCCCGGGAACCAACGTGCGATCCGGATGATTGCCCAGCGGAGAGTCGTAGCTGCCGAAAGACGCAAGCTCGTTCGGCGTCAAGAATCCCCGTGCCGCAAGCACTGCGTAGTACGCCATCGGGCCGTGACCCTTGGAGAGGTAGAACCGGTCGCGTTCGGGGTCGTCGGGATTCTCCGCGTCGAGCCGAAGAATGTCGGAATACAACACCCACAACACATCGAGTGTCGAAGTGGCACTGGTGCTGTGCTTTTCATCGCCAGTCATCAGTGTCATGAGTCGCGGCAACTCGTCGAAAGTCATTTGCATGACCCCACCTTGCAACCTCGAGTGCACTCGAGGTCAAGAGCCCTGCGAGGGAGGTGATGTGGGTGTCACCACCGACAGTATTGTCATGGCATGCCGCGAAACCACCTCGCTATAGCGGGGACGTCCATCGACTGCGCCGATCCGGCGCAACTCGCGCACTTCTATCTGGCGCTTCTCGGCGGCGAGTTGTTGTGGGAGAGCTCCGAGAGCGTTGGGTTTCGCACACAATCCGGCCTTTCCATCGTTGCGCAGAAAGTTGCGAATTACGTCCCTCCGGTCTGGCCATCGACTTCGATCGTGCACTTCGACATGGATGCGAGTGGCGACCTTGCCGGATCCGTCGCCTACGCAGTCGAATGCGGTGCCAGGGAGGCAGCAGAGCAGCCGGACCCCCGATGGCGAGTTCTCCTCGACCCCGCCGGCCACCCCTTCTGCATCACCACAGAGGTGTACGACGGTTGACGGGGTAATAGCCTGAGATGGTGCGCAATCTCGTCGTCGTCCTGCTGCTGTTTGGATTCGTCGTCGGATTGGCTCCGTTGGGCTGGTATCTGATCGGCGAAATGACCACCAACACGAGTGGCGTCGTGTACTCGGGTGGCTACGAGCCCTTGGAGGGCGTATCGATGAGCAGCGAAGCAATGGAACGCTTCGACCGAGCATTCGATCGCAGGTCGCAAGGACCATCCACTCAGTGGTTGTACGTACTGCCCGCAGTGTCTGCAGCGACCGGCGCGCTGATTGGGGCAATACTGGGCAAGTTGGGATTTGTGCTCACCCGTATCAGAACCCGAGAGGGTTGAGTTGCCCGAGCCCGCTGAAGTAGCGCTGAGTCAAGAGGACATTCAAAGCGTGGTCGGCTTCGCCGCTACCTGCGCCCGACGGGCATTGCCCTTTTTCGAGGCAGCACATCCAGGTGATCTTCGTCCGCGTTCGGCGATCGACAGTGCCGCGTCGTTCGCCGAGACCGGCCACCGGACGGCGGAGTTACGCAGGCTCGCCTGGGACGCGCACAAGGCTGCCCGCGAGGTGCCGGCTTCCGCAGCGACAGACGCCGCACTGTCCGCAATGCACGCGGCCGGTGCTGCCTTTCTCCATCCGCTGTACAGCCCCCATCAGGTCAAACACATTCTCGGATCTGCAGTGCATCTGATGCTCACGGAATCCAATGCTGTTGCAGAGCAGATCGAATGGATCGAGGCAGAGGCCGACGCGACCGTGCGTTCGGTCCTACGCCGGTTTCCGCCACCGATCGCCGGGCGTACGAAGTTCGGCGTGCTCATGGTTCGACTCGATACCGAATTGCGTCGTTGACGCATTGTCTCGACCGAGCGTCGGTGACACCATGGGAACATGAACGACCGTCAACGTCGGTGGACTCGATATCTGCTCGGCATCTGGCTGGCCTTGGTCGTGTTCTCGACGATTGCCGACATCGTGACCGAACCATCGTTGTGGAACTGGACGAAGCTGGCGGTGTTGGCGATAGCCGCCCCGTGGCTCTGGCACCGACACGGCCGGGCCTGGCTGATGCCCCACAAGATCGAACCCGAAGCTGTACCCGTCGAGGATGTCGAAGCGGTGGTCGCAGAATCCGGCAGAACTGTCCACGCCATCAAAGCGTTGCGAGAGATGCATCCCGGTCTCGGTCTGCTCGATGCGAAGAATCTCGTTCAACCGGAACACTGACGGAGGAGAAGGCGATGACATCAGTCAGCGGTACACGTGCCGTGCAGGATCGCGCTGGATTCACCGAGGCCGCAACCCTGTTGATCGACTTCAATCGCGAGTACGACTACCCGGTGCCCGAGTCAGATTGGCTTGCAGCACATCTCGAAACTCTGGTGAAATCCGGCGACACCAGCGTGCTGACGTTCTGGACTCCCGCCATCGGTGTGGCCGTTCTTCGATTCAGGGCCGGCACTCTGAGTGCGGATATCGAGGCCTACCTCGCCGAGTTCTACGTCCAGCCCGGGCTACGCGGGAAGGGCTACGGCACAACCTTTCTCGACGACGTCATCGAGCACGCACGCGGCAAGGGTGCCACCTACATGGACCTCAACACCTCTGAGGACGACGAGGCGGCGCGACACGTGTACGAAAAGCGTGGCTTCGACTGCCACGAAGGCCGTGGCGAGGGACCCAAAGCTCTGTATTACGAACTCGAGCTGAACTGACGCGCACGATGTAGCCTGGCTATATGGTTAGCCGAGATAACAGCTCGACGTCGTTCGGGACCGTCGCCGACGTGTACGAATCTGCTCGCCCCGAATACCCGTCGGCCGCGGTCGCGTGGTTGCTGGAACCCGTACTCGAGTCCCGCGGGCGTCCTCTCGTCGCCGACGTCGGCGCCGGGACCGGCAAGCTCACCCGCATCATCGCCGCCGCCGCCGGGTGCGATGCCGTCGCGGTCGATCCTGATCCCGCCATGCTCGACGCCCTGCGCGTTGCAGTTCCCGGAGTTCCGGCCCACGTCGGCACCGCCGAGTCCCTGCCGCTAGAGGATGAGAGCGTCGATGCCGTTCTGCTCGGACAGGCCTGGCACTGGGTCGAGCCAGTGGCCGCGTCACGCGAGATCGGCCGGGTTCTCCGACCGGGCGGCACCCTGGGACTGATCTGGAACATTCGTGACGAGTCG
Organism: Rhodococcus sp. SBT000017; assembly: GCF_003688915.1. Lineage (NCBI taxonomy): Bacteria > Bacillati > Actinomycetota > Actinomycetes > Mycobacteriales > Nocardiaceae > Rhodococcus > Rhodococcus sp. SBT000017. The sequence continues at coordinate 3,473,089 of NZ_REFU01000001.1, forward strand.
CAATCGTGGGTTCGGCGACTGAACTCGGTGGTCTCGCGCGGTGGAGCGCTGACCATGTTCGACGACGGTCCACCGCCGATCGCAGAACCGTTCCGTCGGCTCGACGAGGAGCGGTGGACGTGGTCGCGCACGGTGAGTCGGTCCCAGCTCACCGACCTGGTTCGGTCGCGCAGTTTCTACATCACCGCGTCCGCCGATGAGCGCAACCGCATCGATCGGGATCTCACCGCGCTGTTCGACGAATTGGGTCTGAAGGGATCGACGACGATCGAGCTGCCCTACGTGACCAGAGCGTTCCGCACCACGATGCCGATCCGATGACACTTCTCGCGACCCCGGAAGTCGCCACAGCCGAACAAAACGAATACGATTCCCAATAAGTGGGTACAGGTTCGATTTCGAGGAGCTACAACATGGCGTTTCCGATCATCGTCGCGAAGGCAGTATCGACGGTCGTAACAGGCGCAGTCGGCGTCGCCGCGTACAACGGTGCCAAGAAGCTGTACGACAAGGCTCCCGTCCGCAAGGCTGCGGTATCGGCAACCGAGCTCGGTCTCCGCGCCGCGCGAAAGGCCGAAATCCACGCCGAATCAGCACGTTTGGCTGTGTCCGATGTTGTTGCGGAGGCGCGCGACCGGCTCGGCGAAGAAGTGCCGCCACCCTCGGCGACCGAAGTCGGCCACGGCCACTCGCACTGATCACGGCAGACGGCCGAACATGACGACGCTCGTCGAAGACACCATCGACACGGCTCCCGACCGCGCGGATGGCATCGAGATCCTGTCCGATGCCGCCGGCCGCATGCGGCTTCGCGTCGACTGGCTGCGGTCGAGTCCGGGTCGCGCGGTCGCCGTCGAAGATCATGTCGACAAGATTCGCGGCGTTCGAGCCGTCCACGCGTACCCCCGCACCGCATCGGTGGTGGTCTGGTACTCCCGATCGCGGATCGACCGGGCCGAGCTGTTCGAGGCGCTGAACGCGGGTCGTACGACCGACTGGGCATTGGTACCCGTCCGTAGCCCACGGTCTGCGGACGTCACCAGCGGCGATGTCCTACGCATGACCATCGGCGGGGCGGCGCTGGTCCTGCTCGGCTTCCGTCGCTACGCCTTCCGACGACCACCCATCCTCGGCCCCACGAGTCGCGTCGTGGCCACCGGAGCCACCATCTTCACCGGCTATCCGTTTCTGAAGGGAGCGCTGCGTTCGCTGGCCGGAAACCGGACCGCCGGCACCGACGCGCTCGTCAGCGCCGCCACTGTGGCAAGCCTCGTACTCCGCGAGAATGTCGTTGCCCTGACAGTGCTGTGGCTGCTCAACATCGGCGAATACCTGCAGGAGCTGACGCTCAAGCGCACTCGTCGCGCAATCTCCGATCTCCTGACCGGTACGCAGGACACCGCATGGATTCGGCTTCCCGACGGTTCCGAGATCTCCGTCGACGTAGATCGGCTGGAGATCGGCGACGACGTCGTCGTGCACGATCACGTGGGAGTTCCTGTGGACGGCATCGTCGTCGACGGTGATGCAGTGGTCGATCAATCCGCAATCACCGGCGAGACCCTCCCCGTCTCGATCGTGACCGGAGACCGGATTCACGCCGGATCCGTTGTCGTCCGTGGACGCATAGTCATCCGCGCGTCTGCGGTAGGCCGCGATACGACGATCGGCCGCATCATCTCTCGCGTAGAGGAGGCACAGGAAGATCGCGCTCCGATTCAGACTGTGGGAGAGAACTTCTCACGACGCTTCGTACCCGCGTCGTTCATCCTGTCGGGCCTCACCCTCCTGGTCACCCGGGATGTCCGACGAGCGATGACCATGCTGCTCGTCGCGTGCCCGTGTGCGGTGGGTCTGTCGACTCCGACGGCCATCAGCGCTGCCATCGGAAACGGTGCTCGCCGAGGGATTCTCATCAAGGGTGGGTCTCATCTGGAACAAGCAGGCAGGGTCGATGCCTTCGTGTTCGACAAGACCGGAACCCTCACCGTCGGACGCCCCGTCGTCACCAATGTCGTGTCTTTCCAGGACGACTGGGAGCCGGAGCAGGTTCTGGCGTATGCCGCGAGTTCCGAGATCCACTCTCGGCATCCCCTTGCCGAGGCCGTGATTCGCAGCACCGAAGAACGCCACATCGTAATTCCTCCGCACGAGGAGTGCGAAGTGCTCGTCGGCCTCGGCATGCGAACAGTCGCAGACGGTCGGACTCTGCTGCTGGGCAGTCCTTCGCTGCTGCGCGGCGAGAGCGTGGACGTGTCCGAGTATGCAGCCGATTGGGTTTCGCGACTTCAGCGTCAAGCCGAGACACCGTTGCTGCTGGCAGTGGACGGAGTGTTGGTCGGATTGATCAGCCTGCGTGACGAGGTCCGGTCGAATGCTCTGGAAGTCTTGAATGCGCTTCGCGCCGACGGTGTGGAACGGATCGTCATGCTCACCGGAGATCACCCAGAGACCGCCGCGGCCGTCGCCGCCGAACTGGGCATCGCCGAATGGCGAGCCGAGGTGATGCCCGATGACAAACTCGAAGCCGTCCGCAAGCTCCAAGAAGAGGGGTATGTCGTCGCGATGGTCGGAGACGGCACCAACGACGCTCCCGCGCTCGCCGTCGCAGATATCGGAATCGCAATGGGGTTGGCGGGCACCGATGTTGCCGTCGAAACAGCCGATGTCGCTCTCGCCAGCGACGACTTGACACGGTTGCTCGACGTTCGCGATCTCGGTCGACACTCGGTATCGGTCATCCGGCAGAACTACGGAATGTCCATCGCAGTGAACGCACTGGGCCTCGTGGTAAGCGCCGGTGGAGCACTGTCGCCGGTGCTCGCCGCGATTCTGCACAACGCGTCCTCGGTTGCAGTTGTCGGCAACAGCTCGCGACTGATCCGATACCGAATCTGATCGACACCGCCAGTCACGATGTTTCGCGCTGCAGCGCAACGCTGTTCGATAGGAGATTGAGCAGGACCACAGACGCGGCGGCCGCGCAGAGAATTGCACCGAGAACTACCGGTCCTGTGACTCCGAACCGTTCGATCGCCAGACCGCCCGCAGCAGCACCGACGGCAATCGACAGATTGAACACCATGACGTACAACGACGTGGCCTGCTCTTTCGCACCGGACGCCACTCTGAACACTGCGGTCTGCAAGACCACGGGAAGCGCCGAGTACGACAGACCCCATAGCACGACGAGCACAACGGTCGCCCACACACCCGCAGTCGGTAGGGCCGATACGGCGAGCGTGATCGCGAGAAGAACCAGGAACACGAGTTGGACCACCCCGAGTGGCGACTCGCGCGCCGCGGCCGCACCGCCGACGAAGTTGCCCAGCACACCGGCGATCCCGAACGCCAGCAACAGGGCACCGACTGACGGTATCGGAATTGCACTGTGCTGCAGGAGAAGTGGGGCTACATACGTATAGGCGGCATAGTGGCCGACCACAACCAGCGCCGTCACCCCGAGCACCGTGCGCAATCCAGGCCACCGATGAAAAGTGGACAACACGGAGCCCGAACGACTGGACATCTGCGGTGGCAACGCAGAAACCGATGCGAATACCGCACACGCTGCTCCGGCACTCAGAACGGCCAATCCGACGAAAGGCGCACTCCAGCCCCACCTCTCGCCCATGGCGGTTCCAATCGGCAGTCCCAGAACGAGCGCAGCAGCAATACCGGACAGGACTATCGCAGTAGCCCTCTCCGCGAATTGTGGAGACACCGACCTGACGGCAACGGTGGCCGCGATCGACCACATCAATCCGTGTGCGAAGCCCATCAGTACCCGAACCCCGATGAGCTGCCAGTAGGAATCGACGAGGACCGTTGCGGTGTTGCCCAGGACAAAGATTCCCAGTATCGAGAGCACCAGCACCCGCCGATCCACGGTCTTGGTCCACGAGGTGACGGCCGGAGCGGTAAGACCCGCGGCGAGTCCGAATGCTGTGACCGTCAGTCCAGCGAGCCCGGTGGTGACACCGAACTCCGAACTGATGGCCGGTAGTAGCCCGACGGGCACCATTTCCGTTGCTGTGACGGCGAACACCGCGACCGACATTGCCCAGACACCCGCCCACTGGCGGTGGGATGTCGGCAGGGCATCTTCGGGCAACGTGGTGTCGGGCATCGGGCTCCTATCGGTCCAGCGGATCACGTGCTGACAGCATCATCGAAGAAGTATCCAGTAGGAAGTAGGTACCTTGAAGTGCCTATCCGAGACCCAGGCGAAGGGGCACAACAGTGATCGAACACGACGACGCAGGCGCGACAGTCGGCACCGCCGAACACGACGCCTTTCTGGTGACATGCAGCAGCCGCCAGCTGCTGGCACGGCTGGCCGACAAATGGGTCACGCTCGTGCTGTGTGCGCTGATGAACGGGCCGATGAGACATTCGGCGCTGGCACGACGAGTATCGGGCGTCACGCAAAAAATGCTGACTCAAACTCTGCGCAATCTCGAGCGCGACGGACTGGTGACCCGAACGGTGACACCGACCGTTCCGCTGACCGTGGAATACGAACTGACAGAACTCGGTCGCTCGTTGGTCGGAGTGTTTCTCCAGCTCAAGGACTGGGCGGATTTGAACATGGACGAGGTCGCCCTCGCTCGAGAGAAGTACGACTCGATCCACCGGACGAGTGTGTGATCGTGGCCGATTTCGGCTTGCGTTGGAGTGCACTCGAAGACGTAGCGTCTCGTCCATGACCGCAGCACCGCATTCACCGGCCGCGACCGACACCGAGGACGTGAGTATCGGAATTGCCGAGATGGCCGAGTCCTCGGGACTGACGCAGGACACGCTGCGTTGGTACGAGCGGGAGGGCCTGATACCCGAGATCCCTCGCACGGCGATGGGTAGACGCGCATTCAGCCCGCGACTGGTCGCACTCGTGAAACTTCTGGTTCGTCTGCGGACGACTGGGATGCCCACAGCCGATATGCGCAGATTCGTGATTCTGGTGAATTCGGGTGCGTCCACTCATCAGGAACGTATCGACATTCTGACCGCGCATCGGGCACGCGTCGACGAGAAGCAACGTCGTCTCGCCGAAGCACGGTCTGCGCTGGAAACGAAGATCTCGCACTACGAGGACCTGATCGCACGGGGTCTCGACTGCGAGGGTCTCGCGGTCGTCCACCCATCACCCAACGAGCACAGGAGCATTCATGTCGATTCCCACTCGTAACGTCCCGGCACTCGGACGCAATGTCGGCGCCATCGGCCTCGGCTGCATGGGTATCAGCTGGGCCTACACCGGTGCCGATACCTCCTCGGACACTGCCGGTGCACCGATCCTGGAGCACGCCCTCGCGTCGGGGATCGACTTCTTCGACACCAGCGACGCCTACGCTGCCGGACACAACGAGAGGGTCGTCGGCCGCGCTCTGGCCGGGACGGATGCCGTGATCGCCACGAAAGCCGGGTTGATCGGCAACGTCGACGGCGGAGCGCCTGTTCTGACCCGAAACGGTACGCCGAAGCACCTAGCGCAGGCCTGCGACTCGAGCTTGCGGAATCTCGGTGTGGACACCATCGATCTGTACTACCTCCACCGCGTGGACGACCAGGTGCCGATCAAGGACTCCTGGGGAGCCCTGTCCGAATTGGTGGCGGCGGGCAAGGTGCGCGCCCTGGGACTCAGCGAGGTCACCGTCGAGCAAGCACGGGTGGCCCACAGTATTCATCCGGTCTCTGCGGTGCAGTCCGAACTATCCCTGTGGACTCGAAACCCATTGGGACAGGGCACTACACACGACGGTGAACCTGCGGGAAACATGGTGCAGTGGACGGGTGAGAACGACGCGGTGTTCGTGCCGTTCTCGCCGTTGGGTCGAGGGTTTCTCACCGGTTCACTCGACACCTCAACGCTTCCAGCGACCGACATGCGGTTGGCACTTCCCCGATTCTCCGGAGCTGCGGCCGAGCAGAACCGATCGATCGTCGAGGTGGTGTCCGCAGTTGCATCGAGGCACGACTCCACCCCTGCCGCTGTGGCATTGGCGTGGGTACTCGCCCAGGGTCCCCATGTGATCCCCATCCCCGGCACCACCAACATCGGACACTTCGACGCCAACCTTGCGGCACTCGAGCTTCAGCTCACCGCCCAGGATCTCACCGCGCTCGACGATGCACCCACGGCAGTCGGGGCCCGATACTGACATGACGCGAACGGCATTGCTGGAGATCGACTTTCAGCCATGGATCATCGAGCTCGGGCATGATCTCGGCGCACTGGCTCGCGCCGGGTCGGTCCGTGTTCACTTGGCTACCGCGTAACGGTGCACTCCGCTGCGTGCGCAGGATCGACCGAAGACGAGCATCAGCTAGCCCTCGAATCCATAGCGGCAGCCGGTGCCACTGTCGACCAGACCCCGGCGAAGTCCGCTATTTCGCGTCGCGGAAGTACGGTTCGACAGTGCCCTTGAGCTTGACGAGCATGGGATTGCCGTACCGATCCTTCGCGGTAGGGACTTCGACTCGCACCCAACCCTCGGTCACGTTGTATTCGCGAACACTGGTCTTCTCGACGCCGTTGAAGCGAATACCAACGTCCCGGCGAAGAACCTCTTCGTTGTAGAAGGGGCTCCGCGGATCGATCGCGAGGTGATTCGGTGGAACGTCTGTGTTCTGATCCTCTGGCATGGAATTCTTTCGTCGAATGCTGCGTCAGGTGCTCGGTTGATTCACAGAGAGAATACGCGACCCAGCGCTGTCGGCCTTAACCCCGCGCCATGTCCACGAATCTGGACAGGTGAAGCTGGTGCGCCACAGTGATTGTCGCGGTCGAGTGCGTCGGGTCGGTGCAGCAGAATCACCATGTCGGCGTCCTGCTCCAGTGAACCGGACTCACGGAGGTCGGACACGATCGGCTGTTTGTCGGTTCGCTGCTCCGGACCACGGTTGAGCTGACGCGAGAAGATCGAGCGGTAAGCCTTGCATGTCGCAGACGTAGCACGTTGAACTGCACCCCGGGGTCCGGTGCTCCTGCGTCCTCACTGCTTGACTATGTTGTCCCCGGCATGGTGTCCTGAACTTGCTAGCTGAGCCGGCCGCATGGCCGAGGTAGGTTAGCCGTCAGGGGGCCTCCGCAAGGAGGCCCCTCTTCATTTCGGCGGAAACAAGTAGATTCCGTCGCCTCGCTGCGAGACCTTGTCGACATGAATCGGCGCAAGCAGGTCCCACATCTCGTCGTTGCAAATCTTCGCCGTTCGCCCGTTGCGGGGGAGAACTTTCACGGAAGCAGCGTAGGCAACCAGGTCCGCAAGCTGTATGAAATAGGACTGCTGCGAGTCTCTGGGTACAGAATCCTCGACGATGTGGCGCGCATTGACGCGGTCGCCTACTGCGGACCATGTGATGCGTCGGAACCGGCGAACCAGCTTTCGCACCTCGTCGTTCTGACCGATGTCGTGGACGATCACTATCGGAACGCCGCTCGAATCACTGCGCTTACGTAGTCGTTCCAGTAGATACGTCCACGACCTATCGAAGACGTCGAGATCACGCTTCTGTAAGAGGTCCTTGCGAATCGAGATTGCGAAGACTCCGGATGACACGGTGATCAGAGATTTCAGATGCCGCTGGTACAGGTCGCGCATTTGCCCATCACCCAGGCCGAGATCGCGGTAGACCTTCTTCACCCCGACAATATGGTTCGCCTTCGCTTCCTGTCTCATCGGAATTCGGTACAGATCGCGCACAGCCCGTCGCATTTCGATGATGTGGTCCAGCCTTGTCGTCCAATCGTCAGCTGGAATCAAGACACATCCGAGCGTGAATGTCGTTGAACCGCCAGCGCCCATGCCGGTATCACCGGACTCGTCGATGTACGCGAACTCCAAACGCGGTCCGACAACCTGATCCGAAAGTGGCGTCAAGGCAGTCGAATCACGGTCGGACAAGCAGCAACGACCGGAGCCCACGCATGAACGCGCTCAGCCCACGGAAACATCAACCTAGCCCCGCGCCATGTCCACGAATCTGGACAGGTGAAGCTGGTGCGCCACAGTGATTGTCGCGGTCGGGCCGTTACGGTGCTTGCCGAGGATCAGGTCGGCCTCGCCGCCGCGGGGGTCGTCACGCTCGATTGCGTCGGGGCGGTGCAGCAGAATCACCATGTCGGCGTCCTGCTCCAGTGAGCCGGACTCACGGAGGTCCGAGACCATCGGCTTCTTGTCGGTTCGCTGCTCCGGACCACGGTTGAGCTGGCACACCGCGACCACCGGGCATTCGAGTTCCTTGGCCAACAGCTTGAGCTGACGGGAGAAGTCCGAGACCTCCTGCTGACGAGATTCGACCTTCTTGCCCGAGGACATCAGCTGAAGGTAGTCCACCACAATGAGTTTGAGTCCGTTGCGCTGCTTGAGGCGACGGGCCTTGGCGCGGATCTCCATCATCGTCAGGTTCGGAGAATCGTCGACGAACAACGGCGCTTCGCTGATCTCGCTCATACGCCGGGCCAGCTTGGTCCAGTCGTCGTCGGTCATCTTTCCCGAACGCATGTCGCCGAGCTTGATCTTCGCCTCGGCGGACAACAGTCGCATGACGATCTCGGTGCGACTCATTTCCAGAGAAAAAATGACACTGGGCATGCCGTGCTTGATCGAGCACGAACGCATGAAATCCATTGACAGCGTGGAGTTATGGGTAGGAATCATCGACTCGCTGGCGAGATACAGGTGCTCCGAGTTGTCGACCTCCACACAGCGAACTGGAACCGAATCGACCCGGCGAACGTCGACGATGAACCGCGAACCCGATCGCAAAGTGGATCCCGCAGCGCGACGTTCTTTGTGCAGCAACTGTTTACGCGCCACACCGAATACAACCTCGTCCGTCACGACCGACGAACCTGTCCACACGAGACCGAGCCCCACAACCAACTCGCTCAGGCCGCCGAACGGACCAACATCGATGGAGCCATCCGATGCAATCGAACCCGCAGTGTCGAGAATGCCAGCAAGCAGCTCTCGTCGTTGCCGCTCCGAGGCGCGCAGGTAGAGCTGCGGGACTGCATCGAACTCAGCCTCCACACGCGCTGCGATACCGGCGTCCGCTCCCGACAGTCCACCACCGAGCGCTACGCCCGCAACATAGGGCGGTACGGGGAGGTCGGCAGCCGGTAGCCGAATGGCCGCAGAGTTCCGAACAGAATGGTCGCCTGTCGCGAGAATGTGCTCGGTAGTGCATACAGCCGAGACACGCTCACGCTCGGTCAACCACTGATGCTCTGCATCGGCCACAATGACTGTGCCGTCGGAGAATTCGACTTCGTAGCACGGCCGATCGAGCATGACGTCCGTGGCCGCCACGACCCTGGTCGGCATGCCATGGGCGTCGATGAGGTGATCTCCCACCGCCACCTCGCCCATAGTGGTCCAGCCGTCGGGCGTCGGAAGCGGCGTGTCGAGGGCGAGCGCCTTACCCACACCAGGTCTGGCCGCCACGATGATCATCTGACCAGGGTGAAGGCCGTTGGTGATTTCGTCGAGTTCGGCGAATCCTGTTGGTACACCCAGGGATATGCCGCCCCGGCTGGCGATGGAGTCGATTTCGTCCATCGTGGGCTGCAGCAGCTCCTCGAGGGGGAGGAAGTCCTCGGAGGTGCGGCGTTCGGTGACCTCGTACACCTCGGCCTGCGCGCGGTCGACCACCTCGGCGACGTCCTGACCGTCCGCTCCGGCGTAACCGAACTGCACGATGCGAGTACCGGCCTGCACGAGCCGGCGCAGAATCGACTTCTCCGCGACGATCTCGGCGTAGTACCCGGCATTGGCTGCCGTCGGCGTCGTCTGGGTGAGGGTGATCAGGTACGGGGGGCCGCCGATGCGCTTGAGCTCACCGCGACGATCCAGCTCGGCCGAGACGGTCACCGGGTCGGCAGGCTCACCGCGGCTGTAGAGGTCGAGGATGGCGTCGTACACGTTCTGGTGGGCCGGTCGATAGAAGTCACCCGGCCGAAGCACCTCGAGCACGTCGGCGATGGCGTCCTTGCTCAGCAGCATGCCGCCCAGTACGGACTGCTCTGCGGCCATGTCCTGTGGGGGCTGGCGACCGAAATCCTCGCCGGGTCCCTCGCTGGACGAGGGGCCGGAGTAGTCGGACTGTCCTCGATCGTCCACAACTGCCACGCGAACCGGCCGTCCTCTCCCCATTGTCGTCGGCACCGTCGAATATCACCCGGCGGTGCTGTGTAGCAAGTTCTACCCCCGGGCACCGACAAGCTTTTTCGGCACCGGATTCGCACTGTCCCGTCGCCGCTGCACGGCATCGAGAGAGACGCTGCACGGACGTTAAGCGCTATCGGCAGGAGTCACAACATGGCCTGGGGACGAATCTGTGCATGAAATGTGGATGGTGTTGAACAACCGTGTTGACCGTCTGGGGATAACCTGGGTATAACTTTCCGAGTTTCGGCCTTTTCACCAGGTCAGAGGGTGTACATAAAGTTTTCTTCCTGTGCATCGATTCTGGATCGGCGTGTCGGCCGAATTGACAGCTCGGGCGTGTTGAGTAAATACCAGGTGAACCCGAGGGTGAACTAGGTCACAACGGCTGGGATGACTCACAGAAACAGACCAGGTTCCCGTTTAAGCGCGAGGGGCCCGATTCCAGGCTTGGAATCGGACCCCTCGACACTGCCGACGAAAGCTCAGCCGCCGATCTCCTGCGGGCACTTCGCCGGGTCCAGCACAGTGACCTCCCTGGTGCCGATCTGAAGCACTCGTGCCGTGGGAATGTCGAAGAACAGTCCGGTGATTCGCAGCCGTCCCTCGGCGTTGGCTCGGCCTACGACGCGGTGACGAGTGAGCGTCTGCAACTGCACCGCCACGTTCACCATCGCGAGTTGATCCGCCTCACCGAAGCCGAGCTCCGCCGCCTGACGACCCACCACATGCCCGCTGCGGTACGCGTCGAGGCTTGCCATCCCGTACCCCAACCACTCCGCGACAGACGCGTCCGCGGCGTTCTCCGGCCCGCTCAGGACCGCCTTCATGGCACCGCAGCCAGAGTGTCCGCACACCACCACCGAGGAGGTGCCCAACTGATCGACTCCGAACGCGAGCGCCGCCTCCACCGAACAATCCTGCCCCTGAGCGGGAACGAGGTTGCCCATGTTTCGGACGGTGAACAGATCTCCTGGACCGCTGCTGGTGATCGTGTTCGGCATGACCCGCGAATCCACACAGCACAGAAAGAGTGTGTCCGGATCCTGGTTGTCGGTCAGGCCCTCGAGGTGCGGACGAATGTTGGGGGCGTGCGTGCGGTGATACTCGGCAACACCGCTCAGCACCGCTCGCAGGGCGACAGGCGAATCCTCCTGCGCAACATCGTTCTTGAGCTGCCACGCCCGCCACGGTGCCAACGAGCTGCGTACCGTCGCGGATCCGCGCTTCGGCGGACCCTCGGCAGCAGCCGCCATCGAGGCGGTGCCCACCTCTTCGACCTTCACTGTGCCGCCGCCGAGTTCGTGCTGACGCATCCACTCGTTCAGGGCGTCGTGCACGGCGTGATCGAGGAAGTCCACGCCCAGATGCACGGTGACGGCGGTGCCTGCGGGGACGGTGGACAGCACGTGCGTCAATCGAGGGAGCGCAAGGAAGCTCAGCGAACCCTCGGTGGTGACGCGCCAGGTGCCGTCGACCGCTTCCTCGGCCCTGACCTTGGCCCACACCACTCGACGCAACACGAGGATGATCGACAGTGCCAAACCGATCAACACACCCTCGAGCAGGTTCAGCACCACCACTCCGACGACCGTGACCGCGTAGACCGCGATGTCTCCGGTCTTGTTGGCAATCTTGATGTCCGCCAGCTTGATCAGCTGTACACCGATCATCACCAGCAGCCCGGCCAGAGCGGCGAACGGAACCAGTTCGACGATCGAGATGAACAGCACCGAGAAGATCAGAATCCACACGCCGTGCAGAATCGCCGATGCACGAGACTTTGCCCCGACCTGACATTGGTGGCACTGCGCACGATCACGCCGGTGATCGGCAGACCGCCGATGGCACCGGAGGCCATGTTGCCTGCACCCTGAGCCATCAATTCACGGTCGAAGTTGGTGCGCTCACCGCTGTGCATCTTGTCGACGGCCACCGCGGAAAGCAGACTCTCGACACTCGCGATCAACGCGATCGTGATGACGCCGGTCGCGAAGGCACTCCACTGGCCGTCGGGCATGACGGGCAGGCTCAGGGACTCGATCAGGTTGCCGGGCAATTCGATTCGCTCGACATCGAGGGAGAAGAAGATCGAGACCGCGGTGGCGGTGACCACTGCGACCAGAGCAGCCGGCACCTTGGTGACCTTGGCCAGCACGCCGGACAACTCACCCAACCGTGGCCAGGCGAACATCAGCACGACCACGATTCCGCCGACGACGATCGACGGCCACTGGCCGTTCGCGACGGACGTGGGGATGGCCAGGACGTTCTGAACCGCGGAACTTTCGGACTCACCGCCGAGGAGAACGTGAATCTGTTGCAGCGCAATGGTGATACCGATTCCGGCGAGCATCGCATGCACCACGACGGGTGAGATGGCCAGCGCGCTGCGCGCAATCCGGCTCATTCCCAGCAGAACCTGCACGGCACCCGCCAGGACCGTGATGGCGCAGGTTACGCCCCAACCGAATTGATTGACCAACTCGGCGACCACGACGGTCAGGCCTGCAGCCGGGCCGCTGACCTGCAGCGGTGAGCCGCCGAGGATCCCGGCGAGGATTCCGCCGACCACCGCGGCGATGAGACCGGCCATGATCGGCGCACCCGACGCGACGGCGATACCGATCGAAAGTGGCACTGCAACAAGAAAAACGACCAACGAGGCCGGTACGTCGTATTTCAGGATCGACCCGACGCGAGACTGCGGCTCGGGTCGGGCCTCGGGACTGGGGTCGGAATCAGGTTCCACGGTCGTGGTCACGGCAGCGTTCCTCCGGGCGTCTAGGCGTCAGGTCGGGTGGATGAAGTTGGTGATGATGTTCGATGTCGCCCCGCCCAAAGAATACGCAAAGCTTTGCTCACGAACGTCCGAGGAGAGATGCTTCACAAATCGGAACCCATTGCGACAGTTGATCTTTGTGATAAGACACGAAAAAGCCCCACGAACCGAGGTTCGTGAGGCTTTGTTCGACCGAAACGGGCCGAAAGCTGAAATCAGCTTCCGACGACCTCCAGCTTGAACTTGGCGGTCACGTCGGGGTGCAGGTTCACGACGATGTCGTGCTTGCCCGTGCTCTTGACGTGAGCCTTCGGCAGATCGATGCTGCGCTTGTCGACGACCGGGCCACCGGCAGCCTTGAGAGCAGAAGCGACGTCCGACGCGGTGACCGAGCCGAACAGCTTGCCCGAGTCGCCCGCGGTCTTCACGGACAGCGTGACGGCCTCGAGGCCTTCGATGGCCTGCTTGAGCTCGTTGGCGTGCTCGAGGCCGCGGACGGCACGAGCTTCCTGAGCGCGGCGGATGCCGTCGACCTGCTTCTGAGCTCCACGGGTGGCCTGGATGGCCAATCCGCGGGGCAGCAGGAAGTTACGGCCGTAGCCGTCCTTGACCTCTACGGTGTCGCCAGGCGCACCGAGGTTGTCCACATCAGCGGTGAGGATCAGTTTCATACCAATCGCCCCTTTCTATCGAGCCGTCGCGGCGTAAGGCAGCAGTGCTACCTCACGCGAGTTCTTCACGGCAACGGCCACGTCACGCTGATGCTGGACGCAGTTGCCGGTGACACGGCGAGCACGGATCTTTCCGCGATCGCTGACGTACTTACGCAGCAACGTCGTGTCCTTGTAATCGATCGACGTGTTCTTTTCCTTGCAGAAGGAACACGCTTTCTTCTTGAGCACCTTGTCGCGCAATGGCGGTTTGGGCATGGGTCTTTCTCCGTTACATCTGGTTGTTCTCGATCGAAGGATCTAGAACGGTGGCTCTTCGTCTCCGCCACGTCCGCCGAAGGAGCCCGACGCCGCCGGGGCACTGCCCCAGGGATCGTCTCCACCGGAACCGGAGTTGGACGAGGAGTTCGAGCGGCCGCCGCTCGATCCGCCGGAGGAACCGGAGCCGGAGCCGGAGTTGAAGCCGCCTCCCCCGCCACCTCCACCGCGATTGGCCTTGTTGACCTTTGCGGTGGCGTAGCGGAGTGAAGGTCCGATCTCGTCTACTTCGAGCTCGACGACTGTCCGCTTCTCACCTTCACGCGTCTCGTACGAGCGCTGCCGCAGCCGTCCGCTCACGATCACTCGCGAGCCTCGGGTCAAGCTCTCGGCAACGTTCTCCGCTGCCTCGCGCCAGATGTTGCAGCGCATGAAGAGCGCGTCGCCGTCTTTCCACTCGTTCGTCTGACGATCGAATGTGCGCGGGGTGGATGCAACCGTGAAGTTGGCAACCGCCGCACCGGCGGGGGTGAATCGAAGTTCTGGATCAGCCGTCAAGTTTCCGATGACGGTGATGACGGTCTCGCCTGCCATGGTTCCTCTTTCAGTAGTAAGCGTTGTAGATGCCAGCCTAGAGGCGGGCAACGACAATTACTTGCCCTGTCGCAGGACCTTCGTGCGCAGAACGGACTCGTTGAGTCCGAGCTGACGATCCAGCTCGCTGACGGTGGCAGGCTCGGCGTTGAGGTTCACAACGGCGTAGATGCCCTCGGCATGCTTGAGGATTTCGTAGGCCAGACGACGCTTGCCCCACACATCGACCTTGTCGACGGTGCCGCCATCCTTGCGAACGACGTTGAGGAACGTATCGAGCGACGGAGCGACAGTGCGCTCGTCCAGATTGGGGTCGAGAATGACCATCAATTCGTAATGACGCATAAGACCTCATCACCTCCTGTGGACTAGTGAAAACGGCCACGGACTATCCGTGGCAGGAGGGTCGTTGCGTCAGCAACCCCTCGAAGATACACGACAGGGCCCTGACCTGCTAATTCGCGTCGGGCGCACGGTCCGGCGTTCGCGCGTCATAGTCTTGCACCATGCGATCCGGGGTCCGCGCCAATCCGATGACGGTCGTCGTGGTCGTCGCGATGGCTGCGGTGGGATTGATTCTGGGATATCTCAACAAGGCCCGATGCGCGGTCGCGCCGTTCGACGCGTCCGGTCGCAGCACGGTGTTCGACGCCATCAAGGATTCCTCGGTCTGCTACTCCGACATCCAATTCCTGTGGCTCGGCCGAGACATCGACAATCACATCTTTCCCTACATCCACGGAGCCATCACCAGCGACGGGATCCTCACCGGCGGGACGGTGGAGTACCCCGTCCTCAGTGGGTTGCTGATGTGGCTCGGAGCCATTCCAGCCCACACCGATGCACAGTTCCTGTTGACCTCGGCGTTGATTCTCGCGCCGTTCGGTCTGCTCACCGCCTGGATGCTCGGCCGCATGGCCGGCTGGTCCGCCTTGCTGTGGTCGATCGGCCCGCCACTGGTGATGTACGCCTTCCACAACTGGGAGCTACCCGTCGTGGCCGCCGCCGTCGGCGCGATCTTCGTCATGACGCTGCCGATGCCGCTGCGGCGCAAAGCGATTCTCGCGTCGGTGCTGCTGGCCGTCGGCTTCTGCCTCAAGCTCTATCCGGGAGCATTCGTGTTGCCCCTGATCGCGTACGTGGTCACCGGCGGCATCGACGGGCGCGAGTCCGCAGACACCATCCGAGGTCGCTGGGACATCCGCGGCGGCCTGATGGTTGCCGGCGCGGCGATCGGCACGGTCGTCGCTGTGAACCTGCCGTTCGCAGTGCTCGGCTACGAGGGGTGGCGTGCATCCTTCACGTTCCAGTCGCTGCGGCAGGCAGACCTGACGACCAACTCCATCTGGTACTGGGGACTGCGCCACTTCTACATCGGCGACCAGATGACTCCCGATGCCTACGCGGAGGCCGAGGCGTCCTTCCAGGATGTGGTCGACGTCGCGTCGCCGCTGCTGGTGTTCGCCGCGTTCGCTCTCGCGCTGTGGCTCGGCTGGCGTCGCGCAAAGGTGCTCGGAACGTACCCGTGGGTCGCGGTGAGCGGATCGATGCTGTGCGGATTCATGCTGCTGCACAAGGTGCACTCGCCGCAGTACACGCTGTGGCTGCTGCCCTTCCTGGTGCTGCTTCGGGTCCCGTGGGGACTCGTCGCCGCATACCTGGTCGTCGATCTGTCGATGGGAATCGGCGTCTTCAAGTACTTCGCCGCGTTGGCCTCGGGTGCCGACGCCAACGACGAGGAGTTCTTCGTTCTCGTCGGGGTGTGGGGACGAGCTCTGCTGCTGGTCGTGCTGTTCGTGTTGTTCGTCAGGTCCGAGGCGCGAGTGCCGGCCCGACGCGCATCTGCGTCGAACCCCGAGAAGCCGAGAACCCTGGTACAAAACAGGTAACACGGTACGCAACGGGTGGGGGCGGGGATATGGCAGAGATGTCGAAGGCGCACGAAGGATCTGCTGCGGGGGGGCGGCGCATAGGCCTGGTGGAGGACCACGAATCGGTAGCGCTCGGACTCAAAGCGATGCTCGCAGACGAACCCGACCTGGAACTGGTGTCCACCGCCGCCACCGTCGCAGAGTTGCTCGCCCAGCAGCAGACCCTCGATCTGGTGGTTCTCGATCTTCGGCTGGGTGACGGATCCTCGCCCCGCTCGAACGTGGAGCAACTGCACGCCGCCGGTGCGCGCGTGCTCGTCTACACCGGTGCCGAGAACGCGTTTCTGGTTCGCTCGGCTGCCCGTGCAGGCGTACTGGGTGTGGTCCGAAAGTCCGCACCCGCGGCGGCGATCGTCTCCGCGATCCGGCGCGCAGCGAGCGGCGGACAAGTCGTCACAACGGACTGGGCTGCCGCGATCGACGGCGATCCGCAACTTCCCGACGTCGGACTCAGTCCACGCCAGCGCGAGGTACTCGCCCTCTACGCGTCGGGCGAGAAGGCCGGACGCGTCGCCCGCCTGGCCGGACTGTCCGAGCAGACCGTCAACGACTACCTGGTCCGGATCCGCAACAAATACGCCGAGGCGGGGCGTCCGGCACCGACGAAGACCGATCTGTACAAGCGAGCGGTCGAGGACGGCTGGCTCCCGATGCCCGAGCTACCTCCGCAGGATTGACTCACAGCGCACCGCAATGCAGGTGGTTCTGCTCGACGAGGCTGTGGTTCATCCCACAATTTCCGCGCGAGTGAGCACTGCGGTTTCCGAGACGTTCCTGGGTGCATCAGGCGGGGTGGTGACCGCGCGAATACTGCCATCCCGCCGCACGAAGAACTGCATTCACCCTGGTCAGCGACTCGAGCGCCGATGTGCGGATCGAACTCGATGGCGACGGTCGGCAGACTGTCGTAGCTCTGTGACACGCTGACGGGACGGTTGACGGTTCAATGCCCCTAATAGTCAGGGCAGAAAACCTGCGAATTACCTGTGAGAATCGTCGCCATTGGTTTAGTTGGTCTCAACCCACCTCAGCGCCCGGGAGATCCGATGTCCGCTCTGCTCGACCCCATGTCATCCGAGAACGGCTCATCGGTCGCGGTACCACCTCGCTCACGTGGGCCGATCAGCCTGGTTCCGCCCCGATGCAGATTCACCCCGTTCCCGCCGCCGCGAGCCCGTTCCCGCCGCGACCGGATCTGACCGGCCGCGAGATCGAGGTGCTGCTCTGCTGGATTCGACACGACTCGAAGACCGAAGTGGCGAAGGCACTGTTTCTCTCGCTCGGCACGGTCAACACCCACCTCACCCGAATTCGGGCCAAGTACACCTCGGTCGGGCGCCCGGCACCGACCAAAGCGGCCCTGGTCGCGCGGGCCCTGCAGGACGGGCTCGTCGATATCTCGGAGCTGTGAGTCTCGCGGCTCCGAGCCCGGCGGTCAGACGCTGACTGCGGTCTCCACGCCTTCGTTCTCCAGACGCTTGTTGCGTCGGATGCTGCTCAGCAGGGCAGCTCCGATGAACAGGATTCCCACGAAGCCGGTGATCAGCTCGTTGATGTGCACACCGATCGAGACCAGCAGGATGATGGACAACGCACCGATCGCCCAGTGCGCACCGTGCTCGAGGTACACGTAGTCCGACAACGTTCCCTTGCGAACCAGGAACACCGTGATCGAGCGAACGAACATCGCGCCGATGAAGCCGAGGCCGAGCGCGATGATGATGGGGTCCGCGGTGATGGCGAACGCACCGATGACACCGTCGAACGAGAAGGACGCGTCGAGCACCTCGAGGTAGAGGAACAGGAAGAACCCGGCCTTACCCGTCGCCTTCGCCAGTTCACTCGGTCCGTGCGAGGACTCCTCGCCCTCTTCCTCGACGTGGAAGAGCTCACCGAGTCCGTTGACCGCGATGTAGGTGATCATGCCGAGCACCCCGGAGACCATGACGGTGGAGATCTTGTCGTCGTCGGCGAGGAACTCGGCGCTCAGAACCAGCAGCAGGCCTGCAACGACCACGGAGAGCTGATCGAGGCGACCGATGCGGGCCAGAGGCTTCTCGAGCCAGCTCAGCCAGGTGATGTCGCGGTCCTCGAAGATGAAGCCGAGGAAGAGCATCAGCAGGAACATTCCGCCGAATGCTGCGATCTGCGGGTGCGCGTCGGTGAGGAGCGTTTCGTAGCTGGGCGAACCGTCCGGGAAGGTCGCGGCACCGTCGGCGGGCGGATTGAGCGCCAGGTCGATGGCGGCGACCGGACCGAGGCCCGACGCAGCCCAGACGATGACCAACGGGAACAGCAGGCGCATGCCGAACACGGCGATGATGATGCCGATGGTGAGGAAGATCTTCTGCCAGAACTCGCTCATGCGTCGCAGCACGGTGGCATTGATGACGGCATTGTCGAAGGACAGCGACACCTCGAGCACGCCGAGGATGAGGACGAGGATCATCGCCTCGATCCCGCCGTACAGGAAAGCCACGATGACGGACACGATGGTGACCGCAATCGACCATCCGAAGATCTTCACAACCACTGGCGTGGCCCTTCTCGAGACCAATAACGGAAAAACCCCCGCCCATCATGAATGACGAGGCGGGGGTACTCCCAATCTTGAGAGGGCCTTTACTACACGTTTACTCCGAAATCGCGAGCGATTCCTGCGAGTCCTGAGGCGTAGCCCTGACCGACCGCGCGGAACTTCCACTCCGCGCCGTTGCGGTACAGCTCACCGAAGACCATGGCGGTCTCGGTGGAGGCATCCTCGCTGAGGTCGTAGCGAGCGAGCTCGGAGTTGTCGGCCTGGTTGATGACGCGAATGAAGGCGTTGCGCACCTGACCGAACGACTGCGAGCGTGCGTCCGCATCGTAGATCGACACGGGGAAGACGATGGTCTCGATCTCCGGCGGTACCGCGGCGAGATCGACCTTGATCTGCTCGTCGTCTCCGTCGCCCTCACCGGTGGTGTTGTCCCCGGTGTGCTCGATGGAGCCGTCGGGAGACTTCAGGTTGTTGAAGAACACGAAGTGCCCGTCGCTCAAGGCCTTCTTCGTCGAGTTCAGAGCGATGGCGCTGGCGTCGAGGTCGAAGTCGGTGCCGGTCGTCGTGCGGATGTCCCATCCGAGACCGACCACGACCGCGGTCAGGTTCGGAGCTGCCTTGGTGAGCGAGACATTGCCACCCTTGCTGAGGCTGACGCCCATTGAGAGGTCCTTTCGCAATTGGTTTCCCGTTACGGGTTCAACCGTAGTGGGAATGTCCGGTTCTTGGACGTACTCCGCCAACGACTGCGACATCGCCAGGGTTCCCGTCGGTACTATCGAGCAGGTGACAAGTCGCTGGCCTGGGGTGTTCCGCCGGGGTGCCGAATCGGACGCCGCCGCGCGTCGTTCCCAGGACAACGCTGTCGCCGCGTTTCTCGACATGGACAAGCGTCAGTCCATCGCCTCGGCGGGCGTCGAGGCCTCCACTGCACTGCGACCCGAGGATCGACTCGCCGGCCGATGGGCAGACACCGAGAAGCAATGTTTCGACGCCGGGGCCGCATACCTCGCCGCCGTCGATCAGTTCGACGGAATCACCACCCCTGTCGCCAGATCGGCATTCGACCGAGCCACCGCGCTTCTGCACGATGCCAGCACGGCCGTGGATCGGTTCTACGACGCTCATCGAGGCACCCTCGAGCAGGCCTCCGCTCAGTTCGCCGCGACCCCGCGCCTGGTCCAGGACGCCTTGGCCGAGGCCGACGCAGCCCGATCCACCGTCGACGAGCAGTTTGCGGGCTACCCCTCACTCCGGCAGGCGTGGCACGAACTCGATTCGGCAACAACGCAATTGCAGGCCGATCAGCGCGACCCTCTGCGCGCCCGCGAGCACGCTGCCCTGGTCCGCGACCGGGCCGCCGCACTGCGTGCTGCAGTGGACTCGGCTCCGGGACGCCTTCAGGAGGCCCGCACGGCACTGGCCTCGGTGCGCACCCGAATCGAGGCCGTGCGAACGAGATCCGAGGGCATTGCCCCGGCCTTCTCGAGCTTGCTGCGGGAGTTCAACGCCAAGAGTTCGGCAGACCTGTCTCGCAACGAACGATCCAGTGCGCGCCACGTCGAGCAGGCCGACGAGGATCTGAGCGCGGCGCGTTCTGCACTCGGCGCGGGCAACCCCGAACACTCACTGGATCTGGTGACCCAGGCGCGTCAACACCTGAGCGATGCCGAACAACTGGTCGACGCGGTCACCGACCGAGTTCGCCTTCTGCGTGCGGTCAAAGCCGATCCGAAAGAGACCGAGAACAAAGTGCGGTTCAAACTTCGTGACGCTCAACAACTCGCGATCAATCGCGGTCTGGTTGCCGAATGGGGCTCGGTGTTGGATGCTCAGCTCGCCCGGATCGACAGGGCGAGCACAGCACTGACGGGTACCCATCCCGACTACTGGTCATATCTGCAGGATCTGGATACCATTTCGGACTTCATCGCAGGCGTGATCGACCGCATGCGTACCTCGCACTGATCACATTCACACGAAGGACAGTGGTGCAACACTTTCGCCATCTCGACGCAGACACCCGTGAACGAGTGTTCTTCATGCAACCCGAAGACATCGAGACGAGCGACGGAAACGACCTCGTGGCAACGGCTCTTGGCGCAACGCTGTACATCCCGGCCACGCGTCCCGACCTGACTGCGACGGTGAACAAGCGCACCGACGAGGGTGTGCGGTCGATCGTCATCGATCTCGAAGACGCTGTGGCGGACCATAATCTGGAAGAAGCCTTGGCCAACACCGTGCGAACTCTGAACGAACTCTCGGGTTCGGGATCGCTGGTGTTCGTAAGGGCCCGTACCGCCGCGCACATCCGCAGCATCTGCGCCGGCCTCGACCACGGTGCCGCCGGGCTCGCCGGATTCGTCGTACCGAAGTTCACGGCCGCCCGCGGAGCCGAGTTTCTCGACGAGATCGTCGCTGCGTCGAAGGCACACGGCACCCGTCTGTTCGCCATGCCCGTCCTCGAATCACCGGAAGTGGTGCACCGGGAGACCCGCGACGCGGAACTGGTTGCCATCCGTGAACTACTCGGTGAGTACCGCGACATCGTGCTGGCGGTGCGAATCGGTGCCACCGACATGTGCGGCACCTTCGGCATCCGCCGCGACCGCGACCTGACGATCTACGACGTCCGCGTCGTCGCCGACGTCATCAGCGCGATCGTCAATCACCTGGGCCGGTACGACGGCTCCGGATTTGTCATCACCGGACCGGTGTGGGAGTACTTCGCTGACCACGAGCGCATGTTTCGTCCCCTTCTGCGTCAGACGCCGTTCGTCGATCAACAGGCCGTACGCTTCCGCCAGCAATTGGTGAGCAGCGACCTCGACGCCCTGCTGCGCGAGGTGGCACTCGACCGTGCGAACGGTATTCAGGGCAAAACCGTCATCCATCCCTCACACGTGCCTGCCGTGCACGCGCTGTCCGCGGTGACGCACGAGGAGTACCACGACGCACTCGACATTCTCTCCTCCGACCAGGGCGGCGTCCAGGCATCCGGCTACCGCAACAAGATGAACGAGCTGGGCCCGCACCGCAATTGGGCGAAGCAGACGATGGTGCGCGCCAAGGCGTTCGGCGTCACCAACGAGGGGATCACGTTCGTGGATCTACTGACCGCACTGGCACAGCGATGAACGCGAACCCGGCCGACGGCATCGTGCTCACCGACACCGGTTCGTCGTCGTCCTGGACCGCAACACAATTGGTGCGGCCCGGCCTGCGTCGCAACCCCCGCCGCGCCCACCTGTTGGTCTCGACGGTGCTCGGCAAACACATACCCGTCGATCCGGACGTCGTCATCGCCGCAGGCAACGAACTGGCCGCCCTGGTGCACACCGCGGTGGGCGGTTCCGATGTCGACGTTCTCGGATTCGCAGAAACAGCAACGGGATTGGGTCACACGGTCGCGACTGCTCTGGGCGCGCACTGCTACCTGCACTCGACGCGTCGCCCCGTACCCGGCATGACCGTGCACGGCGAGTTCGAGGAGGGTCACTCGCACGCCACCGACCACCTGCTGATGCCCACATCGGCCGACCTTCTCGCCGGCGACCTGCCGTTGATACTCGTCGACGACGAGATCTCGACCGGAGCGACCGCGCTGGATGCGTTGCGACAGATTCACTCCTCGGCCGGGCGCGCGCACTACGTCATCGCATCCCTGGTGGACATGCGCACCGCCGAACATCTCGCTGCTGCGGCTGCGGTGGCAACCGAACTCGGCGTGCGGATCGACAACGTGAGCCTGGCGCAGGGATCGGTGGAGCTGGAGCCGGGACTGATGGAGACGGTACTGGACTTACCCGACCCGGTATTCAATCCCACTGCTGCACAATCCGGTTCGGTTCGCCGAGTCGACGCACACTGGCCGGCAACCCTGCCCGACGGCGGACGCCATGGATTCCTCCGATCCGACGCGGCAGGTTTCGACTCCGCGATCGACGATCTCGCAGCCACCGTCGACGGCTCGCTCCCCGAATCGGAACCGGTGGTCGTCATCGGCCACGAGGAACTCATGTATCTGCCGCTCCGACTGGCGGCGGCGCTGCAGAAACTGGGACACCGCGCCCTGTTCCAAACCACAACTCGGTCACCGGCATACGTTCTCGACGTGCCCGACTACCCCCTGCGCCGCGGTTTCGAGTTCGCTGCACCCGAGGACGAATCGGGACTGCGCTACCTCTACAACGCGTCCGCCCCGCACGACGCCACACTGGTCCTCGTCGCCGACGCCCCGCCGACACCGACGCCCTCGCTGCCGCCGCCGAGACTCTCGCCGCCTCGGGCACCGACGTGCTCCTGGTGGTCGTGACGGGAGCCGATCCGACGGCACTCGAGGTTTCCCGGCGCGCACGCCCGCTCCGCGGACCCGAATTCGGCTCGTACGCAGCGGACGAAGTCACCTGGTTGCTCGAGGACCTCTCGTCGGTCTCACTCGAAGCCGAAATCAACGAGCGAGAGAAGGCGATTCAGGCCGGTACGGCCCATTACGCCGAATCGCTTCCGGTCGAGTACCAACCGGATCTCGCCTACCGTGAACTGTTCGAGAAAGTGCTGCAGGAGAGCGCATCACGGCTGGCGGTCGCGGTCGGAACCGTCACCGAGGTGGTGCTGGCCGAACGCGGACACGACATCGCACTCGCGTCATTGGCTCGGGCGGGCACACCCGTCGGAATTCTGATGCGTCGCTGGGCATTCGCCGCTCACGGCATCGAGATTCCGCACTACGCTGTCTCGATCGTGCGTGATCGCGGCATCGACTCCGTGGCACTGCGCTACCTCGCCGAACATCACGACTCGCGTTCGGTGGTGTTCGTCGACGGCTGGACCGGCAAGGGTGCGATCGCCCGCGAACTCACCGCCGCACTCCGCGACTTTCCCGGAGCCGAGTTCGACGACGATCTCGCCGTGCTCGCCGATCCGGGCAACTGCGCCCGCACCTACGGCACCCGCGACGACTTCCTCATCGCGTCGGCCTGCCTCAATTCGACTGTCTCGGGGTTGGTTTCACGAACCGTACTCAACGACAGCCTGATTCGCCCCGGGGACTTCCACGGCGCGAAGTACTACGCCGATCTCGCCCCGGACGACGTCTCGCGGCACTTGCTCGACACCGTCGCTGCGCGTTTCGACGACGTCCGGGACGAGGTCGCCGCCTCGGTGACCGCCGTGCTGGCCTCCGACCGAACACCCACCTGGACGGGATGGGCTTCGGTGGAGAAGGTACGTGAGGAGTACGGCATCTCGCACGTCAATTTCGTCAAACCCGGCGTCGGCGAAACCACGCGGGTGCTGCTGCGTCGTGTGCCGTGGCGGGTACTGGTGCGGGACGCCGATGCGCCCGAGCACGAACACATTCGAATGCTCGCCGCGGCCAGGGGAGTGCCGGTGGACGTGGTGCCCGACCTCGCCTATTCGTGCATGGGGCTGATCAAGAACGTCTCGAGCGGGGACGCGTCGTGAACGCTCTCGTCGCGGTGGATCTCGACCGCACGATGATCTTCTCCGAGGGCGCACTCGGTGTGCCCCTGGACGATTGGTTCGAGTGTGTGGAGATGTACGAGGGAAAACCACTGTCCTACATGAGCTCTCGCGCGGTGTCGCTGCTTAGGGAGTTGAGCGAGACGACGCTCGTGGTCCCGACCACCACGCGGACCATCGAACAGTTTCAGCGGATCGCGCTGCCCGGGGCACCCTGGCGGTATGCCATCACCAGCAACGGCGGCAACATCCTCGTCGACGGTGTGCCCGACTCGAGTTGGCGCAACGAGTTCGAGTTGGATCTGGCGGGCATCGGCGCAGAGTTGAGATCGCGGGTCTCCGAGGACTGGGTGCTCAAGTACCGCGAGGCCGACGGCCTGTTCTGCTACCTGGTGGTGAACACGGCCGCTGTGCCCGAGGACTTCGTCGCGCAGTGGTCGCAGTGGTGCGCCGCGCGGGATTGGAACGTCTCGCAGCAGGGTCGGAAGATCTACACGATGCCGAACGCGGTGTGCAAGAGCTTCGCGGTGGCCGAGGTGCGGACCCGGCTGATCCAGGACGGCACGCTCAGCTCCGAGGCTCGAGTCTTCGCCGCCGGTGACGGCGCACTCGATGCCGAGATGCTCATCGCCGCCGACTCGGCCGTCCGACCCCGGCACGGCGAACTCGAACTGCTCGGATTCACCCATCCGGGGCTGACTGTCACCGACTCCTCCGGTGTCCGGGCCAGCGAGGAAATTCTCGAGTGGCTGCGGAACCGAACCGCCGTGCGCCGCGTCTAACAGTTCGTCGGGGAGAGAAGACGTCGGGCAAGGGGTGGGCATGACGGATCCGTACGAGGAACTCGCAGCGGCGATCGACAACATCGTCACCAGTACGTTCGTGACGCCGATGGGCCCCGAATTTCTCGGTTCCGTCCTGGAAGCGGCATTCGAGAAGGCGAACGTGGCCCTCGACTACCGCGGCGAGTTCGAGCCGACCGAAGTGGTCATCACCGAGGCGTTCGAGGTGATGCCGCACGAGCAGATCGTGGCCATGGTCGGATCGCTGGGAACCGGCCCCATCGAGAACTCTTCCAAGAACTGGAACGACTTGTCCGCTGCCGCAGCCACCGGATCCGACGGCTTCCGGTCCGGCATCGAGGCGGCCATGGCGTCGGGTTGGTCGGGACCGACAGCCGACTCCGTCCGCGGCGGTGTGGGCAACTACGTCTCGTCTGCGAACGCGTTGTCCACCTCGATGAGCCTGATCAGCAACAAGTTGCTCGAGGCGCACTCCGGCTTCACGCAGACGCAGTCGAGGATGCCGCCGGTGGTTGCGCCGGCCGCAAGCAGCATGATCGATACCCTTCTACCCATTCCCTTTGCCGCGAAGGAGGCAGTGTCGGCCCGGGAGGAGCAGCAGGAAGAAGCGCGTCGAATCATGCGCTCGGTCTACGTACCAGGGGTGCTGCAGTCCGATTCCCAGGTCCCGGTGCTGCCGGCAGCGCACAATCCGGTGGCCGACGGTGGCGGTTCCAGCGGCGGCTGGGGCCTCGGCAATTCCGGCGGGGGCGGCAGTCTCGGTTCGACTTCCGGAAACGGTGGCGCGAGTGGGGCGGATTCGGCGGCCCCGACGGCTGCAACACAGGCGCAACCCGGCGGCGCCGAGGCTGCCGAAGCGGGTCGGACCGGTACCCCGGCATCGGGGCAGGCCTTGTCCGGCCAATCGGGTCCACTGCCTCCGGCCGACAACTCCGGTGAAACCCGTGCCGCATCGGTCACCGGGCCCGGCGCATCCGGTGGAGGTGCGGGCTCCGGGGTCGGCGCAGGTCCCGGCGGCTACGGCGGAACAGGACCGGGCAGCAACGGCTTCGCAGGATCCACTGGTTCGGGCTACGGCGGCAGTGCCGGATATGCAGGCGCAGGCGGTTCCGGTGCCGGCTCGGGTTACGGCGGTTCGGTTCTCGGCCCTCCGATCGGCGGCGGTGCGGGCGGTAACGGGGCAGGCGGTACCGGTGGTCCTGGCAGCGCAGCCGCGTCGGCCGGCCGCGCGGGAGCGCACGGCATGCCGGGAATGGGCGCCATGGGCGCAGCAGGCGCGCGGGGAGCCGGCGACAACGACGGCGAACACGCAACTCCCGGTTACCTCGTCGACGTGAGCAACGGCAGCGAACTGATCGGCGATCTACCTCTGGTTGCACCTCCGGTACTCGGCGGCTGACGATGATGACCTGGACCATGCCCGGTATCGATTTCATGATGCTGTGCAGTCGATTCGGACGCGACCGACTGCCGTATCCCCTGGCGGTCACCATCGACGTCGATACCGTGGACGAACTGCGGCAACTGCGGCTGGAGGCGTCGGCGAGGATCGACGCGATGATGGACGAGAAACTCGGGGCAGCTGTTCGGACCGTCGTCGATCCGATCGTTCGCATCGAATGTCGCGGCGAGACAACCGATTCCCGTTACGGAATCATGCGCAGCCACGCAGCGATTCGCCACGACGCGGCCGCGGTGCTCACTCAGCAACCGGGGCCCGACGCCTCCTCCGGCGGTGCCGTCACCATCGAACTGACCGGCCCGGACCGTGCCCCCGCCGTAGTTCTCGGATCCCTGCCGAACATCACTGCAGGCCACCGACCGGCCGAGCGACTCGAACGCGCGATGGCTGCAGCGACATCGGGTGGATCGCATCTGTCCACGGCAACAAGAGGGGCGACAGCGGACGAGCAGTTCCGGTCGTTCTTCGACCGCCCACGATCTGCAGTGGGCGAGATCATCGTCGCGCGCGGCAAGACCTACGACAACCGCCGGGACACCGATGCCGTCTCGTTCTTCTGGATGGACTTCGAGCGGGACGGCCGGTACATCGTGCACTCCGCGAAGTCGATCGACATCGCGCCCGCCGATACTGCCGGACTGGCGTCGGAGATCGAAGGGCACGTGGCGGTCGCGCTGAGGCGATGACGGTCCGCCCTTGACACCGTATCGATTTTCGATAGGTTATCGATATTCGTTGTTATCGACTATCGATATGGAGGCGGCGGGATGGCATATGGACTGGGCTCCGCACGAGCCAACAAATGGGCGATGGCGTTCTACGCGGGAATCGCGGTGGTGTGGTCGGGATGGAGGGTGTGGGACTACCACTCCTCGGACTACGTCAGCGCCACCGTCACGCCCAGGGAGGACTCGCCGACTCTCGACCTGTTCGGCGGACAGTTGCAGCCAGGGAATGTCATCGAGCTCAGCGTCGCCAAAAGTGACGTCCAGCGACTCATCGGGATGATCGACTTCATGAGGTACGGCGAGATCGTGGCCGGCGGAATCATCATCCTGGTGGGGATCTTCTTCGCGTACCGATTCTTCGACAATGTCATCAAGGAAACCCCGTTCAGCGTCGGTGCCAGCATCGACCTGGTCGCGGTCGCTGTCTGCCTGGTCTTGTACCCGGTCATCACCGGAGGACTTCGAGTGATGAGTACCAACGCGGTCCAGGGCGCACTCGAGACAACCGAGTTCACCGATACTGCGCGCGGCCTGGGTGCGTTCTGGCTGGCCGTGATCGTCGCGATCGTTCTGCAATTCGTCTATGCGGTGCTCCGTCAGGGGTCCAAGCTCGCTCGCGATGCCGATGGGCTGGTCTGATGGCGGAGGAGTTCGTCGACCATCTGGTCGTCTGCCATCTGGGCGAAATTCTCGACGCCCGCGGCATGACGCTCGCCGAGCTGTCGCGTCTGGCCGGAGTCAGCGTCGTCAATCTGTCGGTGCTCAAGAACGACCGCGCCAAGGCCATCCGGTTCTCGACGCTCACCGCCGTGTGCCGCGTGCTCGGCTGCACACCCGGCGACCTGTTCACGCTGCGCCAGATCTGACGTCCACCGAAGCGCAGCCGCACCAGCCGGACAAATCGAACAAGTACATTGGATGACGGTAACCAGCACTACGAGAGAGAGTCCACCACATTGTCTGCTCCGGCCGGTCAACCGTTGTCCAAGGGTCAGAACGGCCCCCTCACCGTCGGTGACGTCGTCGTCTCCATCTCGCTGGCCGTACCCGCGGACCTGTCCGCGCTACTGGTCACCGACGCCGGAAAAGTGCGCACCGACGCCGATTTCGTGTTCTTCAACCAGCCCACCGGCCCCGGCGTACGTCTCGAGCCCGGCCAGGGCGGACCGGCCCGGCTCGCCGTGTCGCTCGCCGCAGTTCCCGCCGACATCGAGCAGATCCGCGCTGTCATCACCCTCGACGACGCGTCGAGCAACTTCGGTCGATCCGCCGCTCCCGTCGCGCGGGTGAGCGACGCAAGCGGAAATGTGTTGTACGAGTACACGATCGATGGCTTGAGCTCGGAGTCGATCGTGATCGCGCTGGAGATCTACCGCCGTCAGGGCAGCTGGAAGGTGCGAGCCGTCGGGCAGGGTTACGCGGGTGGCTTCGCCGCCCTGGTGACGGACCACGGTGTGTCCGTGGACGACGCCCCTGCTCCCGCACCGACGCCTCCTCCCGCTCCCGCCACTACACCGCCGCCCGCGGCGCCGCCGGCAGCACCCGCCGCCCCGGTCCGCACCGAGGCTCCGGAAGTCAGCCTCACCAAGTCCAAGCCCGTCAGCCTCACGAAGGGCCAGAAGGTCACCCTCCGCAAGGACGGCGGCGTGGCTCTGACGGTCATCCGCATGGGCCTCGGCTGGGACCCGGTGACCACACCGAAGAAGGGCGGATTCTTCGGTGGCGGCGGCCGAGCCGCGAACATCGACCTGGACGCGTCGGCGATCATGCTCGCCGACCGCAACGTCAACGATGTCGTGTACTACGGGCAGCTCAATGCCAAGGACGGCTCGATCGTGCACCAGGGCGACAACCTCACCGGTGAGGGCGAGGGCGACGACGAGGTGATCGTGGTCGACCTGACGCGGGTGCCCAAGCACGTGACCGGCATCATCTTCACCGTCACCTCGTACCGCGGTCAGACGTTCGAGCAGGTCGCGAACGCATTCTGCCGCTTGGTGGACAACACCACCAACACCGAACTGGCCCGCTTCACCCTGCAGGGCGGTATGCCCTTCACCGGTCTGGTGATGGCGAAGGTCTACCGCCAGGGCAGTGAGTGGAAGCTTCAGGCCATCGGCGACGGTATCCAGGCCAAGCACGCCGGTGAGGCCGTCAAGCAGCTCGGCCGCTATATGTGACCTTGCGGGCAGTTGTCGTCCGATCTGCAGCGCCGTCGAGCACGCCACCGAGCGGGTCGACGGCGCTGCCGTTTCGAATGAGGTCCTCTGCCGGACGGTAGATCTGGCGAACGATCAACGCGCACAACCCGATCACGGCGATATCGCGCACCACGACGGTCGCGGTGAACCACTGTTCGGGTAGGCCCTTGTTCTCCACACCCAGGTAGTAGTACATTCGCGGGAACCAGACGAATGCGTCGATCGTCATCCACGCCAACAGAATTCGGCGATGCGGCAGCGCCAGAACGGCCAGCGGAACCAGCCACAGCGAATACTGCGGGCTCCATACCTTGTTGGTGAGCAGGAACCCGGCGACCACCAGGAAGACCAGTTGCGCGAGCCGCGGCCGCGTCGGTGCCGTCGTGCCGATGTATGCGATCAGTGCACAGACGATGGCGAACAACACCAGCGTCACGGCATTGAGAATTAACGGTTTGTCACCCGGGTACAGGGGGCCGTCGAAACCGGTCCAGCCGGTGAACGAGGTGACGACGTTGTACAGCGAATCCGGGTCGGCACCGCGCTCGGAATTGAGCCGGAAGAACTCGTACCATCCCGACGGATACAGCAGCGCGAGAGGAAGATTGACCGCCAGCCAGGCACCGAGCGCGGCGCAGGCGGTGATGCCCCACTCACGCATCTTTCCGGTGCGCCAGCACAGCACCAGCAGTGGCCCGAGGAAAAGCAGGGGATAGAGCTTGGTGGCACCGCCGAGACCGATCAGAACCCCGGCCAGAACCGGCCGCTTCTTGGCCCACGCCAGCAACCCGGTGAGCGCGAAAGCCGTTGCGAGAGCGTCGAAATTGGTGAATCCGTGCACGATCACCAGCGGCGAGGCCGCCACCAGGGCGGCATCCCAGATACGGCGTCCGGCAGCTATGGCAGTGGCCCACACGGTGACCAACCAGGCGACGGCCAATCCCAGGGCGACCACGTTGAAGTAGACGACGACCGGCAACGCCTGCGGCAGGAAACTCAGTGAATTCCAGGCCTTTCCGACGACCATCGAGCCGTACTGGTACAGCCCCGCGAGCACCGGGTACTCCATGTACCTGATCTGACTCGACCCGTCGGCCTTGGTTTCTTCCCAGGACTTCTTGTACGGGAACGCACCTTGATCGAGTCGCTCCGCCCCGTAGAGCGGCACGGTGTCGGAATAGCACATCGCCACGTACTGCCGGCTGCCACTCCAATCGAGTCCGAGCTCGCCGCCCGGCCCCACCGGTGCCTGCTGGATACAGGCGGCCTTGGCGAACCAACCGAAGCACAGGAAGACCACCGCCAGCAGCAGGACGACGCGTAGCGCGGTGAACCAGCGCTGCCGACCGATCAGCGCGTGCTTGCCGACCGGACCGCCGATGACCGAGGACAGTTCCTCGGTCATCGGATCGGTGCGACTGGGTAAATCGCGGTCTGCTGCACTCGCCGAGTCGAGCCGACCGGGGCTGGCCACTGCTCGACCCTTGCGCTCGGGTTCGGTCGTCACCGCTGGAGTCGTTACTGCCCGGGCGCCACTGGTTCGGGCGCTGCGGGTTCGGGTGCCGCCGGTTCCGGTGCCGCGGGCTGCGCCGGTGCCAGTCCTGGCAGCGGGATGGTGACGCCGGGCAGAATCTCGACCTGCCGCGGAGTGATGACGACCGGCGGCGAGATCTCCGTCGGAATCGGCAAGGTCACCTGCGGCGGAGCTGTCGACGGTGCCACCGTCGCCGTCGGGGCCGGTGCCGAGTACTGCGGCACCCCGGCCTGACCCGCGATGGCCTCCGGCGTCGGGAAGGTCTCGTTCGAGGTGCCCTCCAACGTGCCGTCCATCGTGTCTTTCCAGATGTCCGACGGTATGCCCGATCCGTAGATCGGTCCGCCGTAGCTGTTCTCGAGCGGCAGACCCTGCTCGGTGCCGACCCACACGGCCGTGGACAGCGACGGCGTGTAACCGACCATCCAGGCGTCCTTGTTCTGTCCGGTGTCTCCGAGCTGAGCGGTACCGGTCTTGGCTGCCGACTGGCGACCGCCGGCGAGGTTGTGACCGTTCGAGTAGCCGGCGATCGGACGCATCGCCGAGGTCACGTTGTCCGCGACCGCAGCCGAGACGACCTGCTGGCCGGCCTCGGGAGCACGGTCCAGGAGCACTGTGCCGTCGGCGGTGACGACCTTCTGCACGAAGTGCGGAGTGTGATAAACACCGGACGCAGCCAGTGTCGCGTATGCCGAAGCCATGTCGAGGACGCGCGATTGGTACTGGCCGAGCACGACTCCGTAGTTGGGGCCTGCGTTGTCGGGCTCGGTCAGGGTGGGGCCGACGCCGTCGATCTCCTGCGGGATGCCGAGCGTGTGGGCCATGTCCGCGATGGCCTGCGGACCGTTGTCCATGCTGAGCATCATGCGGTAGAAGCTCGTGTTGAGCGACCGCTTGAGCGCCTCGGCGATGGTGCAGGTTCCACAGGAGGCACCCTCGACGTTGCTGATCTCGATGCCGTTGACGTCGAGCGGGGAGCTGTCGTACATCTTCGAGAGCGGAATTCCCTGATCCAGCGCAGCGGCCAAACCGAACACCTTGAACGAGGATCCGGTCTGCAAACCGGACTGCGCGAAGTCGAAGCCTCGTCCGTCCGCGCCGCCGTAGTACGAGCGGACCGCGCCGGTACGTGGATCGATGGATACCGAGGCCGTCCGCAGCTCCGACGGTTCGCCTTCGAGATTGCTGTTCACGGCATCGATCGCAGCCGCCTGGGCTTTCGGATCGATGGTCGTCGTGATCTGCAGGCCCTCGGTGTTGAGGTCCTGATCACTGATACCCACCGCTGACAGTTCGCGCAGTACCTGGGCCTTGATCAAGCCGTCCGGCCCGGCATCCTGGGCGTCACCGGTATCGACCTGTGACGTAGGGACCACCGCCGGGAACATCATCGCGGCTCGCTGGGTCGCGTCGAGCTGCCCCTGGGAGACCATGCCGTCGAGCACGTAGTCCCAACGCGCTTGCGCACCGGTGGGGTTGAACTCGGGATCGAGGTTGGATGGCTGCTGAATGACCGCCGCCAGGACCGCACCCTCCTCGACCGAGAGCTGATCGACCGACTTGCCGAAATACGCCGTCGACGCGGCAGCGATGCCGTACGCACCGCGGCCGAAGTAGATGGTGTTGAGATACGCAGCGAGAATGTCGTCCTTGGACCACTGACGCGCCATCTTCGAGGAGATGACGAGCTCACGCATCTTGCGGGTCAGCGTCCGATCGTTACCGACCAACGCGTTCTTCACGTACTGCTGGGTGATGGTCGAACCGCCGCCTGCGCTGTCGCGTCCGAGCACGTTGTCACGGAGAGCTCGACCGAAGCCCGTCACCGAGAATCCGGGATTGGAGTAGAAGTCGCGGTCCTCGGCAGAGAGCACGGCATTACGCACATGCTCCGGAATCTGGTCGATCGTCACGTCGGTGCGGTTGCCCTCGGGTGGCACCACCTTGCCGAGCACACTCGAGCCGTCGGCCGCGAAGATGGTGGCGACCTGGTTGGTTCTGATATCGCCGGGGCGCGGCACGTCCTCGACGGTGTACGCCACCATGAACGCCAGGATCGGCACGATCAGACCCAGGGCGATCAACGCGTACATCGTGCGTCGAGCGACCCGCCACTTGGACTTCTTCTTCGTATTCGCGGCGGGACCTCTTTCGGGCGGCTCGGGCGGTTCGCTGCCCGAGGAGAGAACTGATGGATCGTTCGGTTCGTGGGGTGGTGGCACAGAGCCGGACCGAGTGACGCCCGTCGGGGCGGCGGATCGAACAGGAGGCGCGATGGGCGGCTCTCCGTACCGACGTTCGCCGTAGGGACGTTCGCCTGCGGGACGTCCGCTGACGGGATCGATCGGCGGCCTGCCCTGAACGGGTCGGCCCTGCGGCGGCATCGGACGCTGCCCTGGAGGAGGCCCGGGACGCTGACCGGGAGGAGGCATCGGAGGACGACCCTGCGGCGGCATCGGACGCTGCCCTGGAGGAGGTCCGGGACGCTGACCGGGGGGAGGCCCAGGTCGCTGACCGGGGGGAGGCATCGGAGGACGACCCTGCGGCGGCATCGGACGCTGACCGGGAGGGGGCACCGGGCGACGCCCGGGTGGATCGGAATGTCGACTGCCGCGGGGCGGCCCGGGCACGTCGGGACGCCGTCCGGAGTCGCTACGGCCCGGTTCGTTGCTACCCGGGTTGTTGTCGTAGGGGGAACTCACGTACGAATCTCCAGTAATTTCGGCGGCCGCGTCGAATTCTCGGTGGATGGGATCAGCGGAGCGATTGTGTCACTCACTCGCTGTTCGACGGTTCGGTTGACGGGAACCCGATCGCGGACGACGGGGTTGTTTGGGCGCGGGAACGGCCCCGAGGACATAGGACTGGACGAGGTGGTTCCAACTGCACGACCTACACACCTCGACCACATGGACCGAGAACTCCTCCTGAGTCGCCGCGAGGCGTACGAGCTCGTCCGCCGTTCTCGCCGACCCGGACAGTGCCCCCAGCTTCTCGCCGAACACCCAGGACACCAGCGTGAGCTGCTCCTTGCGGCAGATGGGGCACACCACGTCGCTGCCACGTCCATGGAACTTGGCAGCACGAAGCAGGTACGGATCTGCATCACAGACCGCTGCGACACCCGTCCTACCGGAGTAGACCTCGGCCAGCAGCGACCGACGCTGAAGGGCGTAGTCCACCACCTGTCGCTGAAGTCGCACGAGGACCAGAGTACGTGCGGCCCCTCCGATGCGGACCTGCGAACCCCGCCTCGGCAACGAGGAAGTCCCGATCGAGCCTCCGGAAACAACACTCCACCTGTGCCGACATGGTCAGCCCCTGGGAGCCGGCAAGAGACGGAGATCGCACAGAAGCATGCGCGACACTCGATCGGGGAGAGACACGAACCGGGCACCGGCTTGTCAATCAATGTATCGGCGCGATACATTCTTCGATAGTGCAGTCAATCGCATCGCCGTGTTGTGATCACAAAAAGAACAGAGAAGGGGGAGTTGCATGCTCGAGCTCGCAATTCTCGGTTTGCTTCTCCAATCACCCATGCACGGCTACGAGCTCCGCAAGCGGCTGACCGGCCTGCTCGGAGCTTTTCGAGCGTTTTCGTACGGATCGCTGTACCCGGCACTCCGTCGACTTCAAGAAGACGGACTCATCGCCGAGGACGCCGGTCCCGAACTGCTCGTGAAAAGACGGGCAAAGCGGGTCTACGTGCTCACCCCGCT